>NZ_JAPSKN010000098.1:0-5070 GCF_031181705.1 Streptomyces sp.
GCCGGGGTGCACGGTCGTTCCGTCGCGCGGTCCGCTTCCGCGGCCGCCCGGGCGTGAGGCCGCGCCTAGCCGACGGGCGTCGCTTCCCGCGGGTCGGCCGCGGGCGCCCCGGCGCGCTTCCGCGAGCGGAGCGTGCCGCCGAGCAGCACGGCACCCAGGCCCAGCGCCGCCCACCAGGCCAGCGTCAGGGCGGGCCCGGTGGCCGCCGCGCCGTCGAAGTACGACACCGAGCGCACCAGGGTCGTGCCCGCGCCGGGCGGCAGCCACTGGCCGATCGCGCCGGCCGGCTCGGGCAGCATCTGCGGTGCCGACGAGGCGCCGGAGAAGGGGTTGCCGAGCAGCATCACCACGCCACCGGCGATCCCGATGCCGGCGGGGCCCATCAGCGCGGCGAGTCCGGCGACGGCACCGCTGACGGCCAGGGACGACAGTCCGAGCACGGCCGCCTCCGCCCACCAGTCGCCGGTGAGGACGCCGAGCCAGCTGTGCGCGATGCCGGCCGCGACCAGGCCGACCAGGGTGGAGGCGCCGAGCAGCGCTGCCACCGCCCGTGGCCCGCGCAACCCCAGCAGGGTGACCACCGCGCCCGCGGCGATACCGGCCAGCGCGAGGGGCAGCACGGACGAGGTGAGCGCCGCGCCCCGCGGGTCGCCCTGGGGAGCGGGCACCACGTCGACCGTCCTGACCTGAGTGCCCTCCGCGGCGGCCTGCCGGGCCACGGCCTGCTGGAGCAGCTGGGCCACGGCCGGGCCGGCGGCGGAGGCCGTGAGCAGCTCGGGCCCCTGCGGCGTGATCACGATCGCGCCGTACACCGCGCGGTCCTCGACGGCGTCCCGGGCGGCGGCCTCGCCGGTGTAGCGGTGGATCTCGAAGGCGCCCTCGTGCCCCGCCAGCTGCCGCTCCATCCGGTCCGCCGCGGCGGGCGGTCCGGCGACGCCCAGCGGCAGGTCGCGCGGCGCGGTGCGGGCGGCCGGCCAGGCGAAGGCCCACAGGGCGAGGGCGGCCAGGACGGGAACGAGGACGATGACGGCGAGCAACCGGCGGTCGGGGGTATGGGACATGAGGGTCTCCTGGGGTCTCCTGCGAGCGGCGGACGGGCCGTGGCGCGGTCGACAGTAAAAAGAAGGATCGTTCGTTTTCGCTCTGTCACCACCGTGCTCCGCCGGTCGCGCCTTGTCAAGAATGAATATTCGTTTTACGTTGGGGAGCATGGCCCGCGTGTCCCAGGAACACCTCGACGCCCGCCGCCGCCAGATCCTCGACGGCGCCGCGGTCTGCTTCGCCCGCAACGGCTTCCACGCCACGTCCATGCAGGACGTGCTCAAGGAGGTCGGCCTCTCCGCCGGTGCGGTCTACCGCTACTTCAGCGGCAAGGAGGAACTGATCGCCGCGATCGTCAGCGAGGTGCTCGGCTCGGTCCGCGCCGCGTTCGAGGACGCGCTGCGGCAGAGCCCGCCCCCGCCGCCGGACGAACTCGTCGCGACCGTCCTCGGTACGGTGCTCCGCGCCCGCGAGTCCCTGCTCCTCGACGGCGGGCCCGCCTTCCCGCGCCTCGTCATCCAGGTGTGGCCGGAGACCCTGCGCAACGAGGAACTGGCGGCCGTCCTGCGAGAGGGCTACGGCTCCGTCCGTGCGGCCTGGGCGAAGATCGTCGAGGACTACCAGCGGGCCGGGATGATGCGCCCGGACGTCGAGCCGGACCATGTGGCCCGCACGATGATCGCCGCCGTACTCGGGTTCATCGCCCAGCAGTCCCTCTTCGGGCCCGCCCCGGTCGAGGTCCTCCGCGACGGTCTGCGGGCCCTGATGAGCATGCCGGGCGACCACGCCCCGGCCGAGCGGTCACCTCTCGGTTAACGTGCCCGAAACGCGGTCCAACTAGCCTGCCGCCTCACGCCACCTGGCACTTTGCCCCGTGGCCGCGGCACCCGGGCCCCGCACGGTCCGGAGCGAGGACTGTGAGGTGGGACGTGCAGCTGACCCCGCACGAACAAGAGCGACTGCTGATCCATGTGGCGGCCGACGTCGCCGAGAAGCGCCGGGCCCGCGGCCTGCGGCTCAACCACCCCGAGGCGGTCGCCCTCATCACGTCGCACATCCTCGAAGGCGCACGCGACGGCCGCACCGTCGCCGAACTCATGTCCTCCGGCCGCACGCTGCTCACCCGGGACGACGTCATGGAGGGCGTCCCGGAGATGGTCCACGACGTCCAGGTCGAGGCCACCTTCCCGGACGGCACCAAGCTCGTCACCGTCCACGAGCCGATCGTCTGAGGGGCCCGATGATTCCCGGAGAGATCCTCTTCGCCGACGAGCCGATCGCCAGCAACGAAGGCCGCGAGGTCACCCGGCTCACCGTCCTCAACGCCGCCGACCGGCCCGTCCAGGTCGGCTCCCACTACCACTTCGCCGAGGCCAACCCCGGTCTGGAGTTCGACCGCGCCGCGGCGCGCGGCAAGCGGCTGAACGTCGCCGCCGGTACGGCCGTCCGCTTCGAGCCGGGGATCCCCGTCGACGTCGAACTCGTCCCGCTCACCGGCGCCCGTGTCGTGCCAGGGCTGCGCGGGGAGACCGGAGGTGCCCTCGATGCCTGAGATCTCGCGTGCCGCGTACGCCGACCTGTTCGGCCCGACGACCGGCGACCGGATCCGGCTCGCCGACACCGATCTGCTCGTGGAGATCGAGGAGGATCGCTGCGGCGGTCCCGGGCGCGCCGGTGACGAGGCCGTGTTCGGCGGCGGCAAGGTCATCCGCGAGTCCATGGGCCAGTCGCGCGCCACGCGGGCGGAGGGCACCCCGGACACCGTCATCACCGGCGCGGTGATCATCGACCACTGGGGGATCGTCAAGGCCGACGTCGGCATCCGTGACGGGCGGATCACCGGCATCGGCAAGGCCGGCAACCCCGACACCATGGACGGCGTCCACCCGGACCTGGTCATCGGCCCGGAGACCGAGATCATCGCCGGCAACGGGCGGATCCTCACGGCCGGCGCGATCGACGCGCACGTCCACTTCATCTGCCCGCAGATCGCGGACGAGGCCCTGGCGTCGGGCATCACGACCCTGGTGGGCGGCGGCACCGGCCCGGCGGAGGGCTCCAAGGCGACGACCGTGACCCCCGGCCCCTGGCACCTGGCGCGGATGCTGGAGGCCATGGAGGCCTACCCGCTCAACATCGGCTTCCTCGGCAAGGGCAACACCGTCTCCCACGAGGCGATGCTGTCGCAGATCCGGGGCGGCGCGCTCGGGCTGAAGCTGCACGAGGACTGGGGCTCCACCCCGGCCGTCATCGACGCCTCGCTGACCGTCGCCGAGCGGACGGGCATCCAGGTCGCCATCCACACGGACACCCTGAACGAGGCCGGGTTCGTCGGCGACACGCTCGCCGCGATCGCCGGGCGGGGCATCCACGCCTACCACACCGAGGGCGCGGGCGGCGGGCACGCGCCGGACATCATCACCGTGGTCTGTGAGCCACACGTGCTGCCCAGCTCCACCAACCCGACCCGGCCCTTCACCGTCAACACCGCCGAGGAACACCTCGACATGCTGATGGTGTGTCACCACCTCAACCCGGCCGTGCCGGAGGACCTGGCGTTCGCCGAGTCGCGGATCCGGCCCTCCACCATCGGCGCGGAGGACGTGCTGCACGACCTCGGCGCGATCTCCATCATCTCCTCCGACTCGCAGGCGATGGGCCGCGTGGGCGAGGTCGTGCTGCGGACCTGGCAGACCGCCCACGTCATGAAGCGACGGCGCGGCGCGCTGCCCGGCGACGGCCGGGCCGACAACCACCGGGTGCGCCGCTACGTCGCCAAGTACACGATCAACCCCGCGCTCGCGCAGGGCCTCGCCCGTGAGATCGGGTCGGTGGAGACCGGCAAGCTGGCCGACCTGGTGCTGTGGGAGCCCGCGTTCTTCGGTGTGAAGCCGCATCTGGTCGTCAAGGGCGGGCAGATCGCGTACGCGCAGATGGGCGACGCGAACGCCTCGATCCCGACCCCGCAACCGGTCCTGCCGCGCCCGATGTACGGCGCCATCGGCCGGGCGCCCGCCGCCAACTCCGTCAACTTCGTCGCGCCCCTGGCCGTGGAGGACGGGCTGCCGGAGCGGCTGGGACTCGGCAAGCGGTTCGTGGCCATCGAGTCGACCCGCTCGGTCACCAAGGCCGACATGCGCGAGAACGACGCGCGGCCCGACGTGCGGGTCGATCCCGACAGTTTCGCCGTGCACATCGACGGTGAGCTCGTCGAGGCGACGCCAGCGGCCGAACTGCCCATGGCGCAGCGCTACTTCCTCTTCTGAAGGCGAGGTCCCGATGTCACGGGCGGCACTGCTCGTCCTGGCCGACGGCCGGTTCCCCGCCGGAGGGCACGCGCACTCCGGCGGGGCCGAGGAGGCCGTCAAGGCCGGGCGGATCAGCGGGGCGGCGAGCCTGGCGGAGTTCTGCCGGGGGCGGCTGCACACGGCCGGGCTGGTGTCGGCGGCCCTGGCGGCGGCCGCGGCGCTCGGCATCGACCCCGTCACGCTGGACGGCGCGGCGGACGCCCGTACGCCCTCGCCCGCACTGCGGGCCGCCGCGCGCAGGCTGGGACGGCAGCTGATGCGGGCCGCCCGGGCGACCTGGCCGTCAGCCGAACTGGACGCCCTGGGCCGGGAGTTCCCCAAGGGTGCGCACCAGCCGGTGGTCCTCGGACTCACGGCGCGGGCGGCGGGCCTCGGGCCGGTGGACGCGGCGTACTGCGCGGCGTACGAGAGCGTGAGCGGGCCGGCCACGGCGACCGTGCGGTTGCTGAGCCTGGACCCTTTCGACGCGACGGGTGTGCTGGCCCGGCTGGGCCCCGAGCTGGACCGGGTCGCGGACCGGGCGGTGGAGGCGGCCCGGCGGGTCGTCGACGAGGGGGCCGGCGCGCTGCCCGCCGGTTCCGCGCCGCTGCTGGAGATCGGGGCGGAGCTGCATGCCGGGTGGCCCGTACGGCTGTTCGCCTCGTAGCCGCCCTCTGAACGCCGTGCGGACCGCCCCCGCGGGGACGTGGGGAACTGCGCGACCAGCTCCCCCCACCCGCAC
>NZ_JAPSKN010000098.1:5170-22268 GCF_031181705.1 Streptomyces sp.
CCCCCCACCCGCACTCCGGCACCCAGGCCCCGCCACCCCATACCCAGTCGCCCGCAGTCCCGGGCCCGTCCCACCAGGAGCCGCACATGCACCTCGACCACGACCACGACGGCCCCACCGCGGTGAGCGCCGACGCCCGCCGCCCCGACGGCAGCCGCCGCGCCCTGCGGATCGGGCTCGGCGGTCCCGTCGGCTCGGGGAAGACCGCCACCGTCGCCGCGCTCTGCCGGGCGCTGCGCGACGAGTTGGCGCTCGCCGTCGTCACCAACGACATCTACACGCGGGAGGACGCCGAGTTCCTGCTCCGGGAGGCCGTGCTGCCGCCCGAGCGGATCACCGCCGTCGAGACGGGGGCCTGCCCGCACACCGCGATCCGGGACGACATCTCCGCGAACCTGGAGGCGGTGGAGGACCTGGAGGACGCGGTCGGGCCGCTGGACCTGGTGCTCGTGGAGTCCGGCGGCGACAACCTCACCGCCACCTTCTCCAAAGGGCTCGTCGACGCGCAGATCTTCGTCATCGACGTGGCCGGGGGCGACGACATCCCGCGCAAGGGCGGCCCCGGCGTGACCACTGCCGACCTGCTCGTGGTGAACAAGACCGACCTCGCCCCGTACGTCGGCTCCGACCTGGCGCGCATGGCTGCCGACGCCAAGGCGCAGCGCGCCGAACTGCCGGTGGTGTTCCAGTCGCTGCGCGGCGGTGCCGGGGTCGCCGACGTCGCCGCGTGGGTGCGGGGGCGGCTCGCCGCGTGGACGGCGGGAGCGTGAACGCGGCCGGGGTGCGCTCCCTGGCGCGGATCGTCGCCCGGGACGACGGCCGGGGCGGAACCGCGCTGCCCGTGCTGGCGAGCGACGGACCGCTGGCGCTGCGGCGCACCCGGGCCACCGGCGCCGGCGCACGGGTCATGCTGGTCGGCGCGATGAGCGGCCCGCTCGGCGGCGACCACTTCACGGTGCGGGGCCGGGTCGAACAAGGCGCACGGCTGACCGTCGGATCGGCCGCCGCCACCATCGCGCTGCCCGGCCAGACCAAGGGCGAGGCCCGCTACGACGTCGCCCTCGACGTCGCCGACCACGCGGAACTGCACTGGCTGCCCGAGCAGCTGATCTCCGCGCAGGGCAGCGACCTGTACGTCACGACCCGGGTCGAGCTCGCCGCGACGGCCCGGCTCGTGCTGCGCGAGGAGCAGGTGCTGGGGCGGGCCGGTGAGCGACCCGGACGTCTCACGAGCCGGCTGACCGTGCGGGTGGCCGGGCGGCTGGTGCTCGACCAGGAACTGGCCTGCGGGCCCGGCGCACCGGGCGGCTGGGACGGACCGGCGGTCCTCGCCGGACACCGCGCGGTGGGACAACTCGTGCTGGTTCGTCCCGAGTTCGCCACCGAGCCGGTGGACAGCGCGATGCTGGGCCCGGGAGCGGCACTCATGCCGCTCGCGGGCCCCGCCGCCCTGGTCACGGCGGTGGCTCCGGATGCCCTGAGGCTGCGGCGGCTGCTCGACGAGGCCCTCGCGACCCTCGGGTAGCCGTCCGCCGAGCAGAAGCGGTGCTCCGTTTATCGGATTGGCAAAGAAGGGCGTCCGCCCCTGTTGCCGGGGACCTCACAGCCGCGAGGATCCCCCGTACTGATCGCAACTGCGTACGGGGAGGTCCCACTTGAGGGGTACGAGACCGAAGAGGCGGGTGGCGGCGCTCGGCTCGGCCGGCGCGCTCGTCACGGCCACGCTGATAGCCGGCGCCGTCGCGGCGCCCACGGCGAACGCGAGCGCGGGCAGCGGCCCCGGCCAGGACCGCGAGGCCCGGGGGGCCGCCGTCGCCGCCGACCGCGCCGCGAAGGCCGGCATCGACTGGCAGGACTGCCCCGCCGACTGGAACCTGGCCAAGCCGATCCAGTGCGGGTACGTCACCGTGCCGCTCGACTACGCCAAGCCGTACGGCAAGCAGATCAAGCTCGCCGTCGACCGCATCGGCAACACGGGAACGAAAGAGGAGCGGCAGGGCGCGCTCATCTACAACCCCGGCGGCCCCGGCGGCTCCGGACTCCGCTTCCCGGCCCGGGTCACCAGCAAGAACCCCATCTGGGCCAACGCGGCCAAGGCGTACGACTTCGTGGGCTTCGACCCGCGCGGCGTCGGCAAGTCCACGCCGATCTCCTGCGTCGACCCGCAGGAGTTCGTCAAGGCGCCCAAGATGGACCCGGTGCCCGACTCCGAGGCCGACAAGCTCGCCCAGCGCAAGCTGGCCCGCGAGTACGCCGAGGGGTGCGAGGAGCGCAGCGGCTGGATGCTGCCGCACATGACCACGCCGAACACCGCGCGCGACCTCGACGTCATCCGCGCCGCCCTCGGCGAGAAGAAGCTCAACTACCTCGGCGTCTCCTACGGCACCTACCTCGGCGCCGTCTACGGCACGCTCTTCCCCGGCCACGTGCGCCGCATGGTCGTCGACAGCGTCGTCAACCCCTCCCGCGAGAAGATCTGGTACCAGGCCAACCTGGACCAGGACGTCGCCTTCGAGGGCCGCTGGAAGGACTGGCAGGACTGGGTCGCGAAGAACGACGCGACCTACCATCTCGGCGACACCCGCGACGAGGTCCAGCAGCAGTGGCTGAAGCTGCGCGCCACCGCCAAGAAGAGCCCCATCGGCGGGGTCGTCGGCCCGGCCGAGCTGATCTCCTTCTTCCAGGGCGCCCCGTACTACGACTCCTCGTGGGCGCCGGTCGCCTCGGTCTTCAGCAAGTACGTCGCCGGGGACACCCAGGCGCTCGTCGACGCCGCTGCCCCCGATCTGTCGGACACCGCGGGCAACGCCGCCTCCGAGAACGGCAACGCCGTGTACACGGCCGTGGAGTGCGCCGACGCCAAGTGGCCCACCAGCTGGCGGAAGTGGGACCGCGACAACACGCGGCTCCACCAGGAACACCCGTTCCTGACCTGGGCCAACGCCTGGATGAACCTCCCGTGCGCCACCTGGCCGGTCAAGCAGCAGACGCCGCTGAACGTGAAGACCGGCAAGGGCCTGCCGCCGGTGCTGATCGTGCAGTCCGAGCGTGACGCGGCCACTCCGTACGGGGGTGCCGTCGAACTGCACCAGCGGTTCAAGGGCTCGCGCCTGATCACCGAGAAGGACGCCGGCTCCCACGGCGTCACCGGCCTGACCAACCCGTGCGTCAACACGCGGGTCGACGCCTACCTGCTCTCGGGCAAGCTGGACGGCGCGGACGTGACCTGCGCGCCGCACGCCACGCCGAAGCCGTAGCGGCCGGGCGGACGGTGACGTGGGGCGGCCGGAGATCCGGCCGCCCCACGCTCATGCCGTGAACCAGGCGTCCTCCGCCGCGTAGTCGAACAGCTCGGGATACGCCCGCGCGAGCACGGGGAACGCGTCCCGCCAGTCACGGCCGGACAGGCGACGGGTCAGCCACTCCACCGTCTCCGGCAGGCTCCGGGCGTACGACACCACCGGCCGGTAGCCCAGTTCCCGTTCCGCGGCGGACATGTCGCACACCACCGGGTGCGGAACGGACCAGGGCGTCCGGCCCACCGACGCCGACGGCTCCGGCCCGTCGAGCGGCACCGTCTCGGCCTCGGCCCCCATCACCGCGTCGACGGCCGCGCCGATCTCGGCCACCGTCGGGGCCTGTGGATCGCAGGCGTTGAGCACCCGGGAACCGGGACGGGCCGCGGCCAGCCGCACCAGCTCGGCGACGTTCCGGGCGGCCGCCGGGTGGAACCGGCTGGTACCGCCGTACGCCAGCACCCTCCTGCGCCGGCCGTCGAGGTTCCGCTTCACGAAGTACAGCTCGCGGGGGAGCGGGCTGTGCGGTCCGTGCACCGCGCCCGCGCGCAGCAGGGTCGTCGGCAACCGGTCGCCCGCCGCGAGCAGTTCACGCTCCACCGCCGCCTTGCGCGTGCTGTAGGTGGCGTCCGAGGAGGCCACCGTCGGCTGGTGCTCGGGGATCGGTACCGGATACTCGGGGAACCCGCCGGGCTCGCCCATGGTGTCGAAGCCGCGGCCCCTGCCGTCCTCGTACACCGACGCCGTGGACACGACCACCGCCGAGCCGATGCGGCCGGCCAGGGCCGTCAACTGCCGTGCGTGCCGGGCCTCGTAGGCCACGATGTCGACCACCAGGTCACAGCCGTCGCCGATCAGCGCGCCCAGGGCCGCGTCGTCCTCGCGGTCCAGCCGCTCGGCCCGGACCTCCCCCGGCCAGTCCGGGTCCCGGCCGCCGCCACGCGAGGCGGCCGTCACCGCCCAGCCGTCCCGGGCCAGTGCCGCCACCGCCGGCCGGCCGATCTGCCCGCCGGCCCCGATCACCACCGCACGTCTCATGCCGCGACCGTAGGGCGCCGTGGACCGGCCGGGAAGCGGGTTCTGCCCACGGCAGAGGTCAACCCTGCGGGGCCCGCCGGAACTTGCGCTGCCTGGCCGCGGCCTCCTCGGCCTTGACGTCGGCCGCGTACCGGTCCACGTACTCCTGCTCGGACAGTGACAGGATCGCGTACATGATCTCGTCGGTGATGGCGCGCAGGACGGCCTTCTCGTTCTCCATGCCCTCGTAGCGGGAGAAGTCGAGGGGCTCGCCGAAGCGGATCACGACCGGGTGGATGTGGGGGATGACCTTGCCGGGCGGCTGGGCCTCGAACGTGCCGATCATCGCGCAGGGCACGACCGGGACACCCGCCTTGAGGGCCATCACCGCGACACCGACCTTGCCCTTGTAGAGGCGGCCGTCGTGCGAGCGGGTGCCCTCGGGGTAGATGCCGAGCAATTCGTCCTTGCTCAGCACGCCGAGGCCCTCGCGGATGGCCGCCTGGCCCGCGTCCTTGCCGGAGCGGTCGACCGGGATCTGCCCCGCGCTGCGGAAGAAGAAGGCCGTCAGGCGGCCTTTGACGCCCGGGCCCGTGAAGTACTCGGCCTTCGCGAGGAAGGTGATGCGCCGCTTGAGGATCGCGGGCATCAGGAAGTGGTCCGAGAACGACAGGTGATTGCCGGCGATGATCGCGGCGCCCTCCGCCGGCACGTGCTCCAGGCCCTCGATCCGAGGTCGGAAGACCAGTCTCAGCAGGGGGCCCAGCAGCACGTATTTCAGCAGATGGTAGAACAAGGCGGGCGCTCCTCGACTCTCGCGGTGGACTCAACCGCCGCGTTCCAGCAGGTCAACCGGCATGTCGTGGGGTGCCAGTGTAGGCGCAGCGGCGGTCGCCGGGCAGCTCGTCGGCAGGACCGCGCGGATCCTTCACGCTTTGACTGATGGTCAGTCAGGCCGGGTGGGGCCGGTGGTGCGCCTGCGGCCGGGGAGCATCGCGGGACCCGCGTGCCGCTCCGCACGGGGGACCGGCAAGCCGGACGCAGGGCATGTCGGAATACCGGGGTACCTGTCCGGCCACTGGTTCTTGCGGCCCCGCCGAGTAGTCTGCGAACCATGCGGATCTCTGTTTCCTCGGACATGGACGAGCCAGTCGCCCGCTCCCTCGTGGCCGCGCTGCGCGACCGGGGGCACGAGGTGCGCCCGCACGGCGCGCTGCGCCCCGGCGACGACCCGCAGTGGGCGGTGTGCTCCGAGGCCGCGGCCCGCGAGGTCGCCGACGGGACGGCCGACCAGGCCGTGGTGTGCTGCTGGACCGGCACGGGCGCCTCCATCGCCGCCAACAAGGTCCCCGGCGTCCGGGCGGCCCTGTGCACGGACGCCTACACGGCCGACGGAGCCCGCCGCTGGAACGACGCGAACGTGCTCGCGCTCAGCCTGCGGCTGACGTCCGAGCCGCTGCTGAAGGAGATCCTCGACGCCTGGTTCGGGGCAGTGCCCAGCACGGACGCCGAGGACCGGCAGAACGTGGACCGGGTGCGCCTGCTCGACCACGGCAAGGCCCGGATGTGACGGTCGCAGCCGGACGATGACCAGCGCCGTGTCGTCCGTGGTGCCGCCGGACGGCAGCAGCTCCAGTCGGGGCCCAGCACCGGCGCGTTCACCGGGGTCCGGTAGCGCTCCTCCCGCCCCCGGGGCGGTCCGGGGCCCCGACGTCGTAGCGCTGCAGCGCCATGGCGTCGCGCTCGCCGGTGGTCAGGGCCCGGTACGGCGACGCCTTTAGGGTGCGCATGCCGGTCGCGGCCGGGTCGTTGGAGTTGTCGGGGAAGACGTCGAAGACATGACGGCCGACCAGCTGCTCGCGCAAGCGGCCGGAGCCCCGGACGAACTGGCGTCCGCGTACACCAGCTCGGGCGTCAGGAGCGCCACCATGCCGGGCAGGCACCGGAACACCGCCCGCGCAGTCGATCACCGCATCCGTCATGGCCGCCGCCTCACCGATGCCCGAACTGGGAAAGTCTCGCACGGTATGGGGGGCGTCACCCGGGCATCACTCCGGGACGGTCGTCAGCGGCTGCTCGGCCCAGATGATCTTTCCGTCGGGAATGAAGCGCGTGCCCCACCGCTGGGTGAGCTGGGAGACCAGCAGCAGCCCGCGCCCGCCCTCGTCCGTCGTGCGGGGATGGCGCAGATGGGGCGCGGTGGCGCCGCTGTCGAAGACCTCGCACACCAGGGCGCGCTCCCGGATCAGCCGGAGCCGGATGGGCCCGCTGGAGTACCGGATGGCGTTGGTGACCAGCTCGCTGACCACCAGTTCCATGGTGAAGACCAGCTCGTCCAGGCCCCAGCGCGCCAGCTGCCGGGTGGCCGTGCGGCGGGCCTCGGCGACCACGGCCGGGTCGGAGGGCAGTTCCCAGGCCGCCACCTGCCCGGTGCCGAGACGTTTCGTCCGGGCCATCAGCAGGGCCACGTCGTCGTACGGACGGGCCGGCACCAGGGCGTCGACCACGGTCCGGCAGTACGTCTCGAGCGGACCTGCCTGTTCCAGCGCCCGGCGCAGCCGCTCCCGGCCGGCGTCGACGGCCCAGGTCTCGCCGCGGGCCAGCAGCCCGTCGGTGTGCAGGGCCAGCGTGCTGCCCTCCGGGAGAGTCAGCTCGACCGCCTCGAAGGGCGGGCCGCCCACGCCGAGCGCCGGGCCCTGCGGGAGATCGACGAACGTGACCGAACCGTCGGGCCGCACGACCGCCGGGGCCGGCTGGCCCGCCGCGGCCATCGCACAGCCGCCGTCGACCGGGTCGTACACGGCGTACAGACATCCGGCGCCCACCGATCGCCCGCCGTCGGCGCCCGCCGCCCCGGGTTCGGCCCCCTCCTCCCGCGCCGACCGCGCCACCAGGTCGTCCAGGTGCGCCAGCACCTCCTCGGGCGGCAGATCCAGCGCGGCAAGGGTCCGCACGGCGGTCCGCAGCTGCCCCATGGCCGCCGCGGCGTCGATGCCGTGCCCGGGCACCTCGCCCACGACGAGCGCGACCCGCGCCCCGGACAGCGGGATGAGGTCGTACCAGTCGCCGCCCAGCCCGGTCAGCTCGTCCGCCGGCCGGTAGCACGCGGCCACCTCGACGGCGTCCTGCTCGGGCAGCCGGTGCGGGAGCAGACTGCGCTGCAGCACGAGCGCGGCGTCGCGCTCGCGCGTGTAGCGGTGGGCGTTGTCCAGGCAGACGGCCGCGCGGGCGACGAGGTCCTCCGCAAGGCGCAGGTCCTCCGCGTCGAAGGGTTCCCGGTGGGTGCGCCGGTAGAAGCCGGTGACCCCCAGGGTGGTGCCGCGCGAGCGGATCGGCACGGTCATCACGCTGTGCAGGCCCAGTTCCCGGAAGGTGGCCCGGCGGCCGCCCGGAGCGTCGGTCGTCCAGTCCCGGGCCGAAGGGTCGAGCCGCTCCGCGCGCCAGGACCGGCCCGAGGTCAGGCACCGCACCGGGGGCGAGTCGGCCGCATAGGTCGCCACGTCACCGACCGGGACGACCACCGCCGGCGGGTCGTCGTCCGCGAAGCGGTGGCCCGCGCGGCGCAGCGCCACCGGCTCCGCCTTGTCCGGGAGCGGCCCGGGCGCCAGCTCGCCGCCGCCCAGCACCGTCTCCAGCAGGTCCACGGAGACGAAGTCGGCCAGTCCCGGCACCGCCACGTCCGCCAGCTCCTGCGCGGTGCGCATCAGGTCCAGGCTCCGGCCGATGCTCTCGCCGGCCCGGTCGAGCAGCGCCAGCCGCTGTCGCGCGCGGTGCCGCTCGGTCATGTCCACGACCGTGTAGTAGACGCCTATGGGGTTGCCCCGCTCGTCCTCCAGGCGCGTGAAGGACATCATGTGCGCCGTCTCGCGCAGCGGCGCCGACCGCACATGCCCCACGTGCTCGTATCCGACGATCGGCTCGCCCGTCTCCAGCACCTGCCGCATCTGCGCCTCGACCGCCTGCGCGTCCAGGCCCGGCTGCACGTCCGCGAACCGCAGACCGAGCCGGCGCGGGGCCGGTCCGCCGCCGAACTGCTCCAGGGCGGGATTGGACCACACGAACCGCAGGTCGGTGTCCACGATCGCGATCCCGACCGGGGCGTCGGCGACCATCCGCTCCAGCACCGCACGGCTCATGTCCCAGCCGGGTGCGCCGGCCAGCTCCGACAGCAGCACCAGCCAGCGGGAGCCGCCGTTCGCCTCCTCGGCCGGGACGATCCGGGCCGCGACCCGCACCGGCCGACCCTCCTTGTGGCGGGCCGTCAGCAACCCGCGCCAGCCGCCGTGCCTGCGACACCGCTCGACCAGGTCCGGCACCCGCTGCGCGTCCTCGGCGACCAGCAGGTCGGCGAGTTTCCGGCCCACCGCCTCGCCGGCCCGGTACGCCAGCAGGCGCCGGGCGTCGTCGGTCCAGCCCGTCACCACGCCCTGCGGATCGAGCAGCAGGGGCGCCGCGTCGGCCACGTCGAACCGCTGCCGGGCAGTGCCGTACTCCTCGTCTGCGCCCACGGCCGACCTCTCTGTCGCTGAGAGTGGTCTACCACCTCTTGCCCCCATCTTCACCCTTCCGGGGAGAGGGGGCGGCTTGTGCAGGGCCGGTCGGGGAGGCGCGGGCCGGACAGCCGCCCGCCCGGCCCGCGGCCTGCGGCCCGCCTAACCGAGGACCTTCTCCAGGGCCCCGAGCGCCCCCTGGAGCTCCTCGCCGGTGATGGTCAGCGGTGGTGCCAGGCGGATCGTCGAGCCGTGGGTGTCCTTCACCAGCACCCCCTCTCCCATGAGGCGCTCACTGATCTCGCGGCCGGTGCCGAGCGCGGGGTCGATGTCGACGCCCGCCCACAGGCCGCGCGCGCGGAAGCCCACCACGCCCCTGCCCACCAGTCGGGCCAGGCCCTCGCGCAGGATCACGCCCAGGTCGGCCGCCCGGCGCTGGAACTCGCCGGTCTCCAGCAAACCGACCACCGCCGTGCCGACCGCGGCCGCCAGCGGGTTGCCGCCGAAGGTCGAGCCGTGCTCGCCCGGGTGCAGCACCCCGAGCACCTCCCGGCGCCCGACCACCGCCGACACCGGCACGATGCCGCCGCCCAGCGCCTTGCCCAGCAGCACCACGTCCGGCACCACCGACTCGTGCTCGACCGCCAGCGTGCTGCCCGTCCGGCCCAGCCCGGACTGGATCTCGTCCGCCACGAACAGACAGCCCTTGCGGCGGGTCAGCTCGCGCACGCCGGCCAGGTAGCCGTCGTCCGGGACGATCACCCCGGCCTCGCCCTGGATCGGCTCGATCAATACCGCCGCCGTCGTGTCGTCGACCGCCGCCTCCAGCGCGGCCAGGTCGTTGTACGGCACGATCCGGAACCCCGGGGTGAAGGGCCCGAAGCCGGTCCGCGCGGTCTCGTCCGTGGAGAAGCTGACGATCGTCGTCGTCCGGCCGTGGAAGTTGTCCGCGGCCACCACGATCGTCGCCCGGTCCGCCGGCACGCCTTTGACGTCGTAGGCCCACTTGCGGGCCACCTTCACACCGCTCTCCACCGCCTCCGCGCCGGTGTTCATCGGCAGCACCATGTCCTGCCCGGTGAGCGCGGCCAGCCGCTCGGCGAACTCCGCGAGCCGGTCGTTGTGGAAGGCACGCGAGGTCAGGGTCAGCCGGTCCAGCTGACGGTGGGCCGCCTCGATCAGCGCCGGGTGCCGGTGGCCGAAGTTGAGGGCGGAGTAGCCGGCCAGCATGTCGAGATAGCGGCGGCCCTCCACGTCCTCCACCCAGGTGCCCTCGGCGCGGGCGACGACCACGGGCAGCGGGTGGTAGTTGTGCGCGAGGACCGGCTCCTCCGCGCGGATGAGCTCCTCGGAGCCGCGGCCGCCCCGCCGGCCGGGGGTGTCCTGCGGGCCACGGGTGGTGACGGGTGCGGTCATGAGCGGATCTCCCGGATCTCCTGGGTGCAGCACTTGATGCCGCCCCCTGCCTTGTGGAACTCGGACAGGTCGACGGGGACGGGGACGTAGCCGCGGTCGGCCAGCTGCCCGGCCAGGCCCGTCGCCCCGGGTGAGATGAAGACGTGGCGCCCGTCGGAGACGGAGTTCAGCCCGAAGGCCATCGCGTCCTCGCGGGTGGCGAGCACCGCGTCCGGGTACAGCCGGGCCAGCACCTCGCGGCTGCCCGGCGAGAACGCCTCGGGGTAGTAGGCGATGTTCCCGTCGTGCTCGTCGTCGAGGACGAACAGCGCCGTGTCCAGGTGGTAGAAGTACGGATCCACCAGGGTCAGGCCGATCACCGGCACCCCGAAGTACTCCTGTACCTCGCTGTGCGCCTCCCGGGTCGTGCGGAAGCCCGTCCCGGCGAGGATCCAGCGCCCGGCCGGGACCAGATCGCCCTCGCCCTCGCAGACCGACTCGGGGTGGTAGACCTCGTAGCCCTCCGCCTTGAACCACGCCTCGTAGGGCACGGACTCGGGCCGGCGCTCGGGCGCGTGGAAGAGCGAGCCGAAGACGCGGCCGTCGACCACGACCGCCGCGTTCGCGGCGAAGACCATGTCGGGCAGGCCGGGAACGGGTTTCACACGGTCCACGGTATGGCCGTGGGCACGGTAGGTGTCGACCAGCGCCTGCCACTGGTCCAGGGCCCGGAGCACGTCGACGGGTTCGTCGGGGTGCATCCAGGGGTTGATCGCGTACTGCACGGCGAAGTGTCTGGGTTCGCAGACGAGGTAGCGCCGCCGGCGCGGCACACGGGAGTCGGGCACGAAGGGGTCCCTCCGCTTCCTTACGGTGTGTGACTGGTGGTTGACACAACGGTAGGAATCGACAGGGGGTGCCGACAAGAAACAAAGCGTGCGCGTCCACGCAGGAACGCTGCGTCTTCCGGTCGGCCGGCGCACGTCCGCTGCGCCACTCGGGCGCTACTGGGGCGCCGGGTGGCTGGCCCCGGCCTCCGGACTCTCCGGCAGCAGATGGGACAGCACCATCACGCTGATCGTCTTCCGGATGAACGGTTCCTGCCGGATCCGCTCCAGCACCTCCTCGAAGTGCTCCACGTCCCGCGCCCGCACGTGCAGCAGCGCGTCCGCGCCGCCGGTCACCGTCATCGCCGCGGCGATCTCGGGGTAGTCGCGCACCACCTCGGCCAGCCGCCGCGGCGGAGCGGCGCCCTCGCAGTACACCTCGACGTAGGCCTCCGTGCGCCAGCCCAGCGCCGACGGCTTCACCGTCGCCGTGAACCCGGTGATCACGCCCGTCTCCCGCAGCCGGTCGACCCGCCGCTTGACCGCCGTGGCCGACAGCCCGATCGCCGTGCCGATCTCCGCGAACGACGTCCGGGCGTTCGCCATCAAGGCCGTGACGATCTTCCGGTCGAGCTCGTCGAACGCCGTGGACGGCCTGCTGTTCATGCGGGCACTGTATCCACGTGTCCGGACGGCGGGGATCGCCCCTACACTCCGGGTTCATGCTGCGCGCCCTGGCTGTCGACGACGAACGCCCCTCGCTCGAGGAACTGCTCTACCTGCTGCGGGCCGATCCCCGCATCGGCAGCGCGGAGGGCGCCGGCGACGCGACCGAGGCACTGCGCCGCATCAACCGCGCCCTGGAGTCCGGCCCGGGCGGGCCCGAGGCCATCGACGTCGTCTTCCTCGACATCCAGATGCCAGGACTCGACGGCCTCGACCTGGCCCGGCTGCTCACCGGCTTCGCCCGCCCGCCGCTCGTCGTGTTCGTCACCGCCCACGAGGACTTCGCCGTCCAGGCATTCGACCTCAAGGCCGTCGACTACGTCCTCAAGCCCGTCCGCAAGGAACGCCTCGCCGAAGCCGTCCGCCGGGCCGCCGAGCTGCGCGGCACCACGCCCCGCATCCCCGTGAGCGAACCCGACCCGGACCACATACCCGTCGAGCTCGGCGGCGTGACCCGCTTCGTCGCCGTCGAGGACATCACCCATGTCGAGGCCCAGGGCGACTACGCCCGCCTGCACACCGACAAGGGCAGCCACCTGGTCCGCATCCCGCTGTCCACCCTGGAGGAGCGCTGGCGCTCACGCGGCTTCGTCCGCATCCACCGCCGCCACCTCGTCGCCCTGCGCCACATCGGCGAACTCCGCCTCGACGCCGGCACCGTGAGCGTCCTCGTCGGCTCCGAGGAACTCCAGGTCAGCCGGCGCCACACCCGCGAACTGCGCGACCTGCTCATGAGGAGGACGTGACGGTGCCCCAGGACCACACCGAACGCCGCGTCGTCGTCACCGGCCCGCCCCGGCAGATCCGCAGGACGTCGGGCTACTACCGCCCGCGCACCGAGATCGACGAGCAGACCACCCTCGGCCACACCTACGTCCGCTCCCTGATGCGCACCCAGCTGCGCGCCGCCCTCACCGTCTTCGCGGTCCTCGGCCTGCTCGTCGGCCCGCTGCCGCTGCTCTTCGCCGCGCTGCCCGACGCCCGCCGCCTGGAGTGGGCCGTCCTCGGCTTCGGCCTCTACCTCCCGCTGGTCCTGCTCGCCCGCTGGTACGTCCGCCGCGCCGAGCGCAACGAGCGCGACTTCGTCCGCCTCGTCGAGGACCGCTGACGCCGCGCCCATGAACTCCAGCTACGCCGTCCCCGCCGTCGCCCTGGTCGTCGTCGCCACGGTCCTCGTCGGCGCCTTCGGCCTGCGCATCTCCCGCACCACCTCCGACTTCTACGTCGCCTCCCGCACCGTCGGCCCGCGTCTGAACGCCGCCGCCATCAGCGGCGAGTACCTCTCCGCCGCCTCCTTCCTCGGCATAGCGGGCCTCGTCCTGGTCCAGGGCCCCGACATGCTCTGGTACCCGGTCGGCTACACCGCCGGCTACCTGGTCCTGCTGCTCTTCGTCGCCGCCCCGCTGCGCCGCTCCGGCGCCTACACGCTGCCCGACTTCGCCGAGGCCCGCCTCGCCTCCCAGGCCGTACGGCGGCTCGCGGGAGCCTTCGTCGTCGGCGTCGGCTGGCTCTACCTGCTGCCCCAGCTGCAGGGCGCCGGACTCACCCTGACCGTGCTGACCGGGGCGCCCGACTGGCTGGGCGGTGTGATCGTCGCCGTCGTCGTCACCGCGACCGTCGCCGCCGGCGGCATGCGCAGCATCACCTTCGTCCAGGCCTTCCAGTACTGGCTGAAGCTCACCGCCCTCCTCGTCCCCGCCCTCTTCCTGGTCCTCGCCTGGCGGGGTGACGGCGCCCCGCGCCACGCCTTCGACGAACCGGCCACCTTCCGCGAGCAGCGGGTCGTCCGCGTCGACGACGGCGTCGACCTGAAACTGGACCGGCCCCTGGCCGTCACGGTCACCGGCACCGTCGACGGCCGCACCCACACCGGCACCCGCCTCGAGCTTCCCGCCGGCACCCACCACATCGAAGCCGGCACCCGGCTCACCTTCGCCGAGGGCGCGACCGTCCCCGCGGCCGAGCGCACCCAGGGCGGCGACCTCTCCCCGTCGCAGGCCGAGAGCCGCGCCGAACGCCCCCTGTACGCCACCTACGGGCTGATCCTCGCCACGTTCCTCGGCACCATGGGCCTGCCCCACGTCGTGGTCCGCTTCTACACCAGCCCGCACGGCGTGGCCGCCCGCCGCACCACCGTCGCCGTCCTCGGCCTGATCGGCGCCTTCTACCTCCTGCCCCCCGTCTACGGCGCCCTCGGCCGCCTCTACGCCCCCGAACTGACCCTCACCGGAGACCCGGACGCCGCCGTCCTCCTGCTGCCCGACCGGATGATCGGGGGAGTGGGCGGCGATCTGCTGGGAGCCCTGGTCGCGGGCGGCGCCTTCGCCGCGTTCCTGTCCACGGCCTCGGGTCTGACCATGGCCGTCGCGGGCGTCCTCACCCAGGACGTGCTGCCGTCCCGGGGCGTGCGGCACTTCCGGCTCGGGACCGTCCTGGCCATGGCCGTGCCGCTCGCGGCGAGCGTCCTGGTCGGCGGGCTCCCGGTCGCCGACGCCGTCGGCCTCGCCTTCGCGGTGTCCGCGTCCTCGTTCTGCCCGCTCCTGGTCCTCGGTATCTGGTGGCGGCGGCTGACCCCGCCCGGCGCCGCCGCCGGGATGCTGGTCGGGGGCGGCTCGGCCCTGCTGGCGGTCGCCGCGACCATGGCGGGCTACCCGGGCCGGGGCGCCGCCCTGCACGCCCTGCTCGCCTGGCCCGCCCTGTGGTCGGTGCCGCTGGGCTTCCTCACCATGATCCTGGTGTCCCTCGCCACCCCCGGCCGTGTCCCGCCGGGCACGGCCGCGGTCCTGGCCCGCTTCCACCTGCCCGAGGAACTGCGCACGGAGGTGAGCGCATGAGCGACTTCCTGGCCGGGCTGTGCGTCGCCGTGCTCCCGGTCCTGGCCCTCGGCGTCTGGCTCGGCCGGCGCACCGCCCGGGCCAAGAGCCTCGCCGGCCTCGGCACCCCCGTCGAGCACGCCACCTTCGAGACCCTGCACACCGCATCCCTCGCCGCGCCCCCGCTGCGGTCCGGCCTCACGGAGGAGACCGCCCGCAAGTCCGCCCGCAAACTGCGCTCCCTGCTCGGCACCGACGCCCTGTGCCTCACCGACCGCGCACAGGTCCTGGTCTGGGACGGCGACGGCGCCCACCACCGCACCGAGATCATGGAACGCCTCGCGGGCCCCCTGGACACCGGCCGCGGCGAGGCCTTCCGGCTCACCTGCGACAGCCTGGACTGCTCCGTGCGCTGGGCGGTCGTCGCCCCGCTCACCGTCGACGACCGGGTGCACGGCGCCCTGGTCGCCTGTGCGCCCCGCGAGTCCGCCGTCCTGGTCCGGGCCGCCGGCGAGGTCGCCCGCTGGGTGTCGGTGCAGCTGGAACTGGCGGACCTCGACCAGTCGCGCACCCGCCTCATCGAGGCCGAGATCAAGGCGCTGCGCGCCCAGATCTCCCCGCACTTCATCTTCAACTCGCTCGCGGTGATCGCGAGCTTCGTGCGCACCGACCCCGAGCGCGCCCGCGAACTGCTCCTGGAGTTCGCCGACTTCACCCGCTACTCGTTCCGCCGGCACGGCGACTTCACCACCCTCGCCGACGAGCTGCACGCCATCGACCACTACCTGGCCCTGGTGCGCGCCCGCTTCGGCGACCGGCTCTCCGTCACCCTCCAGATAGCGCCGGAGGTGCTGCCGGTCGCCCTGCCCTTCCTGTGCCTGCAGCCGCTCGTCGAGAACGCCGTCAAGCACGGCCTGGAGGGCAAGGCCGTCCCCCCGGGCAAGTGCCACATCCAGATCACCGCGCAGGACGCGGGAGCCGAGGCCCTGGTCGTCATCGAGGACGACGGCGCGGGCATGGACCCCGGACTGCTGCGCCGCATCCTCGCCCACGAGGCCAGCCCCTCCGGCGGCATCGGCCTGTCCAACGTCGACGACCGGCTCCGCCAGGTCTACGGCGACGACCACGGCCTGGTCATCGAGACCGCCGTCGGTGCCGGCATGAAGATCACCGTCCGTCTGCCGAAGTACCAGCCGGGGGTGCACTCGGCGGGCCGGCTGACCCGCGAGTGAGCCGTCAGGTGCTGCGCGTGGTGACCACCATGCCCAGGGTGATCAGGCCCAGGACGACCCAGCCGAACCACAGCCAGCCGTTGCTGCCGAGCGCCACCGTGTAGGCCGTCACCACGACGAGGCCGCCCACGGTGAGCACCCCCATGGTCTTCGTCCCGCTGGAGCCGTTCGTGGAACCGTTCGTGGAACCTGGCATCGCGGCGCCCTCCTCGTGGTCCGGTCCCTCCATGGTGCCCGGCGGGCGCCCGGCGCGCACGGGCCGTACACGAGCCGGTTTCAGCGCCCCTGCGTGTTCAGCGAGGCCAGATAGGCGTTGTACGCCTCCAGCTCCTTGTCACCGTCCCGCTCGGCGGCCCGGTCCGTGCGCCTGGCCTGACGCTGCTCCGAGGCGTACCACTGGAACAGCAGCGCGATCAGGACCAGCACGGACGGGATCTCGCTGAACGCCCAGGCGATGCCGCCCGCCGCGTTCTGGTCGGACAGCGCCTCGATGCCGAGGGAGGCGGGCGGGTTCTCGAACGTCGTCACCATCGGCTGGGACGCCATCATCAGCGCGATCCCGAAGAAGGCGTGGAAGGGCATGCCCGCGAACAGCTCCAGCATCCGCATCAGGTAGCCCGGCCGGTGCGGGCCCGGGTCCACGCCCATGATCGGCCAGAAGAACACCAGGCCGACGGCGAGGAAGTGCACCATCATCGCGATGTGCCCGGCCTTGGAGCCCATCAGCGTGTCGAACAGCGGGGTGAAGTACAGCCCGTACAGGCTCGCGATGAACAGCGGGATCGTGAACGCCGGGTGCGTGACGATCCGCATGTACCGGCTGTGCAGGAACATCAGCAGCAGCTCGCGCGGTCCCTTGCGGCCTCGCCCCGCCGTCGGCAGCGCCCGCAGCGCCAGGGTGATCGGCGCCCCGAGCAGGATGAGGATGGGCGAGACCATGCTGATCACCATGTGCTGCACCATGTGCACGCTGAACATCACCATGCCGTAGTCGTTCAGCTGGGTGCACATCATGAGCATGATGCTCAGCACCCCCAGGGCGTAGGCGACGGTCCGGCCGACGGGCCACTTGTCCCCGCGCCGCGTCAGCCGCACGACGCCCCAGCCGTACAGCGCCAGCCCCACCAGGCAGGCGACGAGGAAGAACGGGTCCGCCGACCATTGAAGACCTCGCCCCAGCGTGAACGGCGGCAGATCCATGGTCATGCCGTGCCCGCTGTGATCCATTCCGCCGGCTCCTGTTTCGTGGGGGTGTGCAGCAAGTTGTCCGCCCACAAGAGTAGAACCGCCCCCGGTGGTCGT
>NZ_JAPSKN010000099.1 GCF_031181705.1 Streptomyces sp.
GGCGGGGGCAGCCGATGTCCGTCAGGTGACGGCGGCGACGTGCTGTCGATCTCCCGCGGAGCGCCTAGTACGGGCCCGGGCGGCGCAGGCGGAGTCCGACGAACGCCAGGGCGAGACCGAGGCCGATCAGCATCAGCCCGCTGCCCAGCGGCAGGATCCGCAGGACCGGGCCGGCGGGGCGGTCGGCGCGGGCGGCGGCGGCCTCCCGTACGGGCGGTTCCGCCGGAGCGGTGGGCGGCGGAAGGGCCGCGCGGGACGCCTCGGGCGCGGCGGTGCGCTCAGCGGCCTCCGGCTCCTCCTCGGTGCTCTCCGGCCGCCCCGGCCGCTCCCGCCCCTCGCCCGCGCGGGTCCCGGCCCGTGTGGGCTCCCCGGTCCCGGACGGGGCGGGCCGGGCGGACGGGGCGGCGACGGCCCCGGCCTCCTCGGCGTGGGTCCGCACGGCGTGGGACCGCACGGCCCCGTACGGTGAGACGACCGCGCCCGCCCCCAGGACGACCACCAGTCCCGTCGCCCGCAGTGCGCGTAGCCATGGAGTCACGGGGGTGACCCCCTCCCGCCGTGCCCGGTGGGGCAGAAACGGCAAGTTCGGTCATATCCAGGCCATCAGCCTCACACCACCCCGCCCCCGCGGCACTCCGGGTTCGGCCGACGGACGGAATCGCCGACGGGCGCCGGGGGCCCGGCGCTCACCCGGGAGAGGGAACGGGCCCGGGGCGGAGCAACCCGGCGCCCGGGCGGCACGTCTCCCCGGACACGGTGGATCAGCCTCACCCGGGGGCACCACACAGGTGAGGTGCAGGCGTGCGAGAGAATGGCGGCATGGAGATGCCGAGGAACGAAAGGTCGCCGGAGAACCCGCAGATCCTGGTGGTCGGCCAGGACGGCATGGCGCTCGGTGGCGGCAACGGAGACGACGACTCCCGCGAGACCCCGGTGACGGAGATGGTGGAGCAGCCCGCCAAGGTCATGCGGATCGGCAGCATGATCAAGCAGCTGCTGGAGGAAGTGCGCGCGGCTCCCCTGGACGAGGCCAGCCGGGTCCGGCTCAAGGAGATCCACGCCAGCTCGGTGAAGGAGCTGGAGGACGGTCTGGCGCCCGAGCTGGTCGAGGAACTGGAGCGGCTCTCCCTGCCCTTCACGGACGAGGCGACCCCGAGCGACGCGGAACTGCGCATCGCGCAGGCCCAGCTGGTCGGCTGGCTGGAGGGGCTCTTCCACGGGATCCAGACGACGCTGTTCGCCCAGCAGATGGCGGCCCGCGCCCAGCTGGAGCAGATGCGCCGCGCCCTCCCGCCCGGCGTCGGCGGCGACGGCCCCGACGAGCAGCAGCTCGGCGGCCGCTCCGGCGGCCCGTACCTGTAGACCCCGGCGGAGCTCCACGGACACGAGGGCCCGGCGGCAGGAGCCGCCGGGCCCTTCCTCATGTCCGTACCGCCCGGGCCGTCAGGACGGCGGGTTGCCCGTCGAGACGTTGAGCTCGATCGTCGGCATGTCGTCCGGGTCGACGTCGGTGCCCTTGGACGGGAACTGGTTCATCACCGTGCCCTGGCCATAGGTGTTCTCGTCGACGTCCTTGGTGTCGATCTGCCAGCCGGCCGCCTGGGCGCAGGCCTTGACCGACTGGATGTTCTTGAACTTGAAGTCCGGGATCTCGATCTTCTCGGGGTCGTTGTACGACTCCTGCGGCTCGGTGCACTCCGTCGCCTCGATCGTCTTCGTCGGGTCCGGACCCCGGTAGCCGGGCTTCTTCTCCGCGGAGGCCGACGCGCTCGCGCTGCCGCTGCCACCGCCCTTGTCGTCCTCGCTGCCGCCGTTGAGGAGCAGCGCCGTGACGAGGCCGCCGACCGCGACCACGGACACGATGACCGAGCCGATGATCACCGGCTTGTTGCTCCGGCCGCCGCCCGAGGGCGCGGACCCGGACTGGGGCGTCAGGTTGTACGGCGGCGGGGTCGACGGCCCGGGCTGCGGGGAGTACGCGGCCGGGTTCGGCGTCTGGTAGCCGCCCTGCTGCGGATAGCCGTAGGCCGGGGACGGGGTGGGCGTGCCGTACGGGTTCGGCGGCGGGGTCGGCTGGTACGGCGTCTGCACCTGGCCCGAGGGGGCCGGGGTCGCCTGGTCGACCGGCGGGAACACGGCCGAGCCGACGCCCGCGCCGCTCTGCGCCTGCGTACCCGGCACGATGCTCGGCGGCGCGGGCTGGAAGGACGCCGCCACGCGCAGGCACTCGCCGCGCATGGCCTCCGCGCTCGGGAAGCGCTCGTTCGGGTTCTTCTTCAGGGCGCGGGCGATCAGCGCGTCCACGGCCGGCGGCAGCGCCCGGTTGATCGTGGACGCGACCGGCGGCTCCTCCTGGACGTGCGCGTACGCGATGGCCAGCGGTGAGTCGGCGTCGAACGGCAGCCGCCCGGTGACGAGCTGGAACAGCATGATGCCGACCGAGTACAGGTCGGAGCGGGCGTCCACGCCACGGCCGAGGGCCTGTTCCGGCGACAGGTACTGCGGGGTGCCGACGACCATGCCGGTCTGCGTCATCGACGTCACACCCGACTGCATGGCGCGGGCGATGCCGAAGTCCATGACCTTGACCACACCGCGCTTGGTCATCATCACGTTGCCCGGCTTGATGTCCCGGTGGACCAGGCCCATCTCGTGGCTGATCTCCAGCGCGGCCAGCACGTCGGCGGTGATCTTGAGCGCCTTGTCGGCGGGCATCGCGCCCTGCTGCCGCACGTCCTCGTCGAGCACCGAGCCGAGCGGGCGGCCCTCGACGTACTCCATGACGATGTACGGCGTCGTCATGCCGTCGAGGGTGTCCTCGCCGGTGTCGAAGACCGAGACGATGTTGGTGTGCGTGAGCTTGGCCACGGACTGGGCCTCGCGGCGGAACCGCTCGCGGAAGGCCTGCTCCCGCCCGAGGTCGGTGTGCAGTGTCTTGATGGCGACCTGCCGGTCGAGCACGCTGTCGTACGCGAGGTGCACCGAGGCCATGCCGCCCTGGCCGAGCAGGTCGCGCAGCTGATAGCGGCCATTGGCGAGCGCCCGCCCCGTGTACTGGCCCTGTGCGCCGTCCTGGCTCATGTTCCCGTCCCCCGTAGCCCCTGCAGGCGCCGCCGACTGTCGCGTCGTTGATCCACACCGTCATTCCCGGCCAAGTCTGCCCCAGGGCACTGACACGTCAAGCTCGGTGCCCGTTCCGTGACCGTACGCGAAAGAAGCGTCGCGGAAGCGTTACAGGGGGCGTACGACCGGCACACGGAATTTGCACGACAGTGCCGGGTGAAGGTTTCATGACCCGTCCGTCTCGTGCCGGTCCTGGCACCCCGTCTCGGACCGGAGGCTTGCGCGGAGGCTGTAGCGTGGCCGACGGAGACCGTAACAACACCGCGCGCACCGCGGGCAGAAACGACGGCGAGGACTGATGGCACAGCAGCAGCGCGCTCAGGGCCCGTCCGACCCCGAGGCGACTGGCGGCGGCATGTCGGACGCGCCGGAGTCCTGGGGGAACGGCGGGCTGGTCGGGGACGGCCGGTACCGGCTGACCCACAGACTCGGCCGGGGCGGCATGGCCGAGGTGTTCGCCGCCGAGGACGTCCGCCTCGGGCGCACCGTCGCCGTCAAGCTGCTCCGCTCCGACCTCGCCGAGGACCCGGTGTCCAAGGCGCGCTTCACGCGCGAGGCCCAGTCGGTCGCCGGCCTCAACCACCACGCCATCGTCGCCGTGTACGACTCCGGCGAGGACTTCGTCGGCGGCCAGTCCGTGCCGTACATCGTCATGGAGCTGGTCGAGGGCCGCACCATCCGCGACCTTCTGCTGAACGCCGAGGCGCCCGGCCCCGAGCAGGCGCTGATCATCGTCTCGGGGGTGCTGGAGGCGCTCGCCTACTCGCACCAGCACGGCATCGTGCACCGCGACATCAAGCCGGCCAACGTCATCATCACGCACAACGGCGCCGTGAAGGTGATGGACTTCGGCATCGCCCGCGCCCTGCACGGCGCCTCCACGACGATGACCCAGACCGGCATGGTCATGGGCACGCCGCAGTACCTCTCCCCCGAGCAGGCCCTCGGCAAGGCCGTCGACCACCGCTCAGACCTGTACGCCACGGGCTGCCTGCTCTACGAGCTCCTGTCGCTGCGCCCGCCCTTCACCGGCGAGACCCCGCTGTCGGTGGTCTACCAGCACGTCCAGGACATCCCGACCCCGCCGTCCGAGGCCTCCGACGCCTGCCCGCCGGAGCTGGACGGCCTGGTCATGCGCTCCCTCGCCAAGGATCCCGACGACCGTTTCCAGACGGCCGAGGAGATGCGCGGGCTGGTCCAGTACGCGCTGCAGATGCTCTACGACCAGGGCGGCCACACCGGCACCTGGAACACCGGCCCGGTCGACATGCACGAGGGCCGGCACACCCCCTCGGGCGGCTTCGCCGGCACGGCCGTGATGGGCCACCCCGGCGACGCCTCCGGCACCACGCAGATCGCCTCGCCCCTCCTGCCCGCGGGCTACGGCAACGGGGACGACGGCGGCTTCGAGGGGCAGGGCAGCCGGGGCAGCGGCCGCGGCAGGCTGTGGATCCTCGCCGTGCTCGCGGTGATCGCCGTCGCCGCGGGTGTCGCCCTGGCCCTGCAGAACACCGGCGACGGCAAGGACGACCCGAGCAAGAAGCAGTCGCCGACCTCCTCGCAGACGGCCGAGGAGAAGAAGCCCAGCAAGACGCCGAGCGACGAGGCGACCGACGAGCCGACCGGCACGTCCACGGACGACGGCACCGGCACGGGCAACGGCAACGGCAACTGGACGCCGTCGTACACCCCGTCCTACACCCCGTCGCAGAGCGCCCCGCAGTCGCCCACCGGCGAGCCGACGGACGAGCCGACCACCGAGGAGCCCACCGGCGAGCCGACCGGCGAGGAGCCCACGGACCCGGGGGAGACGCCGACGGGCGACACGGCCGGCGGCACCGACGCGGGCACCACGACCGGAGTCGTCGGCGGCCCGGGCGGCGAGGGCGGCGGCTGACCGCCGGAAAAAGCATGATCCACGCGCGCGTGGGACCCGGAGACGGGCCCCACGCGCGCGTGCCGTTGGGGCACGCCCGGAAAAGGACTCTTCCCGTGACCTGGGTCACCGGGTTAACGTGCGGTAGCTCCGGCCTCCTGCAAGGCTGTGACCAGGGCTCCTTCACCGCCTTCTCGATTTACTTGGATTTCCAAGCAAAATCGCAGGTCAGAGGGGGTTTCACAGAAATGTGGCGCACTGGGTAACGTGCTCTCTGCAGGGCGCTCGCCGGGGCACCTGTCACGCCTGTTCCCGGCCGAGTGGCACCCACCCCGTGTCCCGTGGGCCGAGAACAGGTGAGCCGCACTGGCCTACCGGCAACCCCGGGGCCGGACCGACGGAGGAGCACACGTGACCGTGGAGAGCACTGCCGCGCGCACACCGCGACGCAGCGCCGGAAGCAAGGCCGGCACCACCGGCACCAAGCGCACCACCCGCACCACCGCCAAGAAGGACGCCGGCGCGAAGGGCACCGAGCCCCAGCTCGTGCAGCTGCTGACGCCCGAGGGCGAGCGGGTCAAGAACGCCGAGTTCGACAAGTACGTCGCCGGTGTCACCCCGGAAGAGCTCCGCGGCCTCTACCGCGACATGGTGCTCACCCGCCGCTTCGACGCCGAGGCGACCTCCCTGCAGCGCCAGGGCGAGCTGGGCCTGTGGGCCTCGCTGCTCGGCCAGGAGGCCGCCCAGATCGGCTCCGGCCGCGCCCTGCGTGACGACGACTACGTCTTCCCCACCTACCGCGAGCACGGCGTCGCCTGGTGCCGCGGCGTGGACCCGACCAACCTGCTCGGCATGTTCCGCGGCGTGAACAACGGTGGCTGGGACCCGGGCGGCAACAACTTCCACCTCTACACGATCGTCATCGGCTCCCAGACGCTGCACGCCACCGGCTACGCGATGGGCGTCGCCAAGGACGGCGCCGACAGCGCGGTGATCGCCTACTTCGGCGACGGCGCCTCCAGCCAGGGCGACGTGGCCGAGTCGTTCACCTTCTCCGCGGTCTACAACGCGCCCGTCGTGTTCTTCTGCCAGAACAACCAGTGGGCCATCTCCGAGCCGACCGAGAAGCAGTCCCGCGTGCCGATCTACCAGCGCGCCCAGGGCTTCGGCTTCCCCGGCGTCCGGGTCGACGGCAACGACGTGCTCGGCTGCCTCGCGGTCACCCGCTGGGCGCTGGAGCGGGCGCGCAGCGGCGAGGGCCCGACCCTCGTCGAGGCGTTCACGTACCGCATGGGCGCCCACACCACCTCCGACGACCCCACCCGCTACCGGGGCGACGAGGAGCGCCAGGCCTGGGAGGCCAAGGACCCGATCCTGCGCCTGCGCCGCTACCTGGAGGCCTCGCACCACGCGGACGAGGGTTTCTTCGCGGAACTGGAGACCGAGTCCGAGGCGTTGGGCAGGCGAGTGCGCGAGGCGGTCCGTGCCATGCCGGACCCGGACCACTTCGCGATCTTCGAGAACGTCTACGCGGACGGACACGCGCTGGTCGACGAGGAGCGCGCCCAGTTCGCCGCGTACCAGGCGTCCTTCGCCGACGAGGGGGGTAACTGAGATGGCCGAGAAGATGGCACTGGCCAAGGCGATCAACGAGTCGTTGCGCCGCGCTCTGGAATCCGACCCCAAGGTCCTGATCATGGGTGAGGACGTCGGCAAGCTCGGCGGTGTGTTCCGGGTGACGGACGGCCTGCAGAAGGACTTCGGCGAGAGCCGCGTCATCGACACCCCGCTCGCCGAGTCGGGCATCGTCGGCACCGCGGTCGGCCTGGCCCTGCGCGGCTACCGCCCGGTGGTGGAGATCCAGTTCGACGGCTTCGTCTTCCCCGCGTACGACCAGATCGTCACGCAGCTCGCGAAGATGCACGCCCGCTCGCTGGGCAAGGTCAAGATGCCCGTCGTCGTACGCATCCCCTACGGCGGCGGCATCGGCGCGGTCGAGCACCACTCGGAGTCCCCCGAGTCGCTCTTCGCGCACGTGGCGGGCCTGAAGGTGGTCAGCCCGTCGAACGCGTCGGACGCCTACTGGATGATGCAGCAGGCCATCCAGAGCGACGACCCGGTGATCTTCTTCGAGCCCAAGCGCCGCTACTGGGACAAGGACGAGGTCAACACGGAGGCCATCCCGGGCCCGCTGCACAAGGCCCGGGTGGTCCGCGAGGGCACCGACCTGACCCTGGCCGCCTACGGCCCGATGGTGAAGCTCTGCCAGGAGGCCGCCGACGCGGCCGCCGAGGAGGGCAAGAGCCTGGAGGTCCTGGACCTGCGCTCGGTCTCCCCGCTCGACTTCGACTCGGTCCAGGCCTCGGTGGAGAAGACCCGCCGCCTGGTCGTCGTCCACGAGGCGCCGGTGTTCTTCGGCTCGGGCGCGGAGATCGCCGCCCGGATCACGGAGCGCTGTTTCTACCACCTCGAGGCCCCGGTGCTCCGGGTCGGCGGCTACCACGCCCCGTACCCGCCGGCCCGCCTGGAGGAGGAGTACCTGCCGAACCTGGACCGGGTACTGGATGCCGTCGACCGCTCGCTGGCGTACTGAGGAGAGGGTCGTGACGACGATGACGGAAGCGTCCGTGCGCGAGTTCAAGATGCCCGACGTGGGCGAGGGGCTCACGGAGGCGGAGATCCTCAAGTGGTACGTCCAGCCCGGTGACACGGTCACGGACGGCCAGGTGGTGTGCGAGGTCGAGACGGCGAAGGCGGCCGTCGAGCTGCCCATCCCCTACGACGGCGTGGTCCGGGCGCTGCACTTCCCGGAGGGCACCACTGTCGACGTGGGCACGTCGATCATCGCGGTCGACGTGAGCGGCGGTGCCGCCCCCGCGCCCGCCGACGAGCCGCAGCCGGAGGCCACCGAGGCCACCGAGGCCACCGTGGCCGCGGCCGAGCCGGAGTCCGCAGGATCCGGCCGCCAGCCGGTCCTCGTCGGCTACGGGGTGGCGACCTCCTCCACCCGCCGGCGCCCCCGCAAGGGCCCCGAGGTCCCGGTCCAGCAGGCCTCGACGGCGATCCACACGGAGCTGAACGGCCACGCGCCGGCGGTCCAGGCCCAGGCACCGGCCGTCCCGGCTCCGGCCGGTGCGGACCGTCCGCTGGCCAAGCCGCCGGTCCGCAAGCTGGCCAAGGACCTGGGCGTCGACCTGACGACGGTCGTCCCGACCGGCCCGGACGGCATCATCACCCGCGAGGACGTGCACGCGGCCGTGGCAGCGGCCGCCCCCGAGGCACCGGAGCCGGCGCCCACGCCCGCCCCGGCCGCCGCCCCGGCCTCGTACGACACCGCGCGCGAGACCCGCGTCCCGGTCAAGGGCGTCCGCAAGGCGACGGCGGCGGCGATGGTCGGCTCGGCGTTCACCGCGCCGCACGTCACGGAGTTCGTGACGGTCGACGTGACGCGCACGATGAAGCTGGTCGAGGAGCTGAGGCAGGACAAGGAGTTCGCGGGCCTGCGCGTGAACCCGCTCCTGCTGATCGCCAAGGCGCTCCTGGTCGCGATCAAGCGCAACCCGGAGATCAACGCGTCCTGGGACGAGGCCGCCCAGGAGATCGTGGTCAAGCACTACGTGAACCTGGGCATCGCGGCCGCGACCCCGCGCGGCCTGATCGTGCCGAACATCAAGGACGCCCACGCCAAGACGCTGCCGCAGCTGGCGGAGTCGCTGGGCGAGCTGGTGGCGACGGCCCGCGAGGGCAGGACGTCCCCGGCGGCCATGCAGGGCGGCACGGTGACGATCACCAACGTCGGCGTCTTCGGCGTCGACACGGGCACGCCGATCCTGAACCCGGGCGAGTCCGCGATCCTCGCGGTCGGGGCGATCAAGCTCCAGCCGTGGGTCCACAAGGGCAAGGTGAAGCCGCGTCAGGTCACCACGCTGGCCCTCTCCTTCGACCACCGCCTGGTCGACGGCGAGCTGGGCTCGAAGGTCCTGGCCGACGTGGCGGCGATCCTGGAGCAGCCCAAGCGGCTCATCTCCTGGGCGTAGCCGGCGCACACGAGGAAGGGGGCTCACCGCCGCCGGCGGTGAGCCCCCTTTCCGTTGGGCGGTCCTACTTGGTGAAGCCGTAGTTGAGCAGCTTCGTCGCGTCCGACTTGCGCGTGGTCCCGTTGGTCGAGGAGAGGACCGTGCCGATGACCGTCTTGCCGTTGCGGGTGGCGGCGAAGACCAGGCAGTACCCGGCCTCCGGGCCGGAACCGGTCTTCACACCGATCGCGCCCGTGTAGCTGCTGAGCAGCGGGTTGGTGTTCTCCCACGGGGCCATCGTCCGCGTGCCGCCGGACTTGGTGGTCGTCTTCGCCGTGTACTTCTTCGTCTTGACGACCGTGCGGAACGTGGAGTTCTTCATCGCCGCGCTGGCGAGCTTCGTCAGGTCGCGCGGTGTGGAGTAGTTGGCGCCCTTGCCGATGCCGTCGAACGAGTCGAAGTGGGTGTTCTTCAGACCCAGGTTCTTGGCGGTGGTGTTCATCTTGCCGATGAACGACTTCACGCGCGCGGAGCGCGTCGAGCCCGAGCCGAACTTGTCGGCCAGCGCGTACGCCGCGTCGCAGCCCGACGGCAGCATCAGCCCGTACAGCAGCTGGCGGACGGTGACCTTGTCGCCGACGATCAGCTTGGCGTTGGACGCCCAGTTGTTGTCGACGATGTAGTCGCTGTACGCCTTCTGGACCGTGACCTTGCTGTCCAGGTTGAGGTTCGACTGCTTCAGCACCACCAGGGCGGTCATGATCTTGGTGGTGGAACCGGTCGAGCGGCGGGTGTCGGCCGCCTTGGTGTAGAGCGACTTGCCGGTCGCGTTGTTCATCACGTAGCCGCCCTTGGCGGCGATCGAGGGCGTGGCGGCGGCCTGCGCCTGCGTGGTGGTGAGGGCTCCGGTCGCGAGCATGGCGCCGGTGGTCACGGCGACGGCCGCGGCTCTGCGGAAACGGGTGCCCTTAATGCCGGTTATCAAGTCAGATACCCCGATTGCGTTGAATGCCCCAACGGTGCGGCCGAGTTGAGGACGAGGAGAAAGGGGCCGCACGTGTCTGACTCGTAAGTAGCACAGTTGGTTGTGCCCACACCGCGCGGGACCCCTGCTTTGCCACAGATGTGTGACATACGCGTCCGGATCCTGGACGGGTGCATCCATGCACACCTGTTGTATCTATGCTGTCCGCATGACCCTGGCCGTGAAGCAACCCCCCGCCGCCGACCGCGTCTACACCCACGTCAAACAGGGCGTCCTGGAGCGCCGCTACGAGGGCGGGACCCTCCTCACCGAGGGCGAGCTGGCCGAGGCCGTCGGGGTCTCGCGCACCCCCGTGCGCGAGGCGCTGCTCCGGCTGCAGGCCGAGGGTCTGATCCGGCTCTACCCCAAGAAGGGCGCCCTGGTCCTGCCCGTCTCCGCCCAGGAGATCGCCGACGTGGTCGAGACCCGGCTGCTCGTCGAGGAGCACGCGGCGCGCAAGGCCGTGCCCGCGCCCCCCGGACTCATCCAGCGCCTGGAGGAGCTGCTGGCCCGGCAGAAGAAGCAGGCCGCCGCCGGAGACCTCGCCGGGGCCGCCGTCACCGACCGCTGCTTCCACGCCGAGATCGTCCGCAGCGGCGGCAACGAGATCCTCTCCCGCCTCTACGACCAGCTGCGCGACCGCCAGTTGCGCATGGGCGTGGCCGTGATGCACTCCCACCCCGACCGCATCGCCAAGACCCTCGCCGAGCACGAGGAGATCCTCGACGCGCTGCGCGCGGGGGACGCCGAGGCGGCCGTCGGGCTCGTCCACCGGCACGTCGGCTGGTTCTCCCACCTGGCCCGGGGGGAGGTCCGATGAGCTCGGCGGCGCTGCCGGGCGATCCTCCCCCGAAGGGGGCACCCCCAGGCGGACGGCGGGCCCTGGCCGTCTGGGGTGTCGGCGTCTCGGTCTACTTCGTCGCGGTCATCTTCCGCACCTCCCTGGGCGTGGCCGGCCTGGACGCCGCCGACCGCTTCCACGTCAACGCCTCGGCGCTGTCGACCTTCTCCATCCTCCAGCTGCTGGTCTACGCGGGCATGCAGATACCCGTCGGCCTGCTCGTCGACCGGCTCGGCACCAAGAAGGTGCTCGCGCTCGGCGCGGTGCTGTTCACGGCCGGGCAACTGGGCTTCGCGTTCTCCCCGTCGTACGGCATGGCGCTCGCCTCGCGGGCGCTGCTCGGCTGCGGTGACGCGCTGACGTTCATCAGTGTGCTGCGGCTGGGCACCCGGTGGTTCCCGGCCCGGCGCGGGCCGCTCGTCGCCCAGTTCGCGGGGCTGGTGGGCATGGCGGGCAACCTGGTCTCCACGCTCGTGCTGGCCCGGCTGCTGCACGGCGTCGGCTGGACCGCGGCCTTCGCGGGCAGCGCCGCCGCGGGGGCCGTGGTGTTCGCGCTGGTCCTGCTGTTCCTCAAGGACCACCCGGAGGGCCACGCGCCGGAGCCGGTGGCGCACCGGGGCACGGCCTACGTACGGCGTCAGATCGCCGCCTCCTGGCGGGAACCCGGGACGCGGCTGGGCCTGTGGGTGCACTTCACGACCCAGTTCCCGGCGATGGTGTTCCTGCTGCTGTGGGGCCTGCCGTTCCTGGTCGAGGCGCAGGGGCTGTCCCGGGCGACGGCCGGTGAACTCCTGACGCTGGTGGTGCTGTCCAACATGGCCGTCGGGCTGGTCTACGGCCAGATCGTCGCCCGGCACCACGGGGCCCGGCTGCCGCTCGCGCTCGGCACGGTCGGCACGACGGCGGCCGCGTGGGCGGCGACGCTGTTCCACCCCGGGCCGCACGCCCCCATGTGGCTGCTGGTCGTGCTGTGCGTGGTGCTCGGGGCGTGCGGGCCGGCGTCGATGATCGGCTTCGACTTCGCCCGCCCGGCGAACCCGCCCGAGCGGCAGGGCACGGCCTCCGGCATCACCAACATGGGCGGCTTCGTGGCCTCCATGACCACGCTGTTCGCGATCGGCGTGCTGCTGGACGCCACCGGCGACGACTACACGGTGGCCTTCTCCGCCGTCTTCGTGCTGCAGGCGCTCGGCGTCACGCAGATCCTGCGGCTGGGCAGGCGGGCGGCGCGGCGGGAGCGGGAGCGGCTGGTGGCGAGCCGCGTGGAGACGGTGCACGTGCCGGCGTAGCCGTCGGGTCAGCGGGCCGCCACGGGCACGAGGGTGAGGTACGCGAGCCCGAGGACGCCGCGGTAGGTGAGCCAGGCGGAGCGGTGGCGGTCCGCGCGCTGCCGGGTCTCCGCGGCCCGGGGGTGGTCCGGGTGCTCGGCGAGCCACACCTCCGTGTCCGCGAGGTAGGCCGACTCGAACTCCTCCCACTCGTCGAGGCTCGCGGTCTCCGTCCACTCCGGCCGGAACCCCGCCCGGATCGCCAGGTCGACGAGGGCCGGGAGGCCGGGGTGGTCGGTGGCGGCGGCGCCCGGCCACATGCGGGTCAGTTCGGACGGGGTGGGCGTGCGCTGCCAGAAACCCTCGCCGAGCAGGACACGGCCCCCGTCGGTGACGAGACCGCGCAGTGCGGCCAGTGCGTCGGGGAGCTGCTCGGCGAGGGCCTGGGCGGCGCCGACGCACAGGACGAGGTCGGCGGGGCCGTGGGGCGTGCCGGTGGCGGACTCCTCCAGGAAGCGGACCCTGGACGTCAGTCCGCGTGCCTCGGCGGCCTGCCGGCCGCGGGCCAGGTCCTCGGGGTCGAGGTCGACGCCGGTGCCGGTCGCCCGCGGGGTGGCGGCCAGGACGCGCAGCATGAGCTCGCCCCGGCCGCAGCCGATGTCCAGGACGGTGGCGGGGGAGTTGCCCGCGAGGCGTCGTACGAGGGCGTCGGCGCGGATCTCGGACAGAGGGCCGTGGAAGGTGAGGCGGCCGGTGCGGCGGGGTGGCGGGGTCATGGCAGGGCACGGTACGGCCGGGGGAGGGGCGGCGGCACCCGGTTTATCGGCGCCGGGTCCGGGCGCCGGGGTTTCGGGCGGGGTCCGTGCCCTGCGCGCTCGGCGCGACGAGATGCCGCCGCGCCCACCGTCCTCCGAGCGCTCGGCTCCGGCCCGGGGGATGCCGTCGCCCTGGCGGCACGACTGTCCGCGGCCGGGTGCGGCCGGTGCCGCCCGTCGACGGGTGGGGTCCGGGTCCTACTGGGTCACCGTGAAGTTCCGCAGGATCGCCGCGGTCAGGTCCGGGTCGCCCTCCGTCTTCAGGCGGTCGGAGACCGCTTCGGGCGTCACGCGGCCGCAGGCCAGCCGGACGTAGGTCTCCCAGTCGAGGGTGAGCGTGGCCGCCGGGCCCAGCGCCGGGGCCGTCTCCAGGGTGCCGCGGCCCTGGATGTCGACGCGGATCGTGCGCAGGAACTCGACCGGGCCGTGCACGTCGAAGACGATCGCCGAGCTGCGCGGCGCCTGCGCGTCCTCCGCCACCACGCGGGGCAGTTCACCGAGCAGCACGTCACGGGTGACGTGCGCGCCGGGGGAGTCGAGGTTGCCGGGCCGGCCGAGCGCCGTGCGCAGGTCCTGCTCGTGCACCCACACCGCGAAGGCGTGCCGGCGCATGGACTCCTCCAGGGTGAGATCCGCCCCGTGCGGCCCGCGCACCTTCGTGCCCGGGTCACGCGAGTCGTTGCGCAGCTGGCGGTTGCGGCGGATGATCACGTACTCCAGCTCGGAGGTCATCTCCGGCGCCGTGTGGTGGCGGCGGACGTCGACCTGCATCTCCATGTAGCGCTGGTGGTCGTTCGTGACGTGGAACAGGTCGCGCGGCAGCGTGTGGATGGGGCGCGGGTCGCCGAGCATCTCGCAGTCCAGGCCGATGACATGGGACACCACGTCCCGCACCGACCACCCGGGGCACGGCGTACGCCGGTTCCATTCGGCCTCCGCGAGCGGCTGGACCAGCTCGGATATCGCTTCGATGGAGTGGGTCCAGGCGTCGGCGTAGGGCTGGAGGGTGGGATGCAGACTCACGGAACGGGACCCCTCGGCGGTCGGTGCACGGGCAGGTGATGGCGGCGTTGCCAGTGGGAGGTGGCGGCTGTCGGCGGGTGTCTTGCGAGCTAAGTTACGCTGCTGTGGGGCACCCCGGCAGTGCTTTCGTGTGACGATCGTAGGCCCGTGTGGACGGCTCGAATGCCAGGACGGTGGTAGTGTGCGCGCCTCTGTGATCCAGATCGCCGTAGACGAGGGCGAATCGGTCGAATCGCGCCGTCGGCGGGCCGCCGCGATGGTCCGGGAGCAGGCCGGCAGCGACCTCGTCGTCCTCCCCGAGCTGTGGACCACCGGCGCCTTCGCCTACGACGCGTTCGGGACCGAGGCCGAACCGCTCGAAGGCCCGACCCACGAGGCCATGGCCAAGGCCGCGAGCGACGCGGGCGTCTGGCTGCACGCCGGATCCATCCCCGAGCGGGACCCGGACGGTCCCCTGTACAACACGTCCCTCGTCTTCTCGCCCTCCGGCGACCTGGCCGCCGCCTACCGGAAGATCCACCGGTTCGGCTTCGACAAGGGCGAGGCCGTGCTGATGGGCGCCGGCACCGAGCTGGTGACGGTGCGTCTGCCCGCGACGACCCTCGGCCTGGCCACCTGTTACGACCTCCGCTTCCCCGAACTCTTCCGCGGGCTCGTCGACGCCGGGGCCGAGACGCTCGTGGTGTCGGCGGGCTGGCCGGAGCGCCGCCGGTCCCACTGGTCGCTGCTGGCCCGGGCCCGGGCCGTGGAGAACCAGTCGTTCGTCCTCGCCTGCGCGACGGCCGGGACGCACGCCGGTGTTCCCCAGTCCGGCCACTCGATCGTGGTCGACCCCTGGGGCGAGGTGCTGGCCGAGGCCGGGGCGGACGAAGAGGTCCTCACGGTGGAGTTCGACCCGGCGAAGGTCGCGACGACACGGGAGCAGTTCCCGGCGCTGAAGGACCGGATGCTGGGACTCCGGCCGCCGCGCAGGCCCTGACCGGACGCCGCGCAGACCCCGACCGGCCGCCGTCCAGGCCCTGACCGACCGTCACGCCAGTCCCGACCGGCCGCCGTCAGTCCTCCCGTTCCTTCTCCGCCAGGTGGATCACGCACACCGCCACCGCGATCAGCAGCGCCGGATCCACGTCCTCGCGCACGACGTCCACGCCGTAGGTGTCCCGCACGGTCAGCCACCGGCGGGAGATCACCGCGAGCAGTTCCCCGTCGTACTCGACGGCGAACTCCCGGTCCAGGATCCTGCCGCTGACGTCCAGTTCGCTGCCGTCGGCCAGGGACACCCGGTAGTGGTTGCGCAGCAGGGACAGCCGTTTGCGGCGGATGGTCGCCAGCGGTTCCCCGGCCCGCTGCAGCACCATCGTGTCGCGCAGGGCGAGCATCTTCTGGTGGATGTCGACGAGGACGTGACCCTGGGCGTCCTTCAGTTCCCAGGTGTCGCGCAGCCGCAGGGCCTTGCCGTCGACGAGGAACACCTTGGAGCCGTGCTCGTCCTCGATCCAGTAGTCGTCACCGAAGCCGAGGAGCCGGTCGTACACGAGGAATCTCATGAGACCAGGGCTTCCCCGCCGCCGCTGCCGAAACGCCGCCGATAGGCCGACGGGCTGAGCCCGGTCACCCGCCGCAGCCGCGCCCGCAGGTTGGCGGCCGTCCCGAGCCCGCTCCGGGCCGCCACCACGTCCAGCCGTTCCTCACCCCGCTCGATCAGCCGGCAGGCCAGCGCCACGCGCTCGCCCGTGAGCCACGCCAGCGGGGTCGTGCCGAGCTGGGCGCGGAAGCGGCGGTGCAGCGTGGCGGGGCTGACCCGCGCGCGGGCGGCCAGGTCCGCCACCGTCAGCGGCTCGCCCAGCCGCTCCTGCGCCCACTGCAGCAGCGGCGCCAGCGACGCGTCCCGCACCTCGGGCACCGGCCGCTCCACGAACTGCCGCTGCCCGCCGTCCCGGTGCGCGGCGAACACCAGCCGGCGGGAGACGTGGTTGGCGATCTCCGCACCGTGGTCACGGCGCCAGAGGTACAGCCCCAGATCGAGCGCGGCCGCGCTGCCCGCCGCGGTGAGGACGTCGCCCTCGTCGACGAAGAGGACGTCCGGCTCCAGCAGCACCCGCGGGTGCAGCCGGCGGAAGGAGTCCGCCCAGCGCCAGTGCGTCGCCGCCCGCCGGCCGTCCAGCAGCCCGGCCTCGGCGAGCGCGAACGCGCCGGTGCAGAAGCTGACCACCCGGGTGCCGCGGGCGTGCGCGCGGCGGATGGCGTCCAGGACGGCGGGGACCCGGGGCACGACGTTGTCCGGCCGGCCCGGCACCACCAGCGTGTCCGCCCCGTCCACGGCGTCCAGGCCCGGGACGCCGCTCAGCGTGAAGAAGCCGTGGTTCATCCGGACCTCCGGCACGGGCGCGCACAGCGTCACCTCGTACAGCGGCCCCGGAAGCCGCAGCTCGGGCCGCGGCAGCCCGAACAGCTCGGTGGCCACCCCGACCTCGAAGGGGTTGGTGCCCTCGTCCACGATCACGGCGACCCGGTGCGGGCGCTGCGAGGATTCTTGCGACATGTGCGATTCCTAGCACTCGTGGCCACCGTACGGCACCCCGCAGGATCGGCTCATGACCCACGAACCCGTCTCCCTCGCCGACGCCCTGGCCTCCTTCACCGAGCGGTGGAGCCCCCGCATCGTCACCGCCGTCAACGACTACGACGTCCGGATCGCCCAGGTCGAGGGCGACCACGTCTGGCACGCGCACGACCACACCGACGAGTTCTTCCTCGTCCTCGACGGCGAGCTGCACATCGCCCTGCGCGAGCCGGCCGGCGAGCGCACGGTCGTCCTGCCCACAGGCAGCGTCTTCACCGTCCCGCGCGGCACCGAGCACAAGCCGTACGCCCCCGTGCCGACCGCGATCCTGATGTTCGAGCCCACCGGCACCCTCACCGTCGGCGACCGCCACGACGAGGTCCCGGACCACGTGGACGCCACGACGGGTCATCCGCTGGACCGGACGCCGGAGCCGGATGGCACCCTGGGGTCATGAGCGACTCCGTACCCCGACGCGTCCGCGTCCGCGCCCCCGAGCTGATCGGCAGGGGTGGCTGGCTGAACACGGGCGGGCGGCAGTACACGCTCGCCGATCTGCGCGGACGCATCGTCGTCCTGGACTTCTGGACGTTCTGCTGCATCAACTGCCTTCACGTGCTGGACGAGTTGCGGGAGCTGGAGGAGAAGCACCGGGACACGGTCGTGGTCGTCGGGGTGCACTCCCCGAAGTTCGCGCACGAGGCGGAGCACGGGGCGGTCGCCGACGCCGTGGAGCGCTACGGGGTGGAGCATCCGGTGCTCGACGACCCGGAGCTGGCCACGTGGAAGCAGTACGCCGTGCGCGCCTGGCCGACGCTCGTGGTGATCGACCCCGAGGGGTACGTCGTCGCCCAGCACGCCGGTGAAGGGCATGTGCACGCCATCGAGCGGCTGGTCGGGGAGCTGGAGGACGAGCACGCGGCCAAGGGCACGCTGCGGCGCGGCGACGGTCCCTACGTGGCCCCGGAGCCGGAGCCCACGGTGCTGCGCTTCCCCGGCAAGGCCGTGCCGCTGCCGGGCGGGACCTTCCTGGTGAGCGACACGACCCGGCACCAGCTGGTGGAGCTCGCCGCGGACGGGGAGAGCGTGCTGCGCAGGATCGGCGCCGGCACGCGGGGTTTCGCCGACGGGGCCGCCGGCACCGCCACGTTCAACGAGCCGCAGGGGCTCGCCGTCCTCGACGACGGGTCGGTGGTCGTCGCCGACACCGTCAACCACGCCCTGCGGCGGCTGGACCTCGCCACGGGCGAGGTCACCACCCTCGCCGGCACGGGCCGGCAGTGGTGGCAGGGCTCCCCCACCTCGGGCCCGGCCCGTGAGGTCGACCTGTCCTCCCCCTGGGACGTCGCCTGGTGGCGGGGCCGGGTGTGGATCGCCATGGCCGGGGTGCACCAGCTGTGGGCGTACGACCCGCGGGACGGGACGGTGGCCGTCACGGCCGGGACGACCAACGAGGGCCTGGTCGACGGGCCGGGCGACCAGGCCTGGTTCGCGCAGCCGTCCGGGCTCGCCGCCACGGACGAGCGGCTCTGGCTAGCCGACTCGGAGACGTCCGCCCTGCGCTGGGTGGATCCCGACGGCTCGGTCCACACCGCCGTCGGCGCCGGCCTGTTCGACTTCGGCCACCGGGACGGCCCCGCCGCACAGGCCCTGCTCCAGCACCCGCTGGGCGTCACGGCCCTGCCCGACGGCTCGGTCGCGGTCAGCGACACCTACAACCACGCCCTGCGTCGCTACGACCCGGCGACCGGCGAGGTGACGACCCTGGCCACGGACCTGCGCGAACCCAGCGACGCGGTGCTCGCGGGCGACGACATCGTGGTCGTGGAGTCGGCCCGGCACCGGCTGACCCGGCTGCGGCTGCCGGAGGAGGCGGTGAAGGTCCCGGACGTGGCCCACCGCACCCGGCGGGAGCCGACCGAGGTCGCCCCGGGGCGTCTTCGGCTGGACGTCGTCTTCCGGGCGCCCGCGGGGCAGAAGCTGGACGACCGCCACGGCCCCTCCACGCGCCTGCTGGTCTCCTCGACCCCGGCGGAGCTGCTGCGCGAAGGCGAGGGCGCGGGGACGGAGCTGTCCCGCACCCTCGACCTGAACCCCTCCGTGCCGGAGGGCGTGCTGCACGTCTCCGCGATGGCCGCCTCCTGCGACGACGATCCCGGCAACGCGTACCCGGCCTGTCACGTCCATCAGCAGGACTGGGGCGTGCCGGTCCGTCTCACCGCGTCGGGGACGGCCCGGCTGCCCCTGGTCCTTGCCGGGATGGACAGCTGATCCGGGGCGCGGTCACACCCCGTAGCCGTCGCTGTAGCCGTCGCGTGTGGGGCGCCGTCCGTCGTCCACGACCGACGTCGTGGGGGGCACCACCACGCGCCGGCGCCTGGCGATGCTGCTGAACGTCGTGACGCCGATCAGTCCGACGATCATCAGGATCACTCCGACCAGGTCGAGGTTGACCCCCTGCATGTCCCAGTCGGTCGCGAACGTGAGGATGGCTCCCACGGCGATGAGGATGATGCATCCGCCGAGGCCCATGTGTGTCGCCTCCCTGTACGGTCCGGTCGTTCCGGTCCCGCAACACCGGGTACCCCCGGGGCGAACACCCATGCGGTGAGGGGCCGTTCTACCGCTCCAGAAAAGCCGTCAGGGCGTTGGCCAGCAGGAACGGGTCGTCGGCGCCGCAGAGTTCGCGGACGCTGTGCATCGACAGGATGGCCACGCCGATGTCGACCGTCCTGATGCCGTGCCGGGCGGCGGTGATCGGGCCGATCGTGGTGCCGCAGGGCATGGAGTTGTTGGAGACGAACGACTGGAACGGCACGTCCGCCGCCTCGCAGGCCGCCGTGAACTCGGCGCGGCCCGAACCGTCCGTGGCGTAGCGGTTGTTGACGTTCACCTTCAGGATCGGGCCGCCGTTGACCCGCGGGTGGTGCGTCGGGTCGTGCCGCTCCGCGTAGTTGGGGTGGACGGCGTGGCCGGTGTCGGAGGACAGGCAGACCGTGCCGGCGAAGGCGCGGGCCCGGTCCTCGTAGGAGCCGCCGCGCGCGAAGACCGAGCGTTCCAGGACGTTGCCGAGGAGCGGCCCGTCCGCGCCCGTGTCCGACTGGGAGCCGTTCTCCTCGTGGTCGAAGGCCGCCAGGACCGGGATGGAGGCCGGCTGCGACGACGACGCGGCGACGGCCGCGAGGGCCGCCGTGCCCGCGTGCACCGACAGCAGGTTGTCCATGCGCGGGCCGGCCAGCAGTTCTCGGTCGCGGCCGAGGTAGGCGGGCGGCTCCACGGAGTGCGTCATCAGGTCCCAGCCGGTGACCTCGCCCGCGGGGATGCCGGCGGTCTCCTCCAGGAAGGCGATCAGGTCGCCGTCGCGCACGTCACCGCCCAGGCCCCAGACCGGCTGCATGTGCCGCTGCTTGTCGAGCTTGAGGCCGTCGGCCGTCACCGAGCGGTCCAGGTGGATGGCGAGCTGCGGGACGCGCAGCAGCGGCCGGTCCACGTTCACCAGCCGGGTCGAGCCGTCGCGCAGGGTCAGCCGGCCGGCGATGCCGAGGTCGCGGTCGAGCCAGGAGTTGAGCAGCGGCCCGCCGTAGATCTCCACGGCCACCTGGCGCCAGCCGTGCGCCCCGCTGTCGGGCAGCGGCTTGACGCGCAGGTTGGGGGAGTCGGTGTGGGCGCCGACGATGCGGAACGGCGTGTGCGGCGCGGCGCCCTCCGGCACGTACCAGGCGACGATCGCCCCGCCGCGCAGCACGTACTTGCCGCCGCTCGTCCCGTCCCAGGCGTCCGTCTCGGCGACCTGCCGGAAGCCGGCCTTCTCCAGCCGCTCGGCGGCGTTCGCCACGGCGTGGTACGGCGACGGGCTCGCCGCCAGGAAGGCCATGAGGTCGTCGGTGTGGCCGCGGTCGAAAGGGAGAGGTGCGCGCGAAGCGCTCGCTGCGGGGGCCGCGGTGGGAGACGGGCGGGCTGGTTCGGTCATGCATTCACCTTAACGACGGACGAGGGCCCGTTCCCGGTGTGGGGGAACGGGCCCTCGAACCGAGGACGTGGGGATCAGAACGCGGCCTCGTCCAGCTCCATCAGGTCCAGCTCGACGCCCTCGGCGACCTTGCGGGCCAGGGTGACGCCCGGCAGGACGTTGGCGGCGAAGAACTTCGCGGCCGCGATCTTGCCGGTGTAGAAGGCCTTGTCCCTGGCGGAGGCGGTCTCCAGCTTCTCGGCGGCGATCGCGGCGCCCTTGAGCAGCAGGTAGCCGACGACGACGTCACCGGAGGCCATCAGCAGGCGGGTGGTGTTGAGCCCGACCTTGTAGATGTTCTTGACGTCCTGCTCGGTGGCGGCGAGGTCGGTCAGCATCAGGCCGACGATCGCCTCCAGCTCCACGGCCGCCTTGGCCAGGTGCTCGCGGGCGCCCGCCAGCTCCTCGCCGCCGGTGCCGAGCGCCAGGAACTTCTTGATGTCCTCGGCGAGGGAGTTCAGCGCGGCGCCCTGGTTGCGGACGATCTTCCGGAAGAAGAAGTCCTGGCCCTGGATGGCCGTGGTGCCCTCGTAGAGGGTGTCGATCTTGGAGTCCCGGATGTACTGCTCGATCGGGTACTCCTGCAGGAAGCCCGAGCCGCCGAAGGTCTGCAGCGACTGGGCGAGCAGCTCGTAGCCCTTCTCGGAGCCGTAGCCCTTGACGATGGGCAGGAGCAGGTCGTTCAGCGCGTGCTCGGTGGAGGCGTCCTCGCCGGCGGCCTCCTTGATCTGGATGGCGTCCTGGATCGAGGCGGTGTACATCACCAGGGCGCGCATGCCCTCCGCGTACGCCTTCTGCGTGATCAGCGAGCGGCGCACGTCCGGGTGGTGCGTGATGGTGACCTTGGGCGCGGTCTTGTCCATGAAGTTCGCCAGGTCCGGGCCCTGGACGCGCTCCTTGGCGTACTCCAGCGCGTTCAGGTAGCCCGTGGACAGCGTGGAGATGGCCTTCGTGCCGACCATCATGCGGGCGAACTCGATGATGCGGAACATCTGGCGGATGCCGTCGTGCTTGTCGCCGACCAGCCAGCCCTTGGCGGGGTGCTTGTCGCCGAACGTCATCTCGCAGGTGTTGGAGGCCTTCAGGCCCATCTTGTGCTCGACGTTCGTGGCGTAGACGCCGTTGCGCTCGCCCAGCTCGCCGGTCTCGAAGTCGAACAGGTACTTCGGGACGAGGAAGAGGGACAGGCCCTTGGTGCCGGGGCCGGCGCCCTCGGGGCGGGCCAGCACGTAGTGGAGGATGTTCTCCGACATGTCGTGCTCACCGGAGGTGATGAAGCGCTTCACGCCCTCGATGTGCCAGGAGCCGTCCTCCTGCTGCACGGCCCTGGTGCGGCCGGCGCCCACGTCGGAGCCCGCGTCGGGCTCGGTGAGGACCATCGTGGAGCCCCACTGCTTCTCCGTGGCGATCTTGGCTATGTGCTTCTGGACCTCGTTGCCCTCCTCGAAGAGGATGCCGGCGAAGGCGGGGCCCGAGGAGTACATCCACACGGCCGGGTTCGCGCCCAGGATCAGCTCGGCGTAGGCCCAGATGAGGGAGCGCGGCGCGGTGGTGCCGCCGATCTCCTCGGGCAGGCCGAGGCGCCAGTACTCGGAGTCCATGAAGGCCTGGTAGCTCTTCTTGAAGGACGCGGGGACCGGCGCGGTGTTGGTCTCCGGGTCGAAGACCGGCGGGTTGCGGTCGGCGTCGGCGAAGGACTCGGCCAGCT
>NZ_JAPSKN010000100.1:0-14318 GCF_031181705.1 Streptomyces sp.
CCCCGCCGTCAGCCCGGCCCCGCCGTCGGACCGGCCCCCGCCGTCAGGCCGCGTCAGATGCCCGGGCGGTAGCGGATCGGATGGTCTGCCGGGACCTCCACCAGCACGATCGGTGTGCCGTCCGGGTCCGCGATCCACATCTCGACCAGCCCCCAGGGCTCCTTCACCGGCGGCCGCACGATCTCCACGCCCTTCGCCGTCAGCTCGTCCCGGGCCGCCGTCACGTCGTCGACCTGGAGCCAGAGCCGCACGGCGGGCGAGGGCGGTGTCTCGGCCCGCCCCGAGACCTCCAGGAAGCCCCCGCCCAGGAAGTAGACCGTGCCGCGCTCGGGCCCGGTGCCGAACTCCCGGTAGACGGCGAGCCCGAGCTGTTCGCCGTAGAAGGCCCGGGACTTGTCGGGGTCGGTGGGGCGGAGCAGGATCCGGCTGCCGAGTACATGCACCATGCACCCGAGACTAGTGGCAGGGTTACGCTCGACCCTGCCCGAGCCGCGCCCAGGACACGGAGACGTACGCCCATGGACACCCTTGCCACCGGACTGACCTTCCGCGACGCCACCGACGCGGACGTGGACGAGCTGGTCGCGCTGATCGAGTCGGCCTACCGGGGCGAGGCCAGCCGGGCCGGGTGGACCACCGAGGCGGACATCCTCGCGGGGCAGCGGACCGACCCGGAAGGCGTACGGGCCGTCATCAAGGCGGCCGACAGCCGGCTGCTGGCCGTGGAGCGGGAGGGCCGGATCGTCGCCTGCTGCCAGTTGGAGCACCGCGGTGACCACGCCTACTTCGGGATGTTCTCGGTCAGCCCCGCACTCCAGGGCGGGGGCCTCGGCAAGGTGATCATCGCCGAGGCGGAGCGGCAGGCCCGCGCGGTCTGGGGCGTGACGGAGATGCGCATGACCGTGATCTCCGTCCGCGACGACCTCATCGCCTGGTACGAGCGCCGCGGCTACCGCCGCACGGGCCGGATGACCCCGTTCCCGTACGGCGACGAGCGCTTCGGCATCCCGCTCCGCGACGACCTCCAGTTCGAGCTGCTGGTCAAGGAGCTCGGCTAGCCGTCAGGCCGTGAAGCGGCCGGTGCGCTTGATGTCCGGGTGGTCGGTGGTGGCGCCGTCCAGGCCGAACGCCCGGACCAGACGCAGATGGTCCTGCGTGTTCACCACCCAGCCGATGATCCTCAGGTCGGCCTGGCGGGCGCGCTCCACGATCTCCAGGGTGAGCCGGCGGATGTTGAGGCAGACGGTCTCGGCGCCGGCCGCTACGGCGCGGTCCACGACGTCCGTGCCGTAGCGGCTGGCGATCAGTGCCGTGCGCACCCCCGGCACCAGTGGCTTGATCTCGGCGATCGCCTCGTCGTGGAACGAGGACACCTCCACCCGCCCGGCCAGCCCCCGCTCGTTCATCACCCGCGCCAGGGCCCGCGCCGCCCGCGCGTCCTTGATCTCCGCCTGGAGCGGTGCCTGGACGGCCTCCAGGACCTCCTCGAAGACCGGCACCCGCTCGCCCCGTCCCGCGTCCAGGGCCCGCAGCTCGGCGAGGGTCTTCTCGGCGATCGGCCCGGTGCCGTCGGTCGTGCGGTCGACGTCCGTGTCGTGCATGACGACGAGCGCGCCGTCCTTGCTCAGGTGCAGATCGAGTTCGATGGCGTCGAGGCCGGCCTCCTGGGCGGCGACGAAGGACCTGAGGGTGTTCTCGGGCTCCACACCCATGACTCCGCGGTGACCGATGGTGAGGAAGTTCAAGACGCGACTCTCTTCCGTCGACAGGCGGCAGTGCGGGCCCGCAGGGCCCACCCGACCGTATCGCCTGTGCCCGCTCCTTGCGGAGAGTGAGCGCATGGACGGCGCGCGCTCGGGCACAAGCGTGACCGGCAGGAAAAAGTGCGGTGAAGGACGGGGTGCGGCAGGATAATTTCCCGAGGTGGCCCTTGCTGGGAGGAACCTCGTGTGTATACGGTCTGCATACGTGAGATTCTCCCGTGGAGGATGGGACATGACGGAAATTCTTGTGCAGGTGGGTTCGGAGGGCGGGGTTCCTCCCGTGGCCAGGGTGGTGGAGCACCCGGCATGGCCCGTGCTCAAGGATGCCGTGGAGCGGATCCGGCCATGGCAGTCCAAGGACGGGTCGATCGACTTCGACGCCGAGGGCGCGCCCGACCCGGCCGACGCCGAGCTCGCCGTCCGGCAGGTCGCCGACGCGGTCCTGGAGCTCTCTGCGCTGCTCCCGCACGACCAGGCGTACCACGAGGCCCTGGCCAAGGACCTGACCCGGTGGGCCGACAGCGGCTTCCAGGTGCCCGACTTCCTGGACTCGCTGCTCGCCTTCCAGCCGGCGCAGGACCGCCGGGACGGTCTGCAGCACCTGGTCGTCTTCCCGATGTACACGCAGAACGGCAACCCGGACCGCAACCTCGAAGCGGTCGTGCTGCGCATGGTCTGGCCGGACTGGCTGGCCGAACTGGAGCGCACCCGCTACGACAACCCGCTGTTCTGCGGCATCAAGTTCGAGGACTTCACCTCCGGCTACGACACCAACTCGGCCGTGCTGTTCCCGGAGACCATCGCCGTGCGCGAGGCGCCGGAGCGGTTCACCTGGGGCGGCATCTTCTGCGACCGCGAGGCCGCCCGCTTCCGCCGCGTGACCGACGCCGCCGTCGACATCCTTGGCCTGGAGCTGCCCGAGGACGTCGCCGCGATGGTCCACGACCAGAAGCGCTGCGAGGAGGCGTTCGTCCTGTGGGACATGGTCCACGACCGTACCCACAGCCACGGCGACCTGCCCTTCGACCCGTTCATGATCAAGCAGCGCCAGCCGTTCTGGATGTACGGCCTGGAGGAGCTGCGCTGCGACCTCACCGCCTTCAAGGAGGCCGTGAAGCTGGCGGCCGAGGGCGTACCGCAGGCGCGCGACGTCCAGGTCGCGGTCCTCTTCGACCGCATGTTCCGCTTCCCGGTCACCGGCGAGCGCGTGCGCAACTACGACGGCCTCGGCGGCCAGCTCCTCTTCGCCTACCTGCACAAGCACGACGTCGTCCGCTGGACCGACAACAAGCTCACCATCGACTGGGAGCGCGCCCCGCAGGTCACCAACGAGCTGTGCGGCGAGATAGAGCAGCTGTACCGCGACGGCATCGACCGGCCCAAGCTCGTCCACTGGTTCGCCGGGTACGAGCTCGTCTCCACGTACCTCTCCCCGCACCCGGGCTCCAAGTGGGCCAAGGGCCCCGACGCCCTGGACCTGACGCAGCCCCCGCGCAAACTCGTCGATGACGTGCTTCCGGACGAGTTTCCGCTGAGCATGTTCTATGAGGCACTGTCCAAGAAGCTGAAGAACGTGATCGCCTCCACCAAGGGCATCACGGCGGACGGCGCCGAGCGGATCGCCGCGTGAGCGATCGGCAGACCGGGAACACTGCTCAGGAGGCGAAGAACATGGCGGGGAACGGGGCGCTCAGCGGTGCGGTGATCGCGGTGGCCGGCGCGGGCGGGCCGGCGGGCCGGGCGGCGCTGCTCAGGCTGGCCGAGGCGGGAGCGACCGTCATCGGCTCGGACAACGACCCGGAGCGGCTGGCGGAGGCGGTGGACGCGGCGAGCTACGCGACCGGCGGCGCCACCGTCACCGGCGACACGGTCGACCTGCTCGACCTGCAGGCCACCCGCGACTGGGCCGCCCGGATCGAGAAGGACTTCGGCCGCGTCGACGGCCTGGTCCACCTCGTCGGCGGCTGGCGCGGCAGCGAGACCTTCACCAGGACCAGTCTGGACGACTGGGACTTCCTGGAGATGCTGCTGGTGCGCACGGTGCAGCACACGTCCCTCGCCTTCCACGAGGCGCTGCAGCGCAGCGACCGCGGCCGGTACGTGCTGATCAGCGCCGCCGGGGCCACCCAGCCCACCGCGGGCAACGCCGCCTACGCGGCGGGCAAGGCGGCGGCCGAGGCGTGGACGCTGGCCATGGCCGACTACTTCCGCAAGGCCGGGGGTCCCGAGGGCGCGACCTCGGCGGCTGCGATCCTGGTGGTGAAGGCACTGGTGCACGACGCGATGCGCGCCGACCGCCCCAACGCGAAGTTCGCGGGCTTCACCGACGTCAAGGACCTGGCCGAGGCCATCACCGAAGTCTGGGAGAAGCCCGCCGCCGAAGTGAACGGAAAACGTCTGTGGCTCACCGAGAAGCCGTGAACCCGCCGAAGACCGACGCCCGCCGCCACCACGACCCCGAGGTCCGCGGTTTCGCCAGCGACAACTACGCCGGTGCCCACCCGGAGGTGCTCGCCGCCCTGGCCCTGGCCAACGGCGGGCACCAGGTCGCCTACGGCGAGGACGCCTACACCGAGAACCTGCAGGGCGTCGTCCGCAGCCACTTCGGGGCCTCGGCCGAGGCGTTCCCGGTCTTCAACGGCACCGGCGCCAACGTCGTCGCGCTCCAGGCGGTCACCGACCGCTGGGGCGCGGTGATCTGCGCCGAGAGCGCGCACATCAACGTCGACGAGTGCGGCGCGCCCGAGCGGGTCGGCGGGCTGAAGCTGCTCACCGTCCCGGCGCCCGACGGCAAGCTCACGCCCGAGCTGATCGACCGGCAGGCCTACGGCTGGGACGACGAGCACCGGGCGATGCCGCAGGTCGTGTCGATCGCCCAGGCCACCGAGCTGGGCACGGTCTACACGCCGGACGAGATACGCGCCCTGTGCGAGCACGCCCACGCGCACGGCATGAAGGTGCACCTGGACGGCTCCCGGCTGGCCAACGCCGCCGCCACCCTGAACGTCCCGATGCGGACGCTCACCGACGTCGCCGGCGTCGACATCCTTTCCCTGGGCGGCACGAAGAACGGCGCCCTCTTCGGCGAGGCCGTCGTGGTCCTCAACCAGGACGCCGTCAGCCACATGAAGCACCTGCGCAAGCTGTCGATGCAGCTCGCCTCCAAGATGCGGTTCGTGTCGGTGCAGTTGGAGGCCCTGCTCGCCCGGGACCTGTGGCTGCGCAACGCCCGGCACGCCAACGAGATGGCCCAGCGCCTCGCCGAGGGCGTGCGGTCCGTGCACGGCGTGGAGATCCTCTACCCGGTGCAGGCCAACGCGGTCTTCGCGCGCCTGCCCCACGACGTGAGCGAGCGCCTGCAGAAGCGCTTCCGCTTCTACTTCTGGGACGAGGCCGCGGGTGACGTCCGCTGGATGTGCGCCTTCGACACGACCGAGGAGGACGTGGACGCGTTCCTCGCGGCGCTGAAGGAGGAGATGGCCCGTTAAGGCCATCTCCCCTGCGCATACCTTCAGTTGACGAGAATCCGTGCGATGTTGTTGCGCAGGTTCGGGTCGAACTCACGGATGCTCAGCTCCGAGTCGTCGTTGAGGGTCGCCACGGTGGTCTGCGCCCCGCGCACCACCCGGTCGATCCGCAGCGGTATCTCGAAGGTGTAGGACGCCTTGTCGTGCAGGTAGATCGGTGTGCGGCAGTAGTAAGCGGCGGGGGACGCGCCGTCCTCCGCCGGCCGGCACCGGTCCTCCGGCAGGGGGCCGACCGTGGTCCCCTCCGGAGCCTGGAACCGCACGGTGGCCACGGAGGCTCCCGCGCCCAGCGACGCCACCCAGGCCGGGCCGCGGTTGTGGACGGTGACCGCGGCGGTCACGGTGTCACCCGCGGCCCCGCGCACCCTGCTGCCGGTGAGTTTCAGGTCGGCGGTGTTCCGGGCGTCGAGGATGACGGCCTGGTAGTTGTCCTGCGGGTCGATGTCGGGCTCCGACGCCGCCGCCGTCCGGGTCGTCACGGGCAGCAGGTCCAGCTCGGGGCCCGTGCCCCGGGTCCACGTCCACTCGCCGCGGGCCTCCTCCAGCGCCTCGTCCGAGTACGGCTGGACGGACTGGTCGAACCGCTCGTACATCGCCTTGCGCCCGACGCCCAGGCGGGTCGTCATCGCGTAGCGCTGCCCGGGCGCCACCGCCTCGTCCAGCACGCACAGGGCTCCCGTCCCGGTGGTGTGGTCCCGGTACTCGCAGTTCGCGTGCCGCTCCTCGAAGCGCAGCCCGTACGAGGCGCTGATCCACATCAGGGTGCGCTCGGCGGTGCGGTTGCCGGTGTTGGACACCGTCGCCGGCACGCTCGTCCCGGTGCCCGGCTGCAGGTCGCGCTGGTAGGGGGCCTGGCTGAGGCCGAGGTCCGGCCCGTTGCCCAGGCCGACCCGGGTCTCACCGGCGTGCGAGGTCAACTCCCCGGCGGTGGCCGAATAGCGCACGTACCCGGAGGCGCCGAGGTCCGTTCCGGGCAGCGCCCGCAGCCCGAACGTGGCGGCCGCCACGGTGTCCGTGCCCTCCGGCATCTCCGGGAACGCGCAGACCGCTCTGACCTCCGACTCGGGCGCACAGTTCGCCGGCCACGACACCCGGGCGAAGGCGGCGACCTCACTCGCGTCGACCGTCAGCCGCCCGGCCGGCACGCTGCCGTCCGCGACATCACGGCTGACCGACACCTGAAGACTGCGCTCGCGGGCGCTGCCGTCCGCCTCCGCGCCCGGCAGCACCGTCTCGTACGGTGCGCTGATCCACAACTGGTTCTCCACGGCCTGCGCGGGCGCGCCCCCGATTCCCGCGGCCGCGAGGGCGCCGCACGTGACCGCGGCCCCCGCCAGACGTCGTAGGTGCTTCATGTCCCCCTCCTCGTCACCGATCCGTGAACCCGAGACCCGTGGTTTCGGGCGAGGGTTGTGGTGGGGCCGGGGGTTGCGGCGGTGTTCGGCCGTTCTTCCGCGGGCCGTGCACAGGTATGCGCACGTCTCACCTGCTGATCCAGCGTTCAGTGGAGTGGACTGTCAGGTTCTGTATGATGCACCATGCTCGCACTCCCCACCGCACTCCGAGGCCCGACCATGACACTCACGCTCACCGTGTCCGACGACGTCCGCGCACTCGCGCCCGGTTTCACCCATGTCGCGATCGAGGCGCACGGCCTGGTCAACGGGCCGAGCACGGATGCCGGCGCGCGGCTGCTGGACGACGCCGCCCGCCGGCTCGCGGCCCGGCTGGACGGCCGCGCCCCACACGAGGACCCGCACATGGCGGCCTGGCGCGCGGCCTACACGGCCTTCGGCGCGAAGCCGTCGCGCACCCGCAACTCCGCGGAGGCCCTGGCCAAGCGGGCCCTGACGGACGCCGGCCTTCCCCGCATCAACCTGCTCGTCGACCTCTACAACGCCGTCAGCGTCGCCCATCTGATCCCGGTCGGCGGCGAGGATCTCGACCGCGTCCAAGGCGGCATGCGCCTGGTGCGGGCCACGGGCGCGGAGGACTTCGTGACCGTGGCGGGCGGCGAGGAGACCGTCGAGCACCCCGACGCGGGCGAAGTGGTGTGGTGCGACGACGCGGGCGTGACCTGCCGGCGCTGGAACTGGCGCCAGGGGCCGCGCACCCGGCTCACCGAGCGGACGACCTCGGGCATCTTCCTGCTGGAGAGCATGGCCCCGATGCCGGTCGCCGAGGTGACGGCGGCCGCGACGGAACTGGCCGAGCTGCTGGAGAAGTTCAGTCCGGGCGCGGACATCGAGATCCGCGCCCCCTGGTCCGCCGCCTGAGCCGCTTGAGCCGGCTGGATGGCGGGCGCCCGGGCGTCAGTGCGCCTCGGCCGCCCGCACCTGCTCCGGCGTCGGGGCCGTGCCGCCGAGGTGCGCCGGCATCCACCAGGTGTCGTCCGGGCCCTTGGGGCGTACGGGGTAGGCGCGCTGGGCGGCCTCCAGGAGTTCCTGGACGCGGTCGCGCAGCTGCCGCGTGATCGCGCCCGCGTACTTGTCGCGGGAGGCCTCGATCGCCTCGCCCACCCGGATGGTGACGGGGATGTGGCTGCGCTTGAAGTTGCGCGGCTGGCCCTTCGTCCACAGGCGCTGCGTACCCCACACCGCCATCGGGATCAGCGGGACCCCGGCCTCCTGCGCCAGGCGGGCGGCGCCCGTCTTGAAGCTCTTGAGCGTGAAGGACGGCGAGATCGTGGCTTCCGGGAAGACCCCGACGATCTCGCCCGACCGCAGCGAGTCCAGGGCGTGCGCGTAGGCGGCCTCGCCCTGCTTGCGGTCCACGGGGATGTGCTTCATCCCGCGCATCAGCGGACCGGAGATCCGGTGCCGGAAGACCGACTCCTTCGCCATGAAGCGCACGAGACGTTTCTGCGGCAGCGCCGCCAGGCCGTTGAAGACGAAGTCCAGGTAACTGATGTGGTTGCTCACCAGCACGGCGCCGCCCGAGCGCGGGATGTTTTCCGAACCCTGACAGTCGATCTTGAGGTCCCACACCTTGAACAGCGTGCGGGCGAAACCGACGACGGGACGGTAGACGAGCTCTGCCATGGGCGGTTCGGACCCTTCCTGCTCTGCCTGGGAAGGGATTCCCAGCGGACAAGTTACGCAGCCGTAGGTTTACGGCTTGTCGAGATGGTGCCCCAAGAACGGCCGGGTAGCCAGTCCCCGTGCCCCCAGCCGGAGAGATTCTCGTCACGTAGCCGCCGATCCCCACCTCGTCCTTTTACGCCCGCATTACTCCGCGCGCACCGTCACGCGCCGTGCGGGCAGGTGCAACTCGCAGCCCAGGCAGTACCCGAACGCCGCGTGCAGAAAGCGGCCGCGAGCGCCACGCCGGTCGCCGCGAGCCCGAGCCCCTCGGGACCCAGGGTGGAGCCCACTTGGCCGAGCCCGGCGAACAGCAGCCCCACCGCCTGGGCGTAACGCGGCGGTTCGGGCGCCTCGAAGGCGGTCGGCGGCCCGAGCCGCGGCCGCACGGCACGGGCGCATTCCGCAGGCACGCGCCGTTGCGGGAGCGGGAATCTTTGCGGCCTCGTGAACGCTTGCAGCAGAAGATGACCGGACTGGTGATGTGGGTGGCGGTGCTCGCGGCGGCGAGCGCCTCCGGAGTGCTGCACAAGCGGCGGACGGGAGAGTGCGGGTGCGCGGGCGGGACGAGGACAGGCGGCTCGGCGCGGCGGACCTGGGCGCGGGGCTCGGGGAGCGGGCCACTCTCGTGCAGTTCTCCAGCGCGTTCTGCGCGCCCTGCCGCGCCACCCGGCGGGTTCTCGGCGAGGTCGCCGGCCTGGTTCCGGGCGTGACCCACGTCGAGATCGACGCCGAGGCGCACCTGGGCCTCGTGCGGCGGCTGGACATCCTCAAGACCCCGACCGTGCTGGTCCTGGACGCCGAGGGCCGGGTGGTGCGGCGGGCCGTCGGGCAGCCGCGCAAGGCCGACGTGATCGCGGCGCTGGGGGAGGCGGTGTGAGGGACACGACGCCGTCGGTGAGTCATCTCCCACATCAGGGAACGAACTTGACTGCGCCGATCCTTTATCGTCAGTCTGACCCCATGCCTGCCGACCTTCTGACCACGACCGATCTCTTCCGCTCGGTCTTCCGGCGGCACGCCGCGGGCGTCGCCGTCATCACCGCCCGTGGCGACGCCGGTCCGGTGGGCTTCACCGCCACCTCCCTCACCTCCGTCTCCGCCGAGCCGCCCCTGCTCTCCTTCGGCGTCGGCACCAGCGCCTCCAGCTGGCCCGCGATGGCCGAGGCCGGCCACGTCGGCGTCCATGTCCTCGGTGAGGACCAGCAGGAGCTGGCCGCCACCTTCGCCCGCAGCGGAGCCGACCGCTTCGGCGCGCCCACCGCCTGGCGGGAAGGGCCCGAGGGCGTCCCCGTACTGGACGGCGTGCTCGCCTGGCTGGTCGGCCGGGTCGTCGCGCGCGTGCCGGCCGGGGACCACCGCATCGTCATCGCCGAGGTCGTGCACGGCGACCCCACCGGCACCGGCCGTCCCCTCCTCTACCACCAGGGACGTTTCCGGCGCCTGGGTGACTGATCCGGGCGTCTTTCGGGGCTGCGTGACCGTCGAGTTCCGGTTACGCTGCGTTGCGAAGGTCACAGTTCAAAGCGCTTGCTTAGCGGGAACGAACTCTGTGTACTGACGAGTAATATTTCGCTCGGAGCGTGGGTCGCCCCGACCGGGATCGGCCGCTTGAGGCGCCTATGCTGCCTGCAAGAGGCAGCCGAGAAATGACGATGCAGTAGGAGAGCCGGCGTGAGCTTGAGGATCGTTGTCACTGTGAAGTACGTGCCCGACGCCACTGGCGACCGGCACTTCGCCGATGACCTGACCGTCGACCGGGACGACGTGGACGGTCTGCTCTCCGAGCTCGACGAGTACGCGGTCGAGCAGGCACTGCAGATCTCCGAGAACTCCGACGACGACGTGGAGATCACCGTCCTGACGGTGGGCCCCGAGGACGCCAAGGACGCCCTGCGCAAGGCGCTGTCCATGGGAGCCGACAAGGCGATCCACGTCGAGGACGACGACATCCACGGCACCGACGCCATCGGCACCTCCCTGATCCTGGCCAAGGCGATCGAGAAGGCCGGCTACGACCTGGTCATCTCCGGCATGGCCTCCACCGACGGCACCATGGGCATCGTCCCCGCGCTGCTCGCCGAGCGCCTGGGCGTCCCGCAGGTCACCCTGCTCTCCGAGGTCTCGGTCGAGGACGGCACGGTCAAGGGCCGCCGCGACGGCGACGCCGCCTCCGAGAACCTGGAGGCCTCCCTGCCGGCGGTCGTGTCCGTGACCGACCAGTCGGGCGAGGCGCGTTACCCGTCCTTCAAGGGCATCATGGCGGCCAAGAAGAAGCCGGTGGAGTCCTGGGACCTGTCCGACCTCGACATCGAGGCCGAGGAGGTCGGCCTGGAGGGCGCCTACACGGTCGTCGACGGCGCGACCGAGCGCCCGGCCCGTACCGCGGGCACGATCGTCAAGGACGAGGGCGAGGGCGGCAAGCAGCTCGCTGAGTTCCTCGCGGGCCAGAAGTTCATCTGAGCCCCGCATTCGCCGACCGCCCCTCATCTTTCGCAAGCAGGAGAGAAGAAGTCCCATGGCTGAAGTTCTCGTCTACGTCGACCACGTGGACGGTGCCGTCCGCAAGCCCACCCTGGAGCTGCTGACCCTCGCCCGCCGCATCGGCGAGCCCGTCGCCGTCGCGCTGGGCAACGGCGCCGCCGACACCGCCGCCACCCTCGCCGAGCACGGCGCGGTCAAGGTCCTCACCCACGAGGCCGCCGAGTACGCCGACTACCTGGTCGTGCCGAAGGTCGACGCCCTCCAGGCGGCGCACGAGGCCGTCTCCCCGGCCGCCGTGCTGGTCCCCTCCTCCGCCGAGGGCAAGGAGATCGCCGCCCGCCTGGCGCTGCGCCTGGGCTCCGGCATCATCACCGACGCCGTCGACCTGGAGGCCGGCGACGAGGGCCCGGTGGCCACCCAGTCGGTGTTCGCCGCGTCCTTCACCACCAAGTCCCGCGTCTCCAAGGGCACCCCGGTCATCACGGTCAAGCCGAACAGCGCCGCCGTCGAGGCCGCCCCCGCCGCAGGCAGCGTCGAGGCCCTGAACGTGTCCTTCTCCGCTCAGGCCACCGGCACCAAGGTCACCGGCCGTACGCCGCGTGAGTCCACGGGCCGTCCGGAGCTGACCGAGGCCGCGATCGTGGTCTCCGGTGGCCGTGGCGTCAACGGCGCGGAGAACTTCGCGATCATCGAGGCGCTCGCCGACTCCCTCGGCGCGGCCGTCGGTGCCTCGCGCGCCGCGGTGGACGCCGGCTGGTACCCGCACACCAACCAGGTCGGCCAGACCGGCAAGAGCGTGTCGCCGCAGCTGTACATCGCCTCCGGCATCTCCGGCGCGATCCAGCACCGCGCCGGTATGCAGACCTCGAAGACGATCGTGGCGATCAACAAGGACGCCGAGGCCCCGATCTTCGACCTCGTCGACTACGGCGTCGTCGGCGACCTCTTCGACGTCGTCCCGGCCCTGACCGAGGAGATCAAGGCCCGCAAGGGCTGACCGCCTCCCCGGCGGCAGCAGGCCCCCGTGACCGCGCGAACGGTCGCGGGGGCCTCTTGTCATCCGAGGGTCATCGAGGCCTGCACCGGCAGATGGTCGCTCGGGTAGGTCCCGTCCAGGCTGAAGGTGTTCATCCGGGCCCAGTGCGTGGTGACCCCGGGCGTGGTGAGGATCCAGTCGATGCGCCGCCCGCCGGGCCTGGGCCCCCGGTAGCCGTGGTACGTCCCGTACGCGGGGCCCCGCGTAGCCGCCGTGTCCCAGGCGTCCGTCAGTGGGATGTCCAGCATGAGGTCGTACACCCGGTTGTGGTGGGCGTCCGCGTTGAAGTCCCCGGTGACGATGACCGGCAACGACCGGTCCCACTGGGCGATCGTCTCGCCGATGAGCCCCGCGGAGCGCTCCCGGGCGTACTGGCTGACACTGTCCAGATGGGTGTTGAGGACGTAGAACTCCCGTCCCTCGCGGGCGAGATCGGCGAAACGGACCCAGGTCACCATGCGCAGCCAGTCCGCGCCCCAGGTGTTCGAGGCGATCGCGTACGGGGTGTCGGACAGCCAGAAGTGATCGAACTCGACCGGGGCGAGTCTGCGCGTGTCGTAGAAGATCGCCATGAACTCGTCCTTGCTGCCGCCCCCGCGTCCGACGCCTATCCAGTCGTAGTGCTCGCCCAGATCCGTCCGGATCGCGCGCACCTGCCGGTAGAGCCCTTCCTGGGTGCCGATGACGTGCGGTCGCTCGCGGCGCAGCAGTTCCCGCATCACCGGCCGGCGCACGGACCAGCGCGGTGTGTCGTCGACGACGGTCCCGAAGCGCACGTTGAACGTCATGACGTTCAGTGCGCCCGCGTGCTCGCCGGCGCTGGCGGACCGGGTGGGCCCCGCGGTGGTGAGCAGCGGTCCTGCGACGGCGGCGGCCGCCGCTGCCTTGAGCCCGTGGCGGCGCGTCACTCGGGCCTCGTTCGGCACGTGATCTCCCTCCCCTTGCACGTCAGGATGAAGCCTGCCTGCTCAATACGGAAGAGGAGGGCGGGTCTGCGGCGACCGAGGGGGAAGGATGGGGAACCCCACGTCAGGACGGTGTTGACCAGGTCGAAGGTCGGCCGATAACTTCGCTCTACGGATTGTTGATTCCGTAAAGCGGAAAACGAGAGGATCGCGGAATGGGTCAGGGCCAGCAGGAGAAGGTGGCGACGAGCCTCGCGGGCGCCGTCAGCGAGGAGATCAGCGCCTCCCTCGCCCCGGTCGACGCAGAACTGGAGCGCCGCTACCCCGGAGACCCCGGCACCCGCCAGCCCGTCCACACCGTCTACGTGCCCGGCGACGCCTTCGCCGCCGACACCATCCGCTCCTGGGGCGACGGGGCCCTGGCCGCCCTGGACGAACACGCACCCGACGCCGCTGCCTTCGCCGCCGTCCTCGGCCTGCCCGAGGAACTCGCCGAGCCCGTCCACGCGCGCGTGCGGGCGAAGCTGGAGCGCGAGCCGATCGAGGACCTGCGCGTCGACTTCGAGGACGGCTACGGCAGCCGCCCCGACGCCGAGGAGGACGAGGCCGCCGCCCGCGCCGCCCGGGTCGTCGCCGAGGCGTATGCCGAGGGCACCGCGGCGCCCTACATGGGCATCCGCATGAAGTGCATGGAAGCGCCCGTGCGTGCCCGGGGCATCCGCACCCTCGACATCTTCCTCACCGGCCTGATGGAGGCCGGTGGCCTGCCCGCGGGCCTGGTCCTCACCCTGCCCAAGGTGACCTACGCCGAGCAGGTCACCGCCATGGCCCGGCTGCTGGACGCCTTCGAGGAGACCCACGGCCTCGAACCCGGCCGGATCGGCTTCGAGATCCAGATCGAGACCAGCCAGTCCATCCTCGCCGCCGACGGCACCGCCACCGTCGCCCGCATGATCCAGGCCGCCGAGGGCCGCGCCACCGGACTGCACTACGGCACCTTCGACTACAGCGCCTGCCTCGGCGTCTCCGCCGCCCACCAGGCGAGCGACCACCCCGCCGCCGACCACGCCAAGGCCGTCATGCAGGTCGCCGCGGCCGGGACGGGTGTCCGCGTCTCGGACGGCTCCACCAACGTCCTGCCGGTCGGCCCCGCCGAGAAGGTGCACGCCGCCTGGCGCCTGCACTACGGCCTCACCCGCCGCGCCCTGACCCGCGCCTACTACCAGGGCTGGGACATGCACCCCGGCCACCTCCCCACCCGGTACGCGGCCGTCTTCGCCTTCTACCGCGAGGGCTTCGAACAGGCCGCCGCCCGCCTCACCCGCTACGCCCACCGCACCGCCGGCGACGTCATGGACGAACCCGCCACCGCCAAGGCCCTCAGCGGCTACCTGCTGCGCGGCCTGGACTGCGGCGCCCTCGACATCGGCGAGGTCGCCCGGCTCACCGGCCTGACCCGGACCGACCTGGAGAGCTTCGCGACACCCCGGCGAGGCGACCTGAGCGCGTCCGCCTGAAGAGCC
>NZ_JAPSKN010000100.1:14418-18334 GCF_031181705.1 Streptomyces sp.
GCCGCCGACTCCTACACGGCCTCCGGCGCCAAGGTGGGCGTCCTCGACGCGGGCACCACCACTTCCACTGCCGGCAGGACCTGGGCCGCCGTGAGACGTACGGCGAGTGGACCAACGCCCGGTGGGCGAAGACCGACGACGACAGCCGCAACACGGACGTCTGGGTCAGCGACGTCTACGCCAGGGGCGGTGACGACGACGGGCCCGTCCCCGGGCTCCCGCTCTGCTGACGGCGCACCGCGGCCGCCGCGTACCGCTCCAGACCGGAGGCCGTCACCAGCTTCTCCTCGACGAACAGCCGCGTGCCCCGCTCGCACAGCCGCCGGTCGGCGCGGGCCCGTGCGCAGAACTCCTCGGGCACCACCCCGAACAGCTCCCGCAGCCGCGGCAGCGCGACGAGCAGTTCGGTGAGCAGCTCACGCTGACCGGGGTGGGTGCGCGGCACGCCCGTGCCGTCGTGCAGGACGCCGTGCCGGTTGACGTAGGCGTACGCGCCGGGCAGCCGCGTGCCGTCCGCCAGGTCGACCCGTACGTCGGGTGCGGGCAGCCAGGCCCGGTCGAAGTTGCCACCCGGCACCGGCACACCCTCGCTCGCGTCGATCACCGCGAGTTGCTCGGCGTCCAGCCAGAGCACGAACAACGCGCGCACGGTGTCCGGGGCGCCGACCGGCGACGCCGACACATAGCCCATGCGGCTCACGTGCGCGGAGACCCCGGCGTCGACACCGGTCACCCGGGCCTTCACCATCGGCAGCGGCGTGCTGATCCCGCACTGGCGCATCTTGTGCCGCAACTGGCCCGGGGAGCCGTTGGAGCCGATGGCGAGGACGGGCGTGCGGTCGTCGTACAGCAGCCGCTCGGGCGGCAGGAAGCGGTCCCCGTCGAGGATCCCCGAGTCGGCGGGCCACGCGCCCGGATACAGCAGGGGATGCTCGCGCGGCGCGTCGGCGAGACCGAGGGCTCGCAGCGTCCGTTCCACGGGGCGGGTCATGGGCCGCTCAGTCCGCCGGGGGGATCTCGCCCGAGCCGCGGGTGATCAGACGGGTCGGCAGTTCGATGCGCTCGGGGCTGAGCAGGCTGCCGTCCAGCTGCCGGAAGAGACGCTCCGCCGCGGTGCGGCCGATGTCCGCCGCGTCCTGGGCGACGACCGTGACGCCCGGCTGCAGCAGGTCGGCCAGCTCGATGTCGTCGAAGCCGACGAGGGCGACCCGCCGGGTCTGCTCGGCGAGCACCCGGATGACGGTGACCGTCACCCGGTTGTTGCCCGCGAAGATCGCGGTCACGGGGTCCGGCCCCGACAGCATCTCCTCGGCGGCCCTGCGCACCCGCTCGGGGTCGGTCACCCCGAGGGACATCCAGGAGTCCGCCACCGGTATGCCCGCGTCCTCCATCGCGGCCCGGTAGCCGCGCAGCCGCTCGGCGGCGGTGTGGATGCGGGGCATGTCACCGACGAAGCCGATCCGGCGGTGCCCGTGCGCGATGAGGTGGGCCACGCCGTCGCGGGCGCCGCCGAAGTTGTCCGACAGCACCACGTCGGCGTCGATGTGCCCGGCCGGCCGGTCCACGAACACCGTGGCCACGCCCGCCTTGAGTTCCGGTTCCAGATACCGGTGGTCGTCCCCGGCCGGGATGACCACCAGCCCGTCCACCCGCCGCGCGCACAGGGCCAGCACCAGTTCCTGCTCGCGTTCCGGGTCCTCCGCGCTGGAGCCGTTGATCAGCAGGGCGCCGTGGGCGCGGGCCACCTCCTCGACCGACCGGCTCAGCGGTCCGTAGAACGGGTCCGCGAGGTCCTCCAGGACCAGGCCGATGCTCGCCGTGCGGCCCTTGCGCAGCACCCGGGCGCTGTCGTTGCGGCGGAAACCGAGCGCGTCGATCGCCTCCTGGACCCGCCGCTCCGTCTCCGGCGTGACCCCCGGCTCGCCGTTCACGACCCGCGAGACCGTCTTGAGGCCGACCCCGGCACGGGCGGCGACGTCCTTCATCGTCGGACGGTTGCCGTAGCGCGTTGCGGATCGGAGGTGCGTCTGGGGCACGGTGCGGTGTCCTGTCCTGTCGTCCACGGGGATGCGTCGATCCTGGGTTTGTATGAGGATGTGGCGTCGAGCATAGAGCCTGGACAACGTTGTCAGGCTCGGGGGAGACTGTCCACCGCGAACTCCGGACCGGCGCACCGCCGCAGGGCCGGTCCGCGGTTTGCCCTGCCCGATGGCTATTCTCGGCGTTTTTCTCATGGTTGACGGGGAGATCCGACACTGATGCACACCGACCTCGTGGCCGCGCTCGACATCGGCGGCACCAAGATCGCCGGCGCTCTGGTGGACGGCCAGGGCCGGATCCTGGCACGCGCCCAGCGGCCGACGCCCGCCCGGGAGGACGGCGACACCGTGATGCGGGCGGTGGAGCAGGTGCTCGGCGAGCTCGGCGCGTCGCCGCTGTGGCAGCGCGCCACGGCCGTCGGGATCGGCAGCGCCGGACCCGTGGACGCCTCGGCGGGGACGGTCAGCCCGGTGAACGTGCCCGGCTGGCGCGACTACCCGCTCGTCGCCCGGGTCCGGGCCGCGACCGGGGACCTGCCCGTGGAGCTGATCGGCGACGGTGTGGCGATCACGGCGGCGGAGCACTGGCAGGGCGCCGCCCGCGGCCACGACAACGCCCTGTGCATGGTGGTCTCCACCGGCGTCGGCGGCGGTCTGGTGCTCGGCGGGCGGCTGCACCCCGGGCCCACCGGCAACGCCGGGCACATCGGCCACATCAGCGTCGACCTCGACGGCGACCTGTGCCCCTGCGGCTCGCACGGCTGCGTGGAGCGCCTCGCCAGCGGCCCCAACATCGCCCGCCGCGCCCTGGACAACGGATGGCGGCCCGGCCCGGACGGGGACACCTCAGCCGCCGCGGTGGCCGCCGCCGCCCGGTCCGGCGACCCGGTCGCCGTCGCCTCCTTCGAGCGGGCCGCCCAGGCCCTGGCCGCCGGGATCGCCGCCACCGCCACGCTCGTGGAGATCGACATCGTCGTGATCGGCGGGGGAGTGGGCAAGGCGGGCGACATCCTCTTCACGCCCCTGCGCGAGGCCCTGCGCACTTACGCGACCCTGTCCTTCGTCCAGCACCTCACCGTGGCACCGGCCCAGATGGGCACGGACGCGGGCCTGGTGGGAGCGGCGGCGGCCGTGCTGACCCGGCGGACGGACCCGGCGGCCGCGGCGGTGTGACTCCCGCAGGAACGTTCAGGCAGTGGGGGTGCGGCGTCCCGCCCCGGCACCCCACTGCCCCCCGATCCGGAGGGGACCCTCCGAGCGGCGCGGCATCCGGCCCCGCGTGAGTCTCCACATGGTCTTGTCCGGGCTCGTCCTCATGACCGGATGGACGGCGGCCCCGGCTGCACCGGCCTTCGCCGCGGTCACGCTGGTGCGCGCCCGGCGCCTCGACCGGACGCGCGGAACGGGTCACGCCGGCGGGACCCGCCGGGCCGGGCCCCTGGCGGCCCGGCCGCTGGGACCGGCGCCCGCCTGCCTGTGCTTCCGCTGGGACCGGCGCCCGCCTGCCTGCGCTTCCGGCAGGGTGCTCGCCGTGGCTGCCGTCCCGGCCGACCTCCGGCTCGTGTCGGCGGTGGTCGTGTTCGGGGCGGACGGAGTCTTCACCGAGGAGCGGATGGGATGTCCCGGCATGGTCGATCCCACCGGGCGCGGACACCAGGCCGCGGTGGAGAGCGTGCCGCGGAGGTGGCGTGGCGAAGTGCCGGAGCGGCGGTCCTCGCCCGGTGCCGGCTCGCCGCGGGTGTGCAGCCGTGCGTCCTGCCGCTCGCGGCATGGTGGACCGGTACCTTCGACATCCGCGCCCGATGCGGGCCGGCCCGCATCGGGGCGGGCCGCTCTGTCCCGGAATTCGACCGCATGTCCGTGCGATGTGGCACGAT
>NZ_JAPSKN010000100.1:18434-21914 GCF_031181705.1 Streptomyces sp.
GCGTCCTGCCGCTCGCGGCATGGTGGACCGGTACCTTCGACATCCGCGCCCGATGCGGGCCGGCCCGCATCGGGGCGGGCCGCTCTGTCCCGGAATTCGACCGCATGTCCGTGCGATGTGGCACGATCGCGCATGTGAGCAGCAGCAGACCCGCCTCGGCCCAGCGGCTGAGCGATCTCGCCCGGCTGCGCCGGGTCAAGGACCGGATCGACCGGGAGTACGCGCAGCCGCTGGACGTGGAGGCGCTGGCACGGGGGGTGCACATGTCGGCCGGACATCTCAGCCGCGCGTTCCGTCAGGCGTACGGCGAGTCGCCGTACAGCTACCTCATGACGCGCCGTATCGAGCGCGCGATGGCGTTGCTGCGCCGCGGCGACCTCAGCGTCACACAGGTGTGCTTCGAGGTCGGCTGCTCGTCACTGGGCACCTTCAGCACCCGCTTCACCGAGCTGGTCGGCATGCCCCCGAGCGCCTATCGGCGGGAGGCGGCGCGCGCGACCGCCGGGATCCCGTCGTGCGTCGCCAAGCAGGTCACCAGACCGGTCAGGAATCGAGAAGCGCCCACCGCGAGCCGAAACTAGCGTGAGGGCCATGGACCTCAACATTCACGCCAGCTTCCTGCCGCACGACGACCCGGACGCCGCCCTGGCGTTCTACCGCGACACCCTCGGCTTCGAAGTCCGGGGCGACGTCGGCTACGAGGGCATGCGCTGGATCACGGTCGGCCCCGCCGGCCAGCCCGGCACCAGCATCGTGCTGCACCCGCCGGCCGCCGACCCGGGCATCACCGACGACGAGCGCCGCACCATCACCGAGATGATGGCCAAGGGCACCTACGCCAGCATCGTGCTCTCCACCACCGACGTCGACGGCGTCTTCGAGCGGCTGCAGGCGGGCGACGCCGAGGTGGTGCAGGAACCGGTGGACCAGCCCTACGGCGTCCGCGACTGCGCCTTCCGCGACCCCGCGGGCAACATGGTCCGCATCCAGCAGCTCAAGGGGCAGTAGCAGCCCCCGCAGTAACCACCCCGCACCGTGCCCCGAAGGGTCCGGTGCGGGGACGAGATCGTCCGGACACGGCAGCCCCGCCCGACAGATGGAGCCACCATGAGCAAGGCCACGACGACGGACAGACGATCGCCCGGGCCGCACCTCGCCGACAGCCATGACGTGATCCGCGTGCACGGCGCGCGCGAGAACAACCTCAAGGACGTCAGCATCGAGATCCCCAAGCGCCGGCTGACGGTCTTCACCGGTGTCTCCGGCTCGGGCAAGAGCTCACTGGTGTTCGACACGATCGCGGCCGAGTCGCAGCGGCTGATCAACGAGACCTACAGCGCCTTCCTGCAGGGCTTCATGCCCAACCGGGCCCGGCCCGAGGTCGACGTGCTGGACGGCCTCACCACCGCGATCGCCGTCGACCAGCAGCGCATGGGCGGCGACCCCCGCTCCACGGTCGGCACCGCCACCGACGCCAACGCCATGCTGCGCATCCTGTTCAGCCGGCTCGCCGAGCCGCACATCGGCCCGCCCAGCGCCTACTCCTTCAACACCGCCTCGGTCAGCGCGAGCGGCGGCATCCGCGTCGACCGCGGAGCGGAGAAGACCAAGACGGTCAAGGCGACCTTCTCCCGCACCGGCGGCATGTGCACCCGCTGCGAGGGCCGCGGCAAGGTCTCCGACATCGACCTCACCCAGCTCTACGACGACTCCAAGTCGATCGCCGAGGGCGCGTTCACCATCCCCGGCTGGAAGTCGGACAACGTCTGGACCGTCGGCCTCTACGCCCAGTCCGGCTTCCTCGACCCGAACAAGCCGATCCGCCGGTTCACCAAGAAGGAGATGCAGGACTTTCTCTACGGCGAGCCGACCAAGGTCAAGGTCAACGGCGTCAACCTCACCTACGAGGGCCTGATTCCCAAGATCCAGAAGTCGTTCCTGTCCAAGGACAAGGAGGCGATGCAGCCGCACATCCGGGCGTTCGTGGAGCGGGCGGTCACCTTCACCACCTGCCCCGAGTGCGAGGGCACGCGGCTGACCGAGGCGGCCCGCTCGTCGCGGATCGGCAAGGTCAGCATCGCCGACGCCTGCGCCATGGAGATCCGGGACCTGGCGGAGTGGGTGCGGGGTCTCACGGAGCCGTCGGTGGCACCGCTGCTCACCGCGTTGCAGGGCACCCTCGACTCCTTCGTGGAGATCGGCCTCGGCTACCTCTCGCTCGACCGGCCGGCGGGCACGCTCTCGGGCGGTGAGGCGCAGCGGGTGAAGATGATCCGCCACCTCGGCTCCTCCCTCACGGACGTCACCTACGTCTTCGACGAGCCCACCATCGGCCTGCACCCGCACGACATCCAGCGCATGAACGGCCTGCTGCTGCGGCTGCGGGACAAGGGCAACACGGTCCTCGTCGTGGAGCACAAGCCGGAGACCATCGCGATCGCCGACCACGTCGTCGACCTGGGTCCCGGCGCCGGGACGGCCGGCGGCACCGTCTGCTTCGAGGGCACGGTCGAGGGGCTGCGCGCAGCCGACACCGTCACCGGCCGGCATCTCGACGACCGGGCGCGGCTCAAGGAGACGGTCCGCGAGCCCACCGGCGCGCTGGAGATCCGGGGCGCCTCGGCCAACAACCTCCAGGACGTCGACGTCGACATCCCCCTCGGGGTGCTCACCGTGGTGACGGGGGTGGCCGGCTCGGGCAAGAGCTCCCTGCTGCACGGCTCGATCCCGGCCGACGCGGGTGTGATCTCCGTGGACCAGAGCCCGATCAAGGGCTCGCGCCGCAGCAACCCCGCGACGTACACCGGGCTCGCCGACCCGATCCGCAAGGCCTTCGCCAAGGCCAACGGTGTGAAGCCGGCCCTGTTCAGCGCCAACTCCGAGGGCGCCTGCCCCACCTGCAACGGCGCCGGCGTCGTCTACGTCGACCTCGGCATGATGGCCGGCGTCGACACCCCCTGCGAGGACTGCGAGGGCAGGCGGTTCCAGGCCTCCGTGCTGGAGTACCGGCTCGGCGGCCGCGACATCAGCGCGGTGCTCGCGATGTCGGTGACCGAGGCGGAGGAGTTCTTCGGCACAGGCGAGGCCCGCACTCCGGCCGCGCACCGCATCCTGGAGCGGCTCGCCGACGTCGGGCTCGGCTACCTCACCCTCGGCCAGCCGCTCACCACGCTGTCCGGCGGTGAGCGGCAGCGGCTGAAGCTGGCCACGCACATGGCCGACAAGGGTGGCGTCTACGTGCTCGACGAGCCGACCACCGGCCTGCACCTCGCGGACGTGGAGCAACTGCTCGGCCTGCTGGACCGGCTCGTCGACGCGGGCAAGTCGGTGATCGTGATCGAGCACCACCAGGCGGTGATGGCACACGCCGACTGGATCATCGACCTCGGCCCCGGTGCCGGTCACGACGGCGGCCGCATCGTCTTCGAGGGCACCCCGGCCGACCTGATCGCGGACCGCTCCACGCTGACGGGGCAGCAC
>NZ_JAPSKN010000101.1:0-12252 GCF_031181705.1 Streptomyces sp.
CCGTTCGCGGTGGGGCCCTTCGATGTTTTCCGTCTCAGTTCGTGACCTCATCGTCGCTTGCCCGTCCCCACAAAGACCCCCCGGGGCGCATACTGGGGCGTGATGACAAAGCGTGCTGCACAGAAGCGTCATTTGCCTACCAGCCCCTTCGCGGCCCCCGTCGCGCCGGCGCCGAAGCACTTCGCCGTCGGGGACCAGGTCACCCACGACATGTACGGCCTCGGCCGGGTGATCGGTGTCGAGGACGGGATCGCGGTGCTCGTGGACTTCGGCTCCGCACAGATGCGGATCCTGAGCCCCTACGCCAAGATGACCAAGCTGTAGGACCTCGTGCCGGGTCACGGCACGCGCGACCCCCGTCAGGGGGCCGCTCCCCACGAAAGAGAGTCCTCCCATCGAACCGACTTCGCTGTTCTCCGCTCCGGAAGGGCAACCCCGCCGCTCCGCCGCGGCATCGCCTCCCCCGGTCACCAATCCCTTCCGAGCCCCGGACTTCGGAGAGGACGAGGCCTTCCCGCCCGAGGAGTCCGGGGACTTCCCGGAGACCGGGGAGGTGGAGCGGCCCGCGCCGGGCAGGCGGACGTCGCGCCCGCGCCGCAGGGCGGCCTAGCCGGTCACCCCGCAACACCCACCCCCGGCACGGCAACCGCAGCTCCCCTCACCCTCCGGCGACACCGGCAGCGACGGTGACGCCGGCCGTGACGGTGACGCCGGTACCGCGCAGCAGCCCTTGCCCCGCCACGCGTCCCGGCCCTCCTTGACCGCCACGGCGGCGATGACCAGGGCCGCGATCGGGTCGGCCCAGGACCAGCCCACGGTGGCGTTCAGGAGCAGGCCCGCCAGGAGCACGGCCGACAGGTACGTGCACAGCAGCGTCTGGCGGGAGTCGGCGACCGCGCTGGCGGAACCCAGTTCGCGCCCCGCCCTGCGCTGGGCGGCGGACAGGAACGGCATCACGGCCAGGGAGAGGGCCGCCAGCACGATGCCGGGGACCGAGCGTTCCGCCGCGCCGGTCCCGGCCAGAGCCCGTACCGCGTCGGCCGCGACGTACGCCGCCAGCGCGAAGAAGGACAGGGCGATGACGCGCAGCGCGCTCTTCTCCCGCGCCTGACGCACGGCGTGCTCGCGTGCGGAGAACTGCCAGGCGACGGCGGCGGCGGAGGACACCTCGACGACGGAGTCCAGACCGAAGCCGATCAGGGCGGTGGAGGAGGCGAGCGCCCCGGCGGTGAGGGCGACGACCGCCTCGACCGCGTTGTAGGCGATGGTCGCGGCGACCAGCAGCCGTATCCGGCGGGTCAGCGTCTCGCGCCGCGCGGGGCCCGGCGACAGGGAGATCTGCGCGGCCACGGTCAGCAGCACCCCTCGGTGGCGGCCTCCGGGCAGGTGCGGTCGGTCTCGACGGCGACCACGGCGGTGCGCAGGTCGTCGAGCGCATGGCCGAGGCGTGCGTCGGCCAGTTCGTAGCGGGTGCGGCGGCCCACGGGGACCGCGACGACCAGGCCGCAGTCGCGCAGGCACGCCAGGTGGTTGGAGAGCCGCGTGCGCGAGACGCCGAGCGTGTCGGCGAGGTCGGCCGGGTGGGCCGGGGCCTCGCGCAGGGCCAGCAGGATCCGGCAGCGGACCGGATCGGCGAGTGCCCGGCCGAACCGGACCAGGACTTCGATGTCGGGGGCGGCAGTCAGCATCCGACGAGCGTACCCGAGTTCAGGGATCCATGAATTCATGAATGCGTGAACATCGCCCGTCGTGCCCGCCGCCTCCTCAGGGCGTCTCGCTGGGGATCACGCAGTTCTTCGGCTGCGGTCGTCCCGTCGGCCAGCCCAGGCCCACGAACTTGAGCGTGCCCCGGCCCCTGCTGCCGGGGTCCAGTTCGACGATCGCGGCCGGTTTGTCGTAGGCGTTGCCTCCGGTGGTGAGGCAGATCAGGCCGCTGGTGGCCCGGACGCGGTGGCGGGAGTGGAGCAGGGACCACTGGCGGCCGACGTCCTCGCGGGTGGGGACCGTCGTCTCGGGCGCGCCCTGCTGGGCCTGGTGCAGGGCCTTGCCGATGGTGAGGAGGCCGTCGTGGACGAGCATCGTGCGGGAGTCCTCCAGGTTGGGCGTGGAGCCGAGGGAGATGCCCTCGCGCCGGGTCGCGGCGATCTGGGCGCGCAGGGCGTCCAGGGCCGCCTTCGGCTCGGTGAGGTACTGGGGGAGCTCCTGGGGTTCCGGGGCGCGCTTGTGGGTGGCCGTCCACTTCTTCGTCCAGGCGGCCAGTTCCGTGCTCCAGGCGTCGGGGTGGGCGGGGGCCGCGTACTGGACCGTGACCTTCGGCCGCCCGTCGTCGCCGCGCAGCGAGGCCCAGTCCCGCTCGGTCATGTCCTGGCGCAGCGAGGCCGCGTCGGAGCCGCTGACGATGGTGTAGTGGCGGCCCTCGCAGCCCACCTGGGCCAGCTTGAGGGCGAAGATGCGCAGGTGGAGGGTGCGGCCGGCGAAGTAGACGGTGTCGGCCTCGGAGTCGCAGATGTTGTTGGCCGTCTGCGTGAACTGGTTGCCGGTGGAGCCCGCCTCGTCGATGGCCGGGGACTCGAAGGACATCGCGGCGGGACCGGCCGGGCCCTCCTCCTCGATCCGGCTGAACGCCCTGGCCAGGGACTCGTTGTAGCTGTCGGGGCGTTTGTCGTAGACCAGGACCGTGCGCAGGTTGCGGCGGCCCTGCGCGCCGTTGAAGTCGGCCAGGGCCCGGGCCGCGTCGTTGTTGGTGGGCAGGATGCGGGCCAGGCCCGGGAAGCGGAGCCTGGCCATGCCGTCCGCCCGGTCCTCGTTGGCGATCCGGTCGCCGCTGATGCGGGCGGCCAGCACCGGCACCTTGTTCTCGGTCAGGCGTTTGACGGCCGCCTCCGTGGCGGCGAGGCTCAGGTTGAAGCCGGTGACCGCGCGCAGCCGGTCCTCGGGGGAGGCGGCCATCCGCAGCAGGGTGTCGACGACCTTCGCCTGGTGTCCGTAGTCGCGCCCGGGGTTGGCCAGGACCAGCCGGATCTTCGGCGGTTCGCCCTCGCCGGCGTTGGCCTGCCGCTGCCCGAGGTAGGCGCCCTGCAAGTCGCTGCGCATCTGCCGGCGCAGGGCCTCGCGGCCGGACTGCAGGGGCAGCATCATCGCGACGGTGACGTGCGGCTGGTCCTCGATCCTGTCGTTCTCGCGGGCGACCGCGCGGGCCACGTCGGCGATCTCCGGGGTGCCGAAGTCGTAGCCCTCGCCGTTGACGCCGACGCACTCGCCCTCGATCCGCTCCACACCGTCGGCGCAGGTGTCCGGCTTGCGGACGAGGGAGGTCGTGAGCGTGACGCCCGCGACGAGGACCAGCACCCCTAACAGCGAGTAGAGGATCTTCTTCCATCTCGGCATGCCGTCATCTCCTTCGCCGGAGCTGTTCGGTGCAGGTGCAGCGCAGCAGGGGCTGTTCGTTCTCGGCCAGGGCGCTCCAGTCCGCCGCGGTCCTGCTGAGCCGGCCGGCGCCGTCGAAGTCCATGATCGACAGGAGGTCCAGCAGCTTGGCCAGGGTGCGGGCGGTCTCCCTGCCGGTCGGGCGGGTGCGTTCCTCGCACAGCCACACCGCGTGCAGCAGCTGGTCGACCGTGCGGCGCAGCGGCGGGCCGTCCGCCGCCACCAGGCCCTGGGCGCGCTCGCGCCGGGCGTCGGCGCCGCCCGGGTAGGGGGCCTGGGCGATCTCCAGGAGTTCGGCGCACCAGGCGCGGGGGCGGCCCGGGAGCGTGGCGGCGAGGTGGCCGACGACGTCGTCGACACCGCCGGAGACCAGGTGGTGGTTCATCCGGTGGGCGGTCAGGGAACGGAAGGCGCCCTCGCGCGCGATGCCGTCGCCGGCCGCGTCGTCGCCCGGCAGGTCCTCGTCGCGGATGCGGTCCTCCCCCGCCGCCCGCCGCGCGTAGTGGTCGCGCAGCAGGTGGTGGTCGGCGTACCAGGCGGCGCCGTCCGGGAGCAGGCCGTAGAGGCGGTGGACGAGGAGCTGGCGCAGGCCGAAGTCGCCGATGAAGTGGCGTTCGCAGGTGGGCCAGCCGGTGTCGGTGAGGAGCCGGGAGACGTGATGGGCGGTCAGGTGGTGGACGTGCCCGGCCTGGTGGTGGCGGAGCAGCACGTCGGCGCACTCGGTGTCGTGGGCCACCGACAGGTGGGTGAGGAGGTCCAGCCAGTGGGCGTGGTGCTCGGCCGGGAGGCGTACGGGCAACTGGTCCAGGATCAGTTCCCGTAACAGCACCTCGGCGACCGGGGGTTCGGCGTCGTGGCCCGGGAGGCGCAGGGGGGCGTCCAGGAGGTCACGGTCGTTGGCGTCGGCCGGCATGCGGAACGCCGCCGCGGCCGCGGCCAGCCTGATCACCGTGTGCGGGCGGCCGCCGCTCAGCCGGGCCACGGCCGCGTCGATCCGGCGGCGGTTGACGCCGCCCTCCGGCTCGGCGCGCTGCTGTCTTCGCACCGTCTCCCGGCGCAGCTGGTCGCCGGTGAGCAGCGGCATCCGCAGCAGCAGCACCCCGTCGGCGAGCGGGGCCCCGTCGGCGCCCCCGTCCGTGCGGCGGGACCACTGCGGCGGGGCTCCGTCGGACGGCCGGTACTCGGCCGGGGGCGTGATCAGCCCGGGCGGCAGGCCGCCGTGCAGGAAGGCGCCGCCGTCCGCGCGGCGGGCCGTGCCGATGACGACGACACGGTCGCGCCGGCCGCCCCGGCGGTCGGTGAGCACCGCGCGCAGCAGCTGCTCGCCCAGGGGCGACTCGGCGTGGTCCAGCAGCAGGCCCGGGCGGCCGACCCGGCGCAGCCAGCCGGAGGGCGAGGCGTACGCCGCCTCCAGGTCCTCGCGCAGGGCCCGGAAGAGGAAGCTTTCCGCGACCTCGCGCGCCTCGCCGCCCGACCGGAAGTCGGCGGCGAGGATGCGCAGCCCGATCCGGGGCTGGCCGGCCGCGCCGGGGTAGGCGCCGTAGACCCGCTCCAGCTCCGCCCTGCCGCGGGGGGCCGCGCGTTCGAAGACGGCGTCCAGCAGGGCGTTGCTGACGGCCGCCGAATAGGGGTCGAACGCCTGCCCGTACATGGTCGCCAGCAGGTTGCGGATGGTGCCGCGCAGCATCCCGCGCCAGAAGTCGCCGCCGCCCAGGCCCGCCACGCGGCGCCGCTGGGGCAGGTCCTCGTAGCGTTCGGCCTCCGTCGCGACCGCCTGGGGCCCGCCGTCCGCGACGCCGGTCGCGATCATGGCGAGGCCGGTGAACAGGCGCGGGAAGGCGAACGAGCCGCCCGTGCCCTGCCAGGTGCACAACCGCCGGGCCACCTCGACCAGCGCCTCGGTCGCGGCGGAGCGGGCGCCGGGCTCCGGGGCGGCCCGGTCCTCGTACACCGGCGAGGCGCAGTCGAGGTGGATCACCGGCACCTTGGCGGCGAACCGGTCCCGTACGGCGCGCAGCAGCCGGCCCTTGCCCATGCCCGGGCCGCCGGTGAGCAGCACCACGGGCAGATCCGGACCGTACAGCGGCTCCCGCCCGGCACCCGAGGGCGACCGCCCGAACAGCCGCGCGAAGAAGCCCTCCTCGGAGAGGAGGCTCTCGAAGCCCAGTTCCTCACACACGGTTCCCCCATGACGTCCTGCCCGCCCGAACCCGTGACCGCTGTGCCGGAACAGATCGTGACCGCTGTGCCGGAAAAGATCCAGTGGAACACGGAACCGTCCGGTCGACAACGGGTGCCGCACGGACGGGAGTTGACCCCAGGGGGAGGTGCGACTACGCGGGGCGGTCGGAGGCGGGCCAGACGTACGGCAGGTCGTCCGGCACCCCGGGGAAGAGCGCCCCGTAGGTGTCCGGGTCCTTGCGCACCAGGGCCGAGCGGTGGCTGCGGTGGAAGGGCCGGTCGCCCAGCCAGGGCGGGAGTTCGCCCTCGGCGGCCAGGTCGTGCTGGTCGCGGACCGGGGCGTGGGGGCGGGCGGTGGCGAGGTCGGCGACCAGGGTGGCCGCGCAGCTGTCCTGGTGGCCCTGCTCGCGCCAGACGCGGCAGATCTCCAGGCCGTAGCGGACCAGGGCCTCCTCGTAGCCGGTCCACATCCGCACGGCCGGGTGCCGCCGCCAGCCGTAGCCCGGCACGATCAGGCCGCGCAGGACCTGCAGCGCCTCGACGCGCTGCTTGCCGAGCCGGCGGCGGTCCAGGGCCAGGGCGGTCCTGCGGAAGTCGGGGTAGGGCAGGAAGGTCTGCATGCCGTGGTCCGTCCCCCTCACCGCGCGTGTCTGCCGGCGGGGCGCCGGCCGAGGACGAGGGCGAGGGCGATCATCCCGACGCCGAGGGCGAAGTGCAGCCAGTCGTCGGCGGAGTTCAGGGGCACGAAGTTGGCGCCGCTGTCGTGGCCGACGGACAGGCCGTAGACCCACAGCACCAGGTAGACGGCACCGCCGGCCAGCAGGTACGAGTACGCCCCGGCGGCCGTGCGCGCGAGGACCAGGCCGGCCAGGCCGTAGGCCAGGTGCACCAGGTTGTGCAGGACCGAGACCTGGAACAGGCCGAGCAGTTCGGCGCCCGAGTCGTGGCCGGCGAACTCCATCGAGCCGTAGCCGGTGGTGATGCCGGGGACGAAGCCCAGCACGCCGACCAGCAGGAAGACGACCCCCGCCAGCAGAGCGGCCTGCTGGAGCGGGGTGCGGGCGGTCGGGCGGTCGGTGGGGGTGGTCATGGCGGCGGTCCTCACGGGAGGGTCAGGGTCTGTTCGGCCCAGATGGTCTTGCCCGTGGCGCTCTGGCGGGTGCCCCAGCGCTCGGTCAGCCGGGCCACGAGGAGCAGGCCGCGCCCGCCCTCGTCGTAGCTGCGGGCACGCCGCAGGTGGGGAGCGGTGGTGCCGCCGTCGGAGACCTCGCAGATGAGGGTGGTGTCGTGGATCAGGCGGAGCCGGACGGGCGGCTCGGCGTGCCGGATGGCGTTGGTGACGAGCTCGCTGACGACCAGTTCGGTGACGAAGACGGCGTCGGACAGGCCCCAGCGCTCCAGTTGCGCCACCACGTCCTTGCGGGTCCGGGCGACCGCGGAGGGGTCGCAGGGCACGTCCCAGGTGGCGACCTGGTTCGCGTCGAGGGCGCGGGTGCGGGCGATGAGCAGGGCCACGTCGTCGGCCGGGCGCTGCGGCAGCAGCTCGGTGAGCACCCGGTCGCACAGGGCGTCCAGCGAGTCCGCCGGGCGGGCGAGGGCCTCCCGCAGCCGCTGGACACCGGCGTCGATGTCCCGGTCGCGGGTGGCGACCAACCCGTTGGTGTAGAGGGCCAGCAGGCTGCCCTCGGGCAGTTCGACCTCGGTCGCCTCGTAGGGCAGGCCGCCGACGCCGAGCGGGGGCGCGGCCGGGAGGGCGATCAGGTCGGCGGTGCCGCCGGGGCGCACCACGGCGGGCAGGGGGTGCCCCGCCCCGGCGAAGCAGCAGTGCCGCGAGACCGGGTCGTAGACGGCGTACAGGCAGGTGGCGCCCACGTCGGCGGAGGTCCCGGCCGGGTCCCCGGCGCCCTCCTCCTCCGTGTTCAGGCGGGCCACGAGATCGTCCAGGCGGGTCAGCAGCTCGTCGCACGGCAGGTCGATGTCGGCCAGCGTGCGCACCGCCGTCCGCAGCCGGCCCATGGTCGCCGAGGCGTGCAGGCCGTGGCCGACGACGTCACCGACGACCAGGGCAACCCGGGCCCCGGACAGGGGGATGACGTCGAACCAGTCCCCGCCCACGCCCGCGTGCCCGCCCGCCGGGAGATAGCGGGAGGCGACCTCGACCGCCGCCTGCCGGGGCAGCCGCCGGGGCAGCAGGCTGCGCTGGAGGGTGACGGCGGTCGCGCGCTCGCGGGTGTAGCGGCGGGCGTTGTCGATGCTGACCGCGGCCCGGGCGGCCAGTTCCCCGGCCAGGACCAGGTCGTCGTGCCGGAAGGGGTCCGGGTTGCGGTACCGGACGAAGAAGGCGACGCCCAGGGTCGTCCCGCGGGCGGCCAGCGGCACGGTCAGCACCGCGTGGACGCCGAGATCGCGCATCCGGGCGGCCCGGGCCGGGTCGCGCGCGAGCCACGCGGTCAGGGCCGGGTCGGTCGCCCCCTGCACGGTGGGCCGTCCGGTGCGCAGGCTCTCGAACGGCGGCGATCCCACCGGGTAGGAGTCCACCCCGCCCACCGCCACGACGGCCTCCGGCGCGCCCGGCGTGACGGACCGCAGCGCGACCCGCCGCAGGCGCAGCGGCCCCTGCGCGGGCAGCGCCCGCACGAGCGGCTCGGGTACGTCGTCCGGCGCGGCCAGCAGATCGACGCCGGCGAGGTCGGCCAGGGCCGGGACGGTCACGTCGGTCAGCTCCTGGGCCGTGCGCGTCACGTCGAGGGTGCTGCCGATGCGCCGGCCGGCCTCGGCGATCAGCTGGAGCCGTTTGCGGGCCCAGAACTGCTCGGTCATGTCGTGCGCGGACAGGCACACGCCCCGGATGGTGCCCTCCTGGTCGCGCAGCGCGGACATGAAGACCGACCAGGCGTGCTCGTGGTCCTCGCCGGGGGCCTGCAGGTAGTTCTCGTCGTAACTCGGCTCCCCGGTCCGCAGCACCCGGGCCATGCTGCGCTCCGCACGCTCACCGGCGGCGTCGTCGATGATCTCGCAGACGCGCAGGCCGCGCATCTCCTCCTCGGTGAGGGCCGTGGAGCGCTCCATGTCCGCGTTGGCCCGGCGCAGCCGCAGCCGGGTGTCGTAGATCGCCTGGGCGCAGCACGGGGACTGGGCGAAGCTCCAGCTCACCAGGGACTCGTCGAGGCCGGGCCGGGGGGTCGGGTCGCTCAGCGCGGAGACGACGAGCCAGGCCGGGGCGCCGGTGGCGGGCGTCGTCCGGTGGTGGGCGAGGATCCGGACGGTCAGCTTGCGGCCGTCGCGGTGCCGCAGGGCGACGTCGCCGTTCCAGCGGGGCAGTCCGGCGAGGGCCGGCATGCCGCCGCGCACCGGGATCGGCTCGGCCAGCAGGTCCGCGGCGCGGCGGCCGAGCATGCGCGCGGCCGGATGACCGAGGAGCCGCTCGGCGCCCGCGTTCCACCCGGTCACCCTGCCCTGCTCGTCGAGGGTGACACGGGCGGTGAGGTCTTCCGCGACCAGGGCGTCGAGGGCACCGAGGGCCTCGGGGGTCTCGCGGGCTCCGCCGGGCGGCCGGCCGGCCCGGCCGACGGTGACGGGCTGCTCCATGTTCGGTCATCTCGCTCTCGCGGAAGGCTTCGACCCTGGCGACGCAATAGACAGTTATGACCTGATTACCCTGATTCAGGAGCTTTCACCGTGCCGTCACCACCGGAGGCGGAGCCTGCCGGCGCCCGGCCCGGGTAACCGCTCCCCCATGGGCGAGATCCTGGTGGGCACGTGTTCCTGGACCGACCGGGCACTGGTCGGCAGCGGCTGGTATCCGGCCGGGCGGCGGGACGCCGAGGGGCGGTTACGGCACTACGCCGAGCGGTTCCCGGTCGTCGAGGTCGACGCCTCCTACTACGCGCTGCCCAGCGAGCGGAACAGCCTGCTGTGGGCCGAGCGGACCCCGGACGGGTTCGTCTTCGACGTGAAGGCGTTCTCCCTGCTGACCGGGCATCCCACCCGGCAGGCCGTGATGCCGGACGGGCTGCCGGCCGAGCACCGGGACCCGGCCGTGCTCGACGCGGTCTGGGCGCGGTTCGCGGCCGGCGTCGAACCGCTGCGCAGCGCCGGACGGCTCGGCAGCGTGCTGTTCCAGTTCCCCCCGTGGTTCCGGCCGGGCGAGCGGGCCGAGACGTTCCTGAGGGAGTGCGCGGAGCGGACCCGGGGCTGGCCCCTCGCCGTGGAGTTCCGGCACCCGTCCTGGTGGGAGCCGGGCCGGGCCGAGGCGACGGGCGCGCTGCTGGCCCGGCACGGCATGGCCGCGGTCGCCGTCGACATGACGCAGACCCTGCCGTCCTCCGTACCGCCGGTGACCCCGGTGACCTCGCCCCGGCTGTCCGTCGTACGGTTCCACGGCCGCAGCACCGCCTGGGGGACCGGCAGCAAGGAGGACAGGTTCCGGCACGCCTACGGCGAGGACGAACTCGCCGAGTGGCTGCCCCGCGTGCGGCGGCTGGCCGAGCGGACCGAGCAGGTCCACGTCCTGTTCAACAACTGCTGCGGTGACGCCGCCGTACGCGCCGCCGAGACCATGACGCGGCTCCTCGACGGCGGCGGTCCCACAGCGGTGCCGCGGCTGCCTAGGGCACGATCCGCACCCGCTTCTCCTCCGTCACCTGGTCCACGTCCGACACCCGCACGGTCGTCCTCATCGTCCAGGTCCCGGGGAGCGGCAGATTGACGGCGTTGGTGCCCCAGTAGCCGCCCTGGTCGGTGAGTTCGGCGTCGATCGGGCCGAGTTCGCGGGAGGGCAGGCTGAAGGTGATGCGGACCTCGGGGACGACGACCAGGCCCGTGTCGGCGCCGTAGACCACGGCCTGCACGCCGTTCTCGCCGACCCGGGCGGGATCCAGGGTGACCTGGACCGTGCCGCGGCCGGTCACCGTGCCCGTGCCCGTGTCGAAGGGCACCGTCACCTGGGCGGTGGGCGGCAGCGCGCCCGCCGGGGCCCGCCGTGCCGCCTCGGCCTCCGCGCGGCCGGGCAGCGTGCCGGTGAGCACGGTGGTGATCGCCAGCACCACGGCGGCGACGGCGACCTCGACCAGCACGGAGCGGCGCAACCCACGGCGCCGGGCGTCGAGGCCGGGGCCGGAATCGCCGTCGCGGCCGGACCCGGAACCGGAATCGCCGTCCGGGCCGGAGCGGTCGCCGGGGCGGGAGCGGTCGTGAGGTCCGGAGCGGTGATCCGGCCCCGGATCGGAACCGGAATCGCCGTCGGGGTCGGCGGTGCCCGGGTCCGCCGCGCCCGTGCGGGACGTGGGCACGCCGACCGGCTGCGGGACGCGGGCCGGTACGGCGGCCCCGACGGTGGACGCCGCAGTGGCTCCGGCGGCCGCCGGCGCGGCGATCCGGGCCGTCCAGCGCCGGGCCTGGCCGGCCGCCAGCAGCAGCGCCCACACCGCGGCCACCTTGACGAGCAGGAGCCGTCCGTACGAGGTGCCGGTCAGGGCGGGCAGGGAGCCGAGGCCGCGCCAGGACTGGTAGAGGCCGGTGACCGCCAGGACGGCCACGCAGGTGAGGGCGACCCGGGAGAAGCGGGGCACGACCAGGGCCAGGTCGTCGACGGGCCCGCCGCGCAGGGTCAGCAGCAGCGCCACGAGTCCGCCGAGCCAGACGCCCGTGGCCAGCAGGTGCAGCACGGAGGACGCCATCGCCATCGGCACCTGGATGCCGGCCGAGGCGTGCTCGGCCACCGCCCAGGTCAGCGCGAGGGCGACGGCCAGGACGGTGCCGGCCGCCCGGACCAGGGGCCGGTGGTGGTCCCGGCTCCTGGACAGCCGAGCCAGGAGGGCCGCGCTCAGCAGCAGGATCACCAGCCGCGCCAGCAGGGCCAGGCCCGGGCGGCTGGACAGGGTGCGGTCGAGGGCGCCCGGGTCGAAGGCCGCGAGGGGTCCGGCGCCGGTCTCGTAGGGGGCGCGCAGCAGGAGCAGGGCGGCCGTGGCGCCCACGAGGGTCCACCAGGCCACGACCAGGGGCCGGCGCAGCGGGGACGTGCCCGCCGGGCGGCACAGCGACGCGAAGGCGACCGTGCCGACGAGCAGGGCGGCGGCGAGGTAGGCCAGGTAGCGGGCGAGGTCGTACAGGCCGCCGGTGACGGGGTCCTCCTCCGGGCCGGTGTCGACCTGGACCGTGGTCGCGGAGCGCTTGCCCACGGAGAAGGTGAAGGCACCGGAGACCGGGTGGCTGTCGGCGGACACGACCCGCCAGGCGACCGTGTACGTGCCCTGCGCGAGCTTGCCGGTCAGCCGGACCCGGGCCGTGTCGGAACGGCCGTCCGCGTGCGCGGCCTCGCCGGTGGGGACCCGGCGCTGGTCGGGGCCGAAGACCCGGAAGGAGCCGTCGAGCAGGCCGACGGACTCGGTGAAGGTCAGGGTGATGTGGCGGGGGGCGCGGGGGACGACCGATCCGTCCTCGGGGTCGGTGCCGCGGAGGGCGGAGTGGGCGGATGCGGGGGCCGCTCCCCCGAGGAGCAGTACCAGCAGGGTGCCGAGCAGCACCAGGGCTCGGGCTCGCCGGGGGTGTCCGACATTGCGCTCCACGTGGGTCTCCGGGTTCGGGCTGTACGGCTCCCCATGAGGTACGGAAGGGAGGCGCGCGGCGCTCACCGGTCGGGCGCCC
>NZ_JAPSKN010000101.1:12352-21716 GCF_031181705.1 Streptomyces sp.
CCTAGGGTCTGGACAGCGCGGCGATCGCGCCGGCCACCGCCGGATAGCGCGCCGCCAGCTCGGCCGCGTCTCCGTGTTCGTAGCCCTCGAAGGTGAAGCCGGGGGCCATGGTGCAGCCGAACAGGGTCCATGCGCCGCCCTGCCGGACCCGGCCGCCCATCCATGTGCCGGCCGGGACCGTGAACTGGACGTGCTGGCCCCGGAGCACGTCCGGCCCCAGGACCACCGTGCGCGTGGTGCCGTCCGGGGCGAGGAGCAGGAGCTCCAGGGGATCGCCCCGGTAGAAGTGCCAGATCTCGTCCGTGGGCAGACGGTGGAGGGCGGAGAAGTCGTCCGCCGTGAGCAGGGCGACGATCGCCGTGCCCTCCGGTCTGCCGTCGGGGCGTGCGGGCCCGGCCCAGGTCTGGCGGAACAGGCCTCCTTCGCGGGGGATCGGCTCCAGGCCGTAGTGCGCGATGAGCTCGTCGGGCGTCACGCGGGGAAGAGTATCTCCCGGTCCAGGAAGGCGAGCTGGGCCTTCTTCTCCGGCAGGTACACGTCCGGCAGGTCCACCTCGGGCAGGACGACCACCGGCCCGGCCGTGAAGCCCTGCTTGCGGAAACGGGCGATCGCCTTGTCGTTGCGGACGTCCGGGTCGACCACGACCCGGCGGCGGTCCAGGCCCACCAGGACGTAGGCGGCGACGACGGCGATCAGTTCGGCCGTCCAGCCGGGCGTGCCGCCGCCCGGGCCGGCGGGGGCGAGCAGCAGGTGGACGCCGATGTCGCCGGGGCGCACGTCGTAGCACTCGCCGACGCGGTCCGCCTCCGGCTCGTAGGTCTGCAGCAACGCCACCGGCTCGCCCTCGCGCACGACGAGGAAGGCGTGGTGGGTGGGGAGGGTGTCCATGTGGGCGTAGACCTCGGCGACCTGACGCTCGGTGAGGCCGGTCATGCCCCAGAAGGCGGCCCGCTCCTCGCTCACCCAGCGGTGGATCACGCCGGCGTCGGCCTCGGCGTCCAGCGGCAGGACGCGGACGGTGCCGAAGCCGTCGGTCACCTGCTCGTGGACGGCGGTGCGGGAGGCGTACGGGTCAGACATCGGTCTCCTTCGTCAGCAGGGCCCAGTCGGTGACGACCGGGACGAGTTCTCCCCCGAGCCACAGGGGGAGCTGGTCGCGGTGGTGGGGCGAGCCGGGGACGCCCGAGGCGCCGAACGGGACCACCCAGCGGCTGTCCTCGCGCCGGGCCAGGTCCCAGACGTAGCGGGCGGCCGGGCCGCGGGCGGCCAGGTCGGTCAGGCCCGGTACGCCCGAGGTGCACAGCACGCAGTCGTGGTCGCCGGACAGCCCCGGTTCTCCGTACGGCGTCTCCGGCTCCAGGGCGCGCCAGGGGGCGAGCCGGTGGGTGTCGCCCCAGACCCCGGACGGCGGCCGCCCGGCCACCTCTTCGAGGGCCGCGCGGACGGCCGCCGGGCGGTCGACGCCGTACAGCTCCTCGGCGGTCAGCAGGTGTTCGAGGGCGAAGCCGACGCGGGGCAGCAGGGCGAGCCAGGGCCGGAAGACGTCCGGGTACGGCGGCGGGGTGGCGAGCGCGGCGAAGGCCGGGTGCGCCGCCAGCCGCCGTACGACCGCGCCGCGCACCGCCGCGTACCGGGCCGCGTCGGCGCTGCCGGCGTCCATGCGGCGGTCCCAGGCGAGGAGCCGGTCCCGCAGCGCGGCGGCCCCGGGCGTGAGGGCGTCGAGGCGGCGGAGGTGGTCGAGCAGGGCGGTCGCGGAGGCCAGGTGGGTGTCCGTGTGGACGGCCGGCATGTCGGCGGCGGACCAGCGCTCCTTGGCGGCCAGCAGCGCGGCGATGCGGTCGTGGCGGTGGGGCGGGGCGAACTCGACGCCGAGCGGCGCGGCCGGGCCGCGCTGGTTGGCCATGACGGCGACGCCGCCGGTGAGCCCGGCGCGGGGCGTCTCGGCCCGGCCCGTCCACTCGTGGCCGGGTTCCCAGGCGGGCACCAGGCGCAGCCGGTTGGCCTCGGCGCGCAGCGGCACGTACCCGGCCACGCGGTGCAGGACCCCGCCCTCGGTGTCGGCGGCCTGGACGACGTTGACCGGCTCGGCCCAGCGGTCGAAGGCCCGGTCCACATCGGCGACCCGGCGGGCCCGCAGCAGGGGCAGCAGGGCGCCGAAGCCCAGGTCGCCGGTGACCCGGGGCGGGTAGCGGAGGCTGATCGCCACGGGCGGTCCGATCGGGTCGCCCACGGTGCCGGAACCGGCCCGGACGGCGGCATCGGCCGCGCCCGCCGGGCCGGGCAGGCCGGTCGGGTCGCCGTCGATCCCCTCCGGTCCGCCGATGACCACCGGCCCCCGGCCGGTCTCGATCACCTCGACCTCGACCGGCTCCTCGCCGGCCACCTCGACGAGTTCCGTGTGCCGGGCCGCCCGGCGCCAGATCCCGTCCGGGTCCAGCGCCTCGACGCCGGCGCCCGTGCGCCGCAGCCGCTCCCGGTACAGGTCCTGGTAGTCGGCCATGGCGTTGGTGATGGCCCAGGCGACCGTGCCGGTGTGCCCGAAGTGGGCGAGGCCGGGGACACCGGGGACGGCGAGGCCCACGACGTCGAACTCCGGGCAGGACAGGTGGATCTGCTGGTAGACGCCCGGGTCCTCGATCCAGCGGTGCGGGTCGCCGGCGATGACCGGCTGCCCGGTGACGGTCCGCTCGCCGCTCACCAGCCAGCCGTTGCTGCCGGAGGTGCCGGGCCCGTCGGTGGCGAACAGCCCGACGGCGTCCGCGCCGAGGTGCGTGGCGACCTGCTCGCGCCAGAGCTTGGCCGGGAACCCGGCGAAGAGGATGTGCGTGGCGAGCCAGACGCCGAGCGGGGTCCAGGGGTTCCAGCGCCCGGGGGCGAGACCGGTGCGGGCGAACTCGGGGGCCGCGTCCCGGCCGGCGCCCGCCGCCCGCTCCAGCCCCGCGTTCACCCCGTCGACGTACGCCCGCACCCACCGCGCCGTTGCGGGGTCCCGTCTCTCCAGGTCGGCGAAACAGCGTCTGGCCGTGTCGTCCAGTCTGGCGCGTCTGGCGAACCGGTCCCAGTCCAGGGCGCTCTCGCCGAGGAAGGACGCCGAGGTGCCCTGCGACCGGTGGCGCTCGACCTCCAGCTGCCAGGCCCGGTCGCGGGCGGTGACCAGGCCCTGCGCGTGGGCGAGCGAGGTCACGCTGTCGGCGCGCAGATGCGGAATGCCCCAGGCGTCACGGTAGATCTCGATGGCCACCCTGTACCCCCACCTTCCTTTAGGTTAGCCTTGCCTAAGTCAGAGCTGTGTGGCCGGAATCGTACGCGAAGGGCTGAAACGCGATGGGGCAGGGGCGGGGTTGGGAGGGCGCGGTCCTCAAACTGCTGCGCGCGAAGGATTTCCAGTTCACGGTGACGGACGCCGAGGACGTCACGCCTGACTACCGGCGGCTGCGCTTCACCGACGGCGGCCTGCTGGCCGCCACCGGAGTGCACCCGACCATGTGGGTCCGGCTCTGGTTCGACAACGCGGGCAAGCCGCACCAGCGGGCCTACACCCTGGTCGACCCGGACCCCGCGGCCGGGACCTTCGGCCTGGAGTTCGCCCTGCACGAGGGGTGCGCCAGCGACTGGGCCCGGGCGGCGAAGCCCGGCGACACCATCGAGGCGACCGTCCAGGGCACCGGCTTCGAGCACCCGAGCCCGGCGCCCTCGCACGTCTTCGCCGTCGGCGACCCGGCCTCCCTGCCGGCCATCAACTCCCTCCTGGACGCCCTGGGTTCCGCCCCGGCGACCGTCTGGTTCGAGGGCGGTGGCGACGACCTGCCGTTCCGCACCGACCCGGACCGCCACGAGCTGCGCAAGGTCCCCCGCCAGGACTCCGGCGCCCACCTGGTCGACCGCGTGAAGGCGGACCTGCCCGCACTGCTGGGCACGACCACCGACCCGTACGTCTGGATCGCCTGCGACACGGCGACGACCCGGACGCTCGCCGCCTACGTCCGCAAGGAACTGGGCCTGCCCAAGCAGCGCGTGCACGCCCTCGGGTACTGGCGCCCCTGACCGCCCGGGGACGCGGCCGGGCCCGCCCCGGGGGATGATCGGGCCATGGACGTCACCCTGCACCTCGCCCAGGACCCGGAGGCCGACGCGCTGCTCGGCCGCAGTCCGCTCGCCGCCCTGATCGGCATGCTGCTGGACCAGCAGATCCCCATGGAGTGGGCGTTCAAGGGCCCGGCGACGATCGCCCAGCGGCTCGGCACGGACGACCTGGACGCGCACGAGATCGCCGCGCACGAGCCGGAGGCCTTCGCCGCGCTGCTCTCGCAGAAGCCGGCCGTGCACCGCTACCCGGGCTCCATGGCCAAGCGGATCCAGCAACTGTGCCAGTACCTCGTCGAGCACTACGACGGTGACGCCGAGGCCGTCTGGAGGGACGCCGGCACCGGCCGGGAGCTGCTGAAGCGGCTGGCGGAGCTGCCCGGCTTCGGCAAGCAGAAGGCCCAGATCTTCCTCGCCCTGCTGGGCAAGCAGCTCGGCGTCCGCCCCGAGGGCTGGCGGGAGGCGGCGGGCTCCTACGGCGAGGAGAGGTCCTTCCGCTCGGTCGCCGACATCACCGGCCCCGAGTCCCTGGCCAAGGTACGGGCGCACAAGCAGGAGATGAAGGCGGCGGCCAAGGCCGCGAAGGCCGCCGGCGCGTAGCGTCAGCCGCGTGGCCCGCTCCGGGTGGCAGGGCCCCCGGGCCCGGTCGAAGCATGGAGCATGACCGAGCCACCGACCGGCGAGCCCCCGGGCCCCGAGCACACCCCCGGCGCACCGGGCCGCCGCATCCCCTGCGATCGGGCCACGTGCTCCCTACGCCGAGCGAGCGGATCTCACGGCCCGCGCGATGAACGGCGTACCCGCGGCGGGGAATGACCTCCCGTGCACCCCGCGGCGCAGCCGGTCCCCCGCGGCACCCGTCGGCACACGTGGCCGCGGGTGCTGGTCCTGCTGCTCGCCCTGCTCGTGCCCGGCGCGCACACCGCGGCCCACACGGTTCCGGCACCGCCCGCCGTCCAGGAGAGCACGGCCGTCGAGTTCGACGCCTTCGACACCGTCCTGCGGCCCGCCGCCCGGAGCGCCCGCCGCGCCGCCGTCCCGCCACGCCCGGCGCCGCTCCCGGGCCCCGCCCCCGCGTGCACCGCACGGCGCCACGTGCCCGTGCCGCCGGACCCGCCGCACGACCCTCGCCCCCTGCGTTCCGAGGTCCTGCGCTGCTGAGCGGACCGTCCATGGTCCACCAGTCCCGCACGGAAGCCACAGCACGGAACCACAAGGGCGAGGAACACAGCCATGCTTCAAGACCCGTACGCCGTCCTGCGTGCCCTGCTGCGCGCGGAAGCCGCCCGCAGCGCCCCCAGGCCGGGCTCCCCGCCGGCCGAGCGGAAGCCGCAGCCCCCGAACCCGAAGGAGCGGGGCCGGGGCTGACCCCGCCCGCGGCGGCGGAGGCGGCCGGAACGGCGCCTGCGCCGCCGCGCGGGTCCGCGCCGGGAGCGGGCCGGGAGGGGGCCACACCCCCCTTTCGGGCGAATCAGGCGCACGGCATCGGTGAACACACCCCACGAGAACGGCCCTGACCTGCCGCCGACGGCACGGGCTGCTCCGGCATATGCGTGCCCCTGAGGGGGTTCGTACCTCCTTGCGGGGCTTTTTTCCGCGTCGTACTCCGTCGCCATGGCTGCGCCCGGAAGGTCTTGACCGGTAGGCTTTCCGTGTGATCTTCAAGCGCATCGGAAACGGCCGGCCGTACCCCGACCACGGCCGGGAAAGCACCCGGCAGTGGGCGGACGTCGCGCCGCGCCCGGTCCGCCTCGATCAGCTCGTCACGACGAAGCAGCAGCTCGACCTGGAGACCCTCCTCGCCGAGGACTCGACCTTCTACGGCGACCTCTTCGCGCACGTCGTGAAGTGGCAGGGCGACCTGTACCTGGAGGACGGCCTGCACCGCGCGGTGCGGGCGGCGCTCCAGCAGCGCCAGGTGCTGCACGCGCGCGTGCTCGAGCTCGACTGATCCCCGCCGGTCGCGGGTTGACCCTTTCGGGTTCCGCTGGGCGACGTCGAATGATCATCTAGTAGGCATCGTCGCCCGGGCGCACTACGCTGCGCTCATGAGCATGCTGACTCCCCCCGGCATGGGCGGCAAGTACCGCATCACGGGCAACAGGTATCCCCGGATGCGCCGGCCCCGGCGGCGCGGCAGGCTCGTCGCCGTCGGCGTGGCCTCCGTCGTCGTGCTGGGCGTGGGCGGCTGGGGCACGCTGCAGCTCATCGACGTCTTCACGGGCGGCGGCAGGAAGGCTTCGGCGGCCGGCGGCGGGGACTGCGCCCGCACGAGCAAGGCGAGCCCGTCGCCCAGCGCCCGGCCCCTGCCCGAGCCCCGCACGATCACGGTCAACGTCCTCAACGCCACCACCCGCAGCGGCCTGGCGAAGAAGACCGCCGACGAGCTGAAGAAGCGCGGCTTCAAGATCGGCGACGTGGGCAACGCGACCAAGGAGTACGACAAGAAGGTCAAGGGCACCGGCCTGCTGCTCGGCCCCGCGTCCGCCCTGGACACCGCGCTGCCGGTGCTCGGCACCCAGCTCCCCGGCGCCGAACGGCGCACCGAGGCGGCCCGCAAGGGCACCGCCGTCGACCTCGTCATCGGGGACGCCTTCAAGGACCTGGCGAAACGGCCGGACGCCGACCGGGCGCTGACCAGACTGGCCGCGCCCGAGCCGGCGCCGACGACGAAGAAGGACTGCTGAGCGGCCTGCGAGCCGCTGAACGGCTGCGAGCCGCTGAGTGGCCTGCGAGCCGCTGAGCGGCTCCTGTGGACTGTGCCGGGACGCCCTTCCGGCCTACTCGGCCGCCCCGTACATGCGGTCGCCCGCGTCGCCGAGGCCCGGGACGATGTAGCCGTGCTCGTTCAGGTGCTCGTCGACCGAGGCGGTCACGACCGTCACCGGCGTGCCCGCCAGCTCGCGCTCCATGACCTCCACGCCCTCCGGCGCCGCCAGCAGCACCACGGCGGTCACGTCGTCGGCGCCGCGCCGGATGAGCTCCTGGATCGCCGCGACCAGCGTGCCGCCGGTGGCGAGCATCGGGTCGAGCACGTACACCTGACGGCCCGACAGGTCCTCCGGCATGCGCGTCGCGTACGTGGAGGCCTGCAGCGTCTCCTCGTTGCGGATCATGCCGAGGAAGCCCACCTCGGCGGTCGGCAGCAGCCGCACCATGCCGTCCAGCATGCCGAGCCCGGCCCGCAGGATCGGCACCACCAGCGGGCGGGGGTGGGACAGCTTGACGCCCGTGGTCCGCGCGACCGGCGTCTGGATGTCGACCTGTTCGGTGCGCACGTCACGCGTGGCCTCGTAGGCGAGCAGGGTGACCAGCTCGTCGGCGAGACGGCGGAAGGTCGCGGAGTCGGTGCGCTGGTCGCGCAGCGTGGTGAGCTTGTGGGCGACCAGGGGGTGGTCGACGACGTGGAGACGCATGTCCACAACAGTAACCGGGCCCGATGCGCCCGGCCGCACGGCCGGCACGCCACCGGCCGTCGCCCGTTCGCTGGCGTCAAACCGCCCGTCCGGGGGAAGGTGGGAGAGACGGAGTGGGGGTGGTGAACCAGATGCCCGACCAGGAGACCCGGCACGATCCGTCACCGCGCGTACGGCCCGGGGCGGACCCGGAGCGTGACCGGACGGCCGAGCGGGCCGGGCCGGACGAGACGGCCGGGCGCAGCGGCGCGGACGAGTCCGACGCCGAGCGCCGCAGGCGCCGCGCCCGGTTCCTGCGCGACCTGGCCGAGGCCAGGGAGCTGCGCGACCGCGTCCAGCCGCGCCGCGCCAAGACGGCCCGGCTGCGGCACGCGATGCGCATGCGCACGTTCCGCTGGTAGGGAACGGGTGGGAAAACCGCCGGGGAAGATCACGAACCGCGCGGGCGTTGTGGCGGGTGACCGTGCGTGGAGCAGGGGAAAGCCGCGTACGATCCGCAGGTGGCGGCAACGAGCGTGCGAGCGCGACTGCCGGACACAGGGGGCCGAAGACGTCCCCTGAACGCCTTGTTTCTGCCACGATTCCGAGTGGGTGGGGCTCGGACGAGCACTCCCCGCCCGTAACCTCCGCCGGGGGGACCCCCAACCGGCACGCCTAAGACCAGTGGGAGAGTCACGGTGTACTTCGCCGCACTGCTCGCGCGCACCGAAGACGGGTGGGAAGCGAGCGACACAGAGCTCGACGATGTGGAAACCCTGTCGGATCTGGCCGACCTGGCCCGTGAAGCCTCCCCCGACGAGGACACGGTGCTCGTGCTCATCGAGCAGGAGGACGCCTGGTTCGGCGTCGTCCGCGTGGACGGCGAGGAGGACCCTCGCATCTACGTCTCGGACGCCGCCGCCGCTGCCCGCAGCAGCTACGGCGAGATCCTGCTCACCGACGAGCTGCTCGGCCGGGCCCCCGACGACGGGGACGACCTGGACGCCCTCGACCTCGACGGCACCGAGGACGGCGACGCGGACGACGAGGAGGCCGAAGACGGCGACCCCGTGGCCGGCTCCGCCGAGGCCGTGCCGCACGGCCCGGTCGGCGACGCGACGATCCTGGACGACCTCGGTGTGACCGAGAAGGAACTGCGCGCGCTCTCGTCGGACGCCGTCACCGAGATCGCCGAGTCCCTGGGCGCCTCGGAGACCCTGGAGACCGTCCGCTGACCGCTCGCACCACCCCTGGACCGCCCGACCCGGTACGGGACCCCTGGCGGCCCGCGATGCGGCTCGCCCTGGACGAGGCCGCCGAGGCCGTCCGGGGCGGGGACGTCCCGGTCGGCGCCGTGATCCTGGCGCCGGACGGCACGACCGTGCTCGCGGCCGGGCACAACGAACGCGAGGCCGGCGGCGACCCGACGGCCCACGCGGAGGTCCTCGCCCTGCGGCGGGCCGCGACCGCGCTCGGCCGGTGGCGGCTCGCCGGCTGCACCCTCGTGGTGACCCTGGAGCCCTGCACGATGTGCGCGGGCGCGATCCAGCAGTCCCGCGTCGACCGGCTCGTCTACGGCGCCCGCGACGAGAAGGCCGGCGCGGCCGGTTCGCTGTGGGACCTCGTCCGCGACCGTCGCCTCAACCACCGGCCCGAGGTGATCGAGGGCGTCCTCGCCGCGGAGTGCGCCGCGCTGCTCAGCGCGTTCTTCCGGGGTCGCTGAGCGGGCACCGGTGGTTGCCGGGCGGTCGCCGCAAACCGATTTCGAAGCACGCGGCACCTTGCTGTAAGGTCTCCCTCGGTAGCGTGTCCGAGCGGCCGAAGGAGCTCGCCTCGAAAGCGAGTGTGGCGCAAGTCACCGAGGGTTCAAATCCCTCCGCTACCGC
>NZ_JAPSKN010000102.1:0-17872 GCF_031181705.1 Streptomyces sp.
TGATCGCGGACCTCGAGTCGTATCCGCCGCTCGTCTTCGCGGGCGAGTGCGACCAGCTGCGCGCCCGGATGGCGGCCGTCGCCAAGGGAGAGGCGTTCCTCCTCCAGGGCGGCGACTGCGCCGAGGCGTTCGACGCGGTGTCCGCGGACCAGATCCGCAACAAGCTGAAGACCTTGCTCCAGATGGGCGCCGTGCTGACGTACGCCGCGTCCGTGCCGGTCGTGAAGGTCGGCCGGATCGCCGGCCAGTACTCCAAGCCGCGCTCCAAGCCGACCGAGACCCGCGACGGCGTGACGCTGCCGACCTACCGCGGCGACTCCGTCAACGGCTTCGACTTCACCGAAGAGGCCCGGATCCCGGACCCCGAGCGGCTGAAGCGGATGTACCACGCCTCCGCCTCCACGCTGAACCTGGTGCGCGCCTTCACCACCGGCGGTTACGCCGACCTGCGCCAGGTCCACGCCTGGAACCAGGACTTCGTGAAGTCCTCCCCGTCGGGGCAGCGCTACGAGCAGCTCGCCCGCGAGATCGACCAGGCGCTCAACTTCATGCACGCCTGCGGGGCGGACCCGGAGGAGTTCAAGACCGTCGAGTTCTTCTCCTCGCACGAGGCGCTGCTGCTCGACTACGAGTCCGCCCTGACCCGGGTGGACTCGCGCACGGGGCAGCTGTACGACGTCTCCGCGCACATGGTGTGGATCGGCGAGCGCACCCGGCAGCTGGACCACGCGCACATCGAGTTCGCGTCGCGGATCCGCAACCCGATCGGCATCAAGCTGGGCCCGACGACCACGGCCGAGGAGGCGCTGCAGTACATCGAGCGCCTCGACCCGGAGCGCGAGCCCGGCCGGCTGACCTTCATCGTCCGCATGGGCGCCGACAAGGTCCGCGACAAGCTCCCCGAGCTGGTCGAGAAGGTCACCGCCTCCGGCGCGACCGTGGCCTGGGTGACCGACCCGATGCACGGCAACACCTTCGAGGCGGCCTCCGGGCACAAGACCCGCCGCTTCGACGACGTGCTCGACGAGGTCAAGGGCTTCTTCGAGGTCCACAAGGAGCTCGGCACGCACCCGGGCGGCATCCACGTGGAGCTCACCGGCGACGACGTCACCGAATGCGTGGGCGGCGGCGACGAGATCTTCGTCGACGATCTGCACCAGCGCTACGAGACGGCCTGCGACCCGCGGCTCAACCGCAGCCAGTCGCTGGACCTGGCGTTCCTCGTGGCGGAGATGTACAGGGACCAGTAGCGGGCCCGCCCGTTACCGGGCATCGACTGGGGCGCGGATCACACACGATCCGCGCCCCTCTCGACTTTTCCGCCTCCGACCCGGCGGGTAAGGTTAGGTTTGCCTCACCGATCAGCGGGGACGGCATCACAGAACGAACCCGTCGGGAGGTGGACCGCGTGTACGTCTGCAGTTGCTTCGGGATCACCGAGCAGCAGGTCAAGCAGCACGCGGACAGCGGCGCCTGCACCCCCCGTCAGATCGCCTCCGCCTGCAAGGCGGGCACGGACTGCGGGTCGTGCGTCCGCCGGATCCAGGCGATCCTGGGCAGGGGCAACTGCCCCCGCCGCGAGCTGGCCGACCGGGGCGAGCCGGTGCTCGCCGAGCTGGAAGACGCCGCCTGACGGCAGGCCTAGCTCGGCTGCTCGATCTGCTGCGCGATGTACAGCGCCTCACCCAGCTTCTCGATCAGCTCCAGCTGCGTGTCCAGGTAGTCGATGTGGTGCTCCTCGTCCGCGAGGATCTCCTCGAAGATGTTCGCCGACGTGATGTCACCCTTGCTGCGCATCACCTCGATCCCGCGCCTGAGGCGGTCGATGGCCTCGACCTCGATCTGCCGGTCGGCCTGGAACATCTCGGTGACCGTCTGACCGACCCGGACGTGGAAGAGCCGCTGGTAGTTGGGCAGCCCGTCCAGCATGAGGATGCGCTCGGTGATCTTGTCCGCGTGCTTCATCTCGTCGATGGATTCTTCACGCGTGTACTTGGCGAGCTTGGTCCAGCCTTTGTTGTCCTGGATCCGGTAGTGCAGCCAGTACTGGTTGATCGCCGTCAGCTCGCCGGTCAACTGCTCGTTCAGGAATTCGAGGACCTCGGGGTCGCCCTGCATCGCAGAGGCTCCTTCCAACGCGGGGGAACTGGCAGGTTGCGCCGCATGATTCCACCGGCGGCGAAGATCGTCCAGTAAGTCTTCACTTAGTAAGTAAGGGCATGCTTAGTGGAAAATGCCTGGTTTGCGGTGGCCCCGGTGAGGGGCATCACCCGAGGTCTGTCAGGATGGAGGCATGGGTCAGCCGCTGGAAAACGCATCGGGAGAAGGGCGCGATGCGGCCGGAGAGACGCAGCCCGGACTCCCCCCGGGGCAGCGGGTGCAGCGCGGCTGGCCGGTCACGCACTACGGGCCCGTCCCCAAGTTCCGGCCCGAGCGCTGGGAGTTCCGGGTCTTCGGCGCCACCGCCGACGGCGGCAAGCACTGCTGGACCCACGAGGAGTTCACGGCCCTGCCCCACACCAGCGTCGTGGCCGACCTGCACTGCGTCACGAAGTTCAGCATGCTGGGCGCCGAGTGGGGCGGCATCCCCGCCCGGACGATCCTCGACCTCGCCCCGCCCGCGGACGACGTCACCCATGTGATGGTGTGGGCCGAGTACGGATTCAGCTCCAACCTGCGGCTGACCGACTTCGCGGACGACCGGGTCCTGTTCGCCACCCACAAGGACGGCGAGCTCCTCACCGCCGAGCACGGCTTCCCGCTGCGCCTGATCGTGCCCCACCTGTACGCCTGGAAGGGCCCCAAATGGGTGCGCGGCGTGGAGTACATGACCGCCGACCGGCGCGGGTTCTGGGAGGAGCGCGGCTACCACAACATCGGCGACCCCTGGCGGGAGCAGCGCTACTCGTACCAGGAGGAACCGGGGGACGGCCCCGACCTCTGAGGCGTCAGCCGTCGCGCAGCTTCTTCAGCCGCTCCACGTCCGCGGCGTGCCCCTCCCTGCCGCCCGGCGTCTCGATGATCAGCGGCACGCCCGCGGTCGCCGGGTGCGTCATCAGGGCGCGGAACGGGTCCTCGCCGATGTGGCCGGCGCCGATGTTCTCGTGCCGGTCCTTGTGGGCGCCCACCACGTCCTTGGAGTCGTTGGCGTGGATCAGCTTCAGCCGGCCCTCGCCGACCGTGTCCAGAAGCAGGTCCAGCGTCTGGTGCATGCCGCTCGGGCCGGTCAGGTCGTGCCCGGCCGCGAAGATGTGGCAGGTGTCCAGGCACACCCCCAGCATCGGGTGGGCGTCCAGCGCCTCGAAGTACGGGCCGAAGTCCCACGTCCGGGAGCACAGAGAGGCGCCCTGGCCGGCCGTCGACTCCAGCAGCAGGAACGGGTCGTCGTCGTGGGTCAGCTCGTCGAGCAGCGGAAGCAGGTGCTCGCGCACCTGCTTCAGCGCCACCGACCGGTCCCGTCCGCCGGTCGCGCTGCCCGTGTGCACCACCACGCCCCGCGCCCCGATCTGACGACCCCGCCGCAGCGAGTGCCGCAGCGACTCCACCGACCGCTGTGCGGTCGCCTCGGTGTGCGAGCCGAAGTTGATCAGGTAGGGGGCGTGCACGTACGCGGGGATCGACTCGGCCTCGCACACCGCGCGGAACGCCTCGTCCTGCTGCGGGTTCCCGGCCGGGGTGGCCCAGCCGCGCGGGTTGGCGACGAAGACCTGGACGGTCTCCGCCCCCAGGTCACGGGCGTACGACAGGCCGACGCGGTGGAGGCCGCCGGCCACCGGGACATGGCCGCCCACGGGGTTGCGGGTGGGGCCGGACAGCTGACTGTTCACCCGTTCAGGGTGTCATGCGGCCGGCCGTGCCCGGCCGCGGGCCCCGGCCGTCACCTGATCTCGATCGTGATCGTCGAGCCCTTGGGCGCCGTCTCGCCACCCTCGACCGACTGGCCCTTGACGGTGTCGCCGAACAGGCCGAGCAGGCCGCGGTCCTCGTCGACCTGGAACCCGGCGCCCTCCAGCGCCTGGCGTGCCTCGTCGACGCTGTCGCCGACCACGTCCGGCACCTGGATCATCTCGGGGCCCTTGGACAGCGTCAGCGTCACCGTGTCGCCCTCGGCCGCCCGGCCTCCGGCGTTCGGGCTCTGCTTCACGACCCGGCCCTTGTCGAACTCCGCGGAGTTGACCCGCTCGGTGGCGATCCTCACCTTCAGGCCGGCGTCCTCCAGCTCGGCCCGGGCGTCGGCCTCGTCGTCACCGGTGACGTCGGGGACGTCGATCGGGCTGCCCTTGCTGACGACGAGCGCGACGGCCGTGCCCGCGCGCACCTTCGTGCCGTCCGCCGGCCGGGCCGAGACCACCGAGCCGCGCGGCACGTCCTCGCTGAACGCGCGCGTGACCATGCCCGGCTCCAGCCCGTCCTGCTTCAGCAGGGACCGGGCCTCGGCCAGCTTCCGGCCGGCCAGGGCGGGCACGCGCACCGTCTCGGGGCCGTCCGAGACGGTGATGCTCACCGCGTCGTTGCCGCGGATGCGCGTCCCGGCCTCGGGGTCGCTGCTGATGACCTGGCCGCGCTCGACGGTGTCGCTGTGGGCGTGCTCGACCTTGCCGAGCTCCAGGCCGGCGTCCGCCAGCCGGTCCTCGGCCTGGGCCTGGGTCTTGGCCAGCAGCGGGGGGACCTCGGTGAACTGGCCCGAGTTGATGTACCAGATGCCCGTGCCCAGGCCGAGCACGAGCAGGACGGCCACCACGATCGTCATCGGGCCGCGCCGGGACCCCGTACGGCGCCTGGGCGCAGGCGGCGGGGAGGCGAAGCGGCTCGTGCGGTGCAGCTCCGCCCCGGGTGCCTCGTCCTCGTTCACCGGCAGCGGGCGCGGCGTGGTCAGCGCGCGCGGGATCACGCTCGTGCGGTCGTCGGCGTTGTCGTGTCCGGCCGCGAGCGCCTGCGGCGGCACCGAGTCCAGCTGCTCCTCGCTCAGCCGGCCGCGTCCCTCGCGGACCTGGGCGAGCAGCGCCACGGCGTCGTAGGGGCGGATCTCCGGCGTGCGGGCGGTGGCCGAGGCCACCATCTCGTCCAGCTCGTGGGCCAGGCCCGGGACGGCGGCCGAGGGGGGCGGGACGTCCTCGTGCAGGTGCTTGTAGAGGATCACGGCGGGGGAGTCCCCGTCGTGCGGCTTGTCGCCGGTCAGCATCTCGTGGAGCATCACGCCGCACGCGTAGACGTCGACGCGGGGGTCCGCCGTGCCGTTCTCTATCTGCTCGGGGGCGAGGTACGACACCGTGCCCAGCACCGTGCCCGTGGTGTTGGTCACCGTGTCCACCGCCCGGACGAGCCCGAAGTCGGCGACCTTGACCCGGCCGTCGTCCCCGATGAGGACGTTCTCGGGCTTCATGTCGCGGTGCACGAACCCGGCGCGGTGCGCGGCGCCCAGGGCGGCCAGCACCGGCTCCAGGATGTCCAGCGCGGCCCGCGGCTGCAGCGCCCCGCGCTCGCGCAGCACGTCCCGCAGCGTGCAGCCCGCGACGTACTCCATGGCCAGGTAGACGTAACCGCCGTCGGTGCCCTGGTCGAAGACCTGCACCACGTTCGGGTGGGCCAGCCGGGCGACCGACTTCGCCTCGCGGATGAACCGCTCGACGAACGAGGCGTCGACGGCGAGGGCGGGGTGCATCACCTTGAGCGCGAGGACCCGGTCGAGTCGGGTGTCCACGGCCCGGTAGACCGTGGCCATCCCGCCGACCGCGATCCGCGCGTCGACGCGGTACCGGCCGTCGAGCAGCTGCCCGACCAAGGGGTCCTGAAGGGTCGTGTCCACGCAGGGGAGTCTACGAGCCGGGACCGACAGCCCTGCTCCACCGGCCGATCCGGGGCGGGACTGCAGCCGTCCTGTGACGTCTGCCCTACGGGAAGGCGGGACGCTCCGGATCCAGCACCGCCATGCCCTCGGCCGGCGACGACGCCTCGGCGAAGTGCCGCCGCGGGATCCGCCCGGCCCGGTAGGCCAGCCGCCCCGCCTCCACGGCGTGCCGCATGGCGTCGGCCATCAGCACCGGCTCCTGCGCCCGCGTCACCGCCGAGGCGAGCATCACACCCGCGCACCCCAGCTCCATGGCCAGCGCCGCGTCCGACGCCGTCCCGGCCCCCGCGTCCAGGATCACCGGCACGCGCGCGTGCTCGACGATCAGCCGGAAGTTGTGCGGGTTGCGGATGCCGAGCCCGGAGCCGATCGGCGAGCCGAGCGGCATGACCGCGGCGCAGCCCACGTCCTCCAGCTTCCGGGCCAGCACCGGGTCGTCGTTGGTGTACGGCAGCACTGTGAACCCGTCGTCGACCAGCGTCTCGGCCGCCTCCAGCAGCTCGATCGGGTCCGGCAGCAGGGTGCGCTCGTCGGCGATGACCTCCAGCTTGATCAGGTCGGTGCCGAGGGCCTCGCGCGCGAGACGGGCCGTGAGGACGGCCTCGCCTGCGGTGAAGCAGCCCGCGGTGTTGGGCAGCACCCGGATGCCGAGCCGGTCCAGGACGGACAGCACCGAGCCGTGCACCGAGGGGTTCACACGGCGCATCGCGACCGTGGTCAGCTCCGTCCCGGACGCCACCAGGGACCGCTCCAGCACGTCGAGGCTGGGCGCCCCGCCGGTGCCCATGATCAGGCGGGAGGTGAAGGTCGTACCCCCGAGGACGAACGGATCGTCGGCCATGGTCAGCCTCCTTGGACGGCGGTGAGGACCTCCACGCGGTCTCCCTCGGTGAGGGGCGTGGACGGCCACTGGGCGCGCGGGACGACGGTTTCGTTGAGCGCGGCGGCCACTCCCGAGGGCGATGCGGTGAGCGACCTCACGACGGTGTCGAGAGCCGTGCCGGGCCGGACGTCCCGGGGCTCCCCGTTGACGGAGATGTTCATGCGGGCTGCTCCGTGAGTGCGGTGACGGTGCTGAAGCGCTTGGGGGTGAACGGACGGGCCTCCTCCGGGAGTTCACCCGTGACCAGGGCGTGCGCCAGGGTGTCGCCGGTGACCGGCGTGAGCAGGACGCCGTTGCGGTGGTGCCCGGTGGCCAGCAGCAGGCCCTCCAGGCCGGTGGGGCCGAGCAGGGGCGCGTTGTCGGGGGAGCCGGGGCGCAGTCCGGCCCGGGTCTCGGTGAGCGGCAGCTCGGTGATGCCCGGGACCAGCTCGTGGGCGTCGCGCAGCAGCTCGTACACGCCGCCCGCGGTCACGGTGGTGTCCCAGCCGAGCTCCTCGCTGGTCGCCCCGACGACCAGCTCGCCGCTCTCGCGCGGCACCAGGTAGACATGGCTGCCGCGCACGACCGCGCGCACCGTCCGGCTCAGGAACGGCCCGTGCCGCCCCGGCATGGCCAGCCGCAGGACCTGGCCCTTCACGGGCCGCACCGGCGGCAGCACGTCCCGCGGCACCCCGGCGAGGCGCCCGCTCAGGCTGCCCCCGGCCAGCACGACCTGCCCGGCGCCCAGCGCGGTGCCGTCGGCCGTGACGGCGCCGGCGGCCCGGTCCCCGGAGACGGTGAGCCGCTCGGCCCACACCCGGTGGAAGACCACACCGGCCCGCTCGCACGCGACGACCAGCGCCCCGGCCAGCCGCCGGGGGTCGATCTGGTGATCGCCGTCCACCCGTAGGCCCCCGCGCACGCCCGGCGCGAGCATCGGCTCCAGGCGCCGGCACTCGCGCCCCGACAGCCACTGGGAGTCCAGCCCCGACTGCCGCTGCAGGGCGTGCAGCTCACGCAGGTGGGCCCGGTCGTCGGCGTCCAGGGCCACGGCGAGCGTGCCGCAGCGGCGGTAGCCGAGGTCGTGGCCGGTCAGCTCGGTGAGCTCGGCCGCGAAGTCCGGGTAGCGCCGGGCGGAGGCGAGGTTCAGGCCGAGCAGGGTCTGCTCGCCGTAGTGCAGTTCCGTGACGGCGGCCAGCATCCCGGCCGCCACCTGCGCGGCCCCGCCGCCCGGCTCGGGGTCGACCACCGCCGTGGCGAGCCCGCGCTGCGCGGCCCGCCAGGCCGTGACCAGCCCGATGATCCCGCCCCCGATGACGAGGACGTCTGAGGTCGGCGTACGCGACATGGGCGTCCAGCCCCTCCCTTCGCCGGCATGACCCGGATCAGGTTCGTACGGTCGGAGGCCGCCAGCCTCCCTCTCAGCCCGGTGCGTCCGGGCTCCCGCGAGTCTCTGCGCGCACCACCCTAGCCGGACGCCGTGGGCCGCAGTAAGGGAGCCTCCGTACGGAACCGGCCACTGAGGCGTCGTACGCGGGCCGTTTGCGGGTACTCGGAGGGGAGGACCCGGGTGGCGGGGCGGGCGTTGTGGAGCAGGTCACGGCGCATGGGCACTGACTGACGCGACGTCAGCTGACTATGGTGATCAGGTGAGCGAGCAGACGCAGGAACCAGGGGCGTCCGCGCCGCGGCGCGTGGTCGTGGCGGGCGCGGGCATGGCCGGTGTGCAGACCGCGGTCGCGCTGCGGGAGCGGGGTTTCGCCGGCACGGTGCTGCTGATCGGCGCCGAGCCCCACCAGCCCTACGACCGGCCGCCGTTGTCCAAGGCCGTCCTGCTGGGCAAGTCCGAGGGCTCCGCCTTCGACGTCGACTTCGAGGCCCTGGGCATCGAACTGCGGCTCGGCTGCGAGGTGCTGGGCGTGCGTCCCGGCGATCACGAACTGGACACCGAGGACGGGCCCGTGCCCTACGACGTCCTGGTGGTCGCCACCGGTGCCGAACCGGTCGGGCTGCCCGGCGCGGAGGGCGTGCCCGGCGTGCACCTGCTGCGCACCCTGGACGACGCCGAGCGGCTGCGGCCGGTCCTCGCCCGCCAGCACGACATCGTGGTCGTCGGCGCGGGCTGGATCGGCGCGGAGTTCGCCACCGCCGCGCGCGAGGCGGGCTGCGCGGTGACCGTCGTGGAGGCCGCCGAACGGCCGCTCGCCGGGGCGCTGCCCGCCGAGGTCGCCGCCCCCATGGCCGGCTGGTACGCCGACGCGGGGGCGGTGCTGCGCACGCACGCGCGCGTGGAGCGCGTCGAACCCGGCGCGGTCGTCCTCGACGACGGCTCGCGGCTGCCCGCGGGCGCGGTCGTGGTCGGCATCGGCGCCCGCCCGGCGACGGCCTGGCTCGCCGGCTCCGAAATCGAGCTGGGCGGCCACGGCGAGATCAAGGCCGACGCGCACCTGCGCACGTCGGTGCCGGACGTGTACGCGGTCGGCGACTGCGCCTCCTTCCCCTCGGGGCGCTACGGCGAGCGCCTGCTCGTGCACCACTGGGACAACGCCCTGCAGGGGCCGCGCACGGTCGCCGCGAACATCGTCGGCCGGGCCACGGGCGAGCCGCCGGCCGTCTACGACCCGGTCCCGTACTTCTGGTCCGAGCAGTTCGGCCGGTTCGTGCAGTTCGCCGGGCACCTCGCGGACGCCGACCGGACCCTGTGGCGCGGTGACCCGTCCGGTCCGGCCTGGACGGTGTGCTGGCTGCGCGACGGACGGCTGGTCGCGCTGCTGGCGGTGGGCCGCCCCCGCGACCTGGCCCAGGGCCGCCGTCTGATCGAGTCGGGCACGCCGATGGACCCGGTGCTGCTGGCGGACCCGGCCCGGCCGATGAAGGCGGCCGCGGCGTAGCGCCCGCGGCCCGGTGAGCGGCACGGGTCGGCGGCCCGCTGTCCGGGCGGGTGCCGGGCCCGGCGCGTCCGCCCGGGTGGACCGGGTCGGCTTCCGGCTGTCAGTGGCGGATGGCAGGCTTGTTCCGTGACCGAGATTGACGCAAAGATCGATGCTCTCGTGCCTGCCTGGCTCACCCTCCCCGACATCGCCGAACAGCTCGGCGTCGAGGTGACGCGGGTGCGGCAGCTGGTCAGGGAGGGCCAGCTCATCGCCGTACGCCGCGGTGAGAACCGCGCGCTGCACGTCCCCGCGGACTTCATCGACGGGGACAAGGTCGTCAAGGGCCTGTCCGGGACCCTGACGCTCCTGCGGGACGACGGCTTCACGGTCGAAGAGATGCTGGAGTGGCTCTTCACCCCCGACCCGTCCCTGCCCGGCACCCCCGCGCAGGCACTCCGTGAGAATCGCGGCACGGAGGTGAAGCGCCGCGCCCAGGCGCTCGCGGTCTGACCGACCTCGACCGGACAGCCGTCCGGCACCGCGCGAGCGGGACCGGACCTGAACAACCGCCCGTAGGGGGCCGTGACCCGCGAGGTCACGGCCCGGGCGCGGGCCATGCCCGTGCGGGGCCCACAGGCGGGCCCGGGCCGGCCGAGGGGCAGGCGTAGGGTGCCCGAGGCGTCATGGCGGGCCGGGGCCTTCCCCGCGACCGCACACGCACCCGTACGGCACCGACGTACCGCGGGCGCACCCCCGCGGCACCGACCTCCAGGGGGACACCCATGCCCGGCACCGCCACCACCGCCCGCGCCCGGCTCGCCGACGCCCGGGTCTACCTGTGCACCGACGCCCGCAAGCGGCAGGGCGATCTCGCGGAGTTCCTGGACGCCGTGCTGGCGGGCGGCGTCGACATCGTGCAGCTGCGCGACAAGGGCATGGAGGCCGCCGAGGAGCTGGAGCACCTGGCCGTCCTCGCCGACGCCTGCGCCCGGCACGGCAAGCTGCTCGCGGTCAACGACCGCGCGGACGTCGCCCACGCCGCCGGCTCGGACGTGCTCCACCTCGGCCAGGGCGACCTCCCGGTTCCCGCGGCCCGCGCGATCCTCGGCGACGACGTCCTGATCGGCCGCTCCACGCACGCCGCGTCCGAGGCCGCCGCGGCCGCCGCGCAGGACGGCGTGGACTACTTCTGCACCGGCCCGTGCTGGCCCACCCCCACCAAGCCCGGCCGCCACGCCCCCGGCCTGGACCTGGTCCGGTACACCGCCGCGCTCGGCACCGACCGCCCCTGGTTCGCCATCGGCGGCATCGACCTGACCACGCTCGACCAGGTCCTGGAGGCGGGCGCCCGGCGCGTCGTCGTCGTACGGGCGATCACCGAGGCCGACGACCCCGGCGCGGCGGCGGCCGAGTTCGCCAAGCGGCTGCGGGAGCGGTAGCCCGGCCGGCGGTCCCGGGAGGGCCCGCCACGGGACGGATTGTCCAAGGGGTGGACAGCAAGTGGACAAACAGTGCAAATCGCAGCGCCCGGTTGGGGGACCGACGGCCCCTGGCTAACCTGCCCGTATGGCCCTCGGCACCGCATCCATCAGGTCGGACCACGCGCGCACCGTCCGCGACATGCTCGCGACCGGCAAGACGACGTACTCGTTCGAGTTCTACGCCCCGAAGACCCCGAAGGGCGAGCGGATGCTGTGGAACGCGCTGCGGCGGGTCGAGGCCGTGGCGCCCGACTTCGTCTCCGTGACCTACGGCGCCGGCGGTTCCACCCGCGCGGGCACGGTCAAGGCGACCGAGGCGATCGCCTCCGACACCACCCTCACCCCGATCGCCCACCTCACCGCGGTCGACCACTCGGTGGCCGACCTGCGCAACATCATCGGCCAGTACGCGGACGCCGGGATCCGCAACATGCTCGCCCTGCGCGGCGACCCGCCCGGCGACCCGATGGGGGAGTGGGTGCCGCACCCCCGCGGCCTGGCCTACGCCGCCGAGCTCGTCGAACTGATCAAGGCGTCCGGCGACTTCTGCGTCGGCGTCGCCGCCTTCCCGGCGATGCACCCGCGCTCCACCGACTGGGACACCGACGTCCGCCACTTCGTCGACAAGTGCCGCGCGGGCGCCGACTACGCCATCACGCAGATGTTCTTCCATCCGGAGGACTACCTGCGGCTGCGCGACCGCGTCTCGGCGGCCGGCTGCGACACCCCGATCATCCCCGAGGTCATGCCGATCACCAGCGTGCGGTCGCTGGAGCGGATCGGCTCGCTCACCAACGCCGAGTTCCCGGCCGCCCTGAAAGAGCGGATCCTCACAGCAGAAGACGATCCGGCCGCTGTACGCTCCATTGGGATCGAATTCGCCACGGAGTTCTGCGCGCGGCTGCTCGCCGAGGGTGTGCCCGGCCTGCACTTCATCACGCTCAACAACTCCACCGCGACACTGGAGATCTACGAGAACCTGGGCCTGCACCACTCATCGCAGGCCTAGACCGTTCGCACCGGTATACGACACACTGCGTAGCGGCCACTGGGAGAGGGGCGTACATGGGCTGGGCGGTCCTCTACATCGCGTTCGGCATCGTCGCGCTGTGGCTGCTGGGCGAGGTGCTGCTGCAGTACAAGGCGCGGCTGCGCTGGCGGCTGCTGGCCTTCGTCGGCTTCCTCGGCGTCGTGGTCGGGGTGCTCATCCCGTCCGTCGTCGTGATCGGCCTGGGCGCGGCCGCCTTCGCGGTGGGGCAGACCTACGTCACCCTCTCCTTCCGCAGCGGCTTCGCGGCCGGCTGGGCGGTCAACGCCCCGATGCTCGGCGGCAGCAAGCGCCGGGGCCGCAGCGAGCGCGGCCGCCAGGAGCCGACCCTGGAGGTCTCCGGTCTGGAGGCGGCCGACGGCGGCTACGGCGACGGAGCCGGCGGCCACCGCAGCGTCACCGCCTACGGCCAGGACGACGACTACGACCGCGACGACGTCTTCACACCGGCGCGCCCCGGCCGGGACACCGCCGCCGAGGCCACCTCCGTCTACGAGCCGCAGCCCATGCCCGAGGACACCGGCTCCTACGGCGTCTACGGCGACAACGGCTACCCCCGGCCGGATGCCCCGCAGCACGACCAGTACGCCGCCCAGAACGGCGAGCAGTCCTACGCCTACGACTACTCCGGCTACGCCCAGCAGCAGGGCTACGACGCGGGCGGCCAGCAGCAGTACGCCGCCTACTCCGACCCGTACATCGGCTCCTCGAACTACGGCGGGGCACCGTACGACAGCGGCTACGGCGACCAGCAGTACTACGCCCAGCAGCAGGCGTACGGGCAGGACCCGTACGCCGGGACCCACGGCGGCGAGACCCCGCCCGGCGGCGTGTGGGTGCCGCAGCAGCGCAACACCGACGAGTACGGGCAGGAGCTGCCGCCCGAGCAGGCCTACCCCTACCAGGGCGGCGGGCAGCAGCCGCACGGCAACGGATTCGACGAGCAGTACCGTTTCTGAAGCCGTCTTGAGCCCCCTTGAGCCCTCGTAAGCCCTCTTGAGCGCCCGGGCCGGGGGCCGGGCCGGTCACTGGGAGCCCCGGAACTCCGGCCCCTCCACGATCAGTCCCGCGACCAGCGCCCCCGACATGCCCGCGTGCGGCAGCCCACCGCCCGGATGCGCCCAGCCGCCCACGGCGAACAGGCCGGGCACCCGCGTGCCGTTGGACGGGTGCAGCAACCGCCCCCCGGCCGCCGCCAGCGCGGGGACGGGCACCGCGCCGCCCTCCGCGCCCGTCGCCTCCGCGATGTCGGCCGGGGTGAGCACCTCCCGCCACAGCAGACGGTCGCGCAGCCCGGGGACGGCCCGCTCGGCGGCGGCGATCACGCGCTCGGCCAGAGCGTCGTAGGGCCCGTCCGGCCGCGCGGGCACCACCGTCGTCAGCGAGACCGCCTCGTGGCCCTCCGGGGCCGACCGCGGGTCGCCGGGCCGCAGGACCGTCACGGTCGGCTGCGCGTCCGGCGCCGCCGAGCCGAACAGGGCCGCCAACTCCGCCTCCCGGTCCGGGGCGTGCACCACCGTGCGGTGGGCCGTGCCCTCGGGGCGGGCACCGCGCAGGGCGAGCAGGACGGTCAGCCGGCTGGCCGCCGCCGGCTGCGGCGGCACCTCGCCGTCGGCCCGCACGCCACGGCCCGCCGTCAGCCCGTCCAGCGCTCCGGGCGCGACCCCTGCCACCACGAAGTCGGCCTCGGCGACCGTCCCGTCGGTCAGTTCGATCCCGCAGGCCCGGCCGTCCTTCTCCCGCACGGCGGTGACTCCGGCGCCGAAGTGGAACTCGACCCGCCGGGCCACGCACCGCTCGTACACCGCACGGGCCAGTTCGCGCAGCCCGCCGCGCACGTACCACGTGCCGAAGGCGTGCTCCATGTACGGCAGGACGGCCGCGCTCGCCGGGGTGGTCCGCGGGTCCAGGCCCTGCGCGAGGGCGTACCCCTCCAGCAGGGCCGTGAGCCGGGGGTCGCGCAGCTCCCAGGCCCCGACCTCGGCGAGCGTGCCCGCCCGGCGGGTGCGCAGCAGGCGCCGGTGGGGGACCGCCGGGTAGGGCTCGCGCTCGGCCAGCACCTGCCAGTTGGGCCACAGGGGCTCCTCCAGGAGCGGCCGGCGGGTCCGGTCCCAGGCCTCACGGGCCCGGACCAGGAAGTCGCCCCACCGCTCCCCGGCGCCCGCGCCCAGGGCCTCGTCCAGGGCGGTGACGACACCCGCGCGCGAGGCGTTCGGCAGCGACACCGCCGTGCCGTCCGCGAACACGTGCCGGGACGAGGGGTCGACCTGGACCAGCTCGACGCACGCCTCCAGCGGCTCCTTGCCGGTCTTGACGAACAGGTCGCGGTAGACGGCGGGCAGCGGGAGCAGGCCGGGGCCGGTGTCGAAGGAGAACCCGTCCCGCTCGAAGCGGCGCAGCGCTCCGCCGTAGGTGTCCGTCCGCTCGTACACCGCCACCCGGTGGCCCGCGACGGCCAGCCGGGCGGCGGCCGCCAGTGCGCCCATCCCGGCGCCGATCACCGCAATCCGTGCCATGCCAGGGACTTTATCCGTCCCCACCGACGTACCCGCCGGGCCACCCGGCGGGTACGGGCGCGGACGCGCTCGTGACCAGGCGGCGGCACGGCGGTGTGGGGCCGAGTGCGCAGGACTGAGTACCCGTACCTAGTGGGGGAGTTGAGTACGCGCGCGGATGGGGGACGACCTGCGCGAACGAGAGAGTGGAGACACGGAGAGGGGCTCGGCTCCGGCACCGGCGACACGGGGCGCCGGAACGGGGCCGGCCCGCGATCCGCTCCTTCCGCCGACCGTGTCGGCGGGAGCGAGGCACGGGGGAGAAGCGGGGGACGACCGCAACGGGGGTCCTGCGGGGGGACGTACGGGGGAGCAGGAGGAACAAACGGGGGAGCACGGAAGGCGCCGGTTCGAGGTGGCCCGCGGGGGACGCGGCCACAGCGGACCGGCGCTTTTCCACGGGCGCCGGCCGCGCTGTCAGCGGCAGCCGCTCACCCGCCCCTGGAGCAGCCGCGACAGGGCCGCGTGGACGTCGTCCAGGGAGCGCTCCGGCTGGAAGGACTTCCAGTCGAGCGCGGCCACCAGGACCATGCCGACCAGTGCCGCCGCCGTCAGCGGCACGTCGATCTCCTCGCTGAGCTCGCCGTTGCCGACCCCCTCGCGCAGGACGCCCTCCACGACCGCGACGGCCTCCTGCCGCACCACCATCAGCGTCGACTGCCAGGTCCGGTTCGTGCGCCACAGCTCGGCCACATAGAGCTGGGTGAAGGCCGGGTAGCGGTCGATGAAGACCAGGCCCGCGCGGATCATCGCGTCCAGCGCGTCCACCTTGCCGCCGCCGTCCCGGGCGGTGCGCTCGGCCGCTTCCCTGAGGGAGGCGGTGAGGAGCCCCACCCCGTGCCGCAGCAACTCCTCGAAGAGGACGGACTTGCTAGCGAAGTTGTAGTAGACCGTGCCCTTCGCGACCCCGGCGCGCTCGGCGATCTCGTCCACGGTCGTGGCGGAGAACCCCTGCTCGGCGATGAGCGTGACGGCCGCCTCGTAGAGCTTCTGCCGGGTGGCCTCGCGGCGCGTGCTGCCGCCCGACGCGGCACTGCTGCTTTCCATGGCCCTGATTGTCACAGGAACCTCTCCCGGAGAAGTGACGGAGGCGCTCACAGCGTCAGCTCCGGGTGCAGCCGGTCCAGCGTCCACACCTGGCGCCTGCGGGCCGCCACGGCGGTCAGCGCGAGGGCACCGGCGGTGAACGCCGTCAGCACCACGCACGCGTGCCACACCGGTTCGAGACCACCCCCGGTGATGAGGCGCCGCAGCGCCTCGACGACGTAGCTCATCGGCAGGAACGGATGCAGCGCGTTGAAGAAGCCGGGGCTGGTCTGCACGGGGTACGTGCCGCCCGCCGAGGTCAGCTGGAGCATCAGCAGCGCGAGGACGAGGATCCGGCCCGCCGCCCCGAAGCGCGCGTTCAGCCACTGCACGATCGCCGCGAAGCACGCCGTCACCAGGAACAGGAAGCCCACCGTCCCGGCCGCCCGCGCCATCTCCAGGCCGACCGCCCAGTGCAGCACCGACATCAGGGCCACCGTCTGCAGCACCCCGATCGCCACCACCGGCAGCCAGCCCGCCAGCGCGATCCGCCACGCCGGGGCGCCCGCGGCGAGCGCGCGCCGGTTCATCGGCGTGATCAGCATGTACGCCACCATCGCGCCCACCCACAGGGACAGCGGGATGAAGTACGGGGCGAACCCGGTGCCGTAGTTGGGCGCCTTGTGCAGATCCTGGGACGCGAGCCGTACGGGGTCGGCCATGACCTCGGTGCGCCGGTCGCGGTCCCGCTTGTCGTAGTCGGGGATCTTCTCCGCCCCGTCGTGCAGTCCCCCGGCGAGCTTGCCGGAGCCGTCGACGAGTTTGAAGATGCCGCCGTTGAGGTCGTCGGCGCCCGTCTTCAGCTCGCCGACACCCTTGTCCAGGTCGACGGCGCCGGTCTTGGCCTTGCCGAGCCCCGAGTGCAGCTTCTTCGCCCCCGCGGCGACCCGGGCGGCCCCGTCGTTCAGCTTGTTGATCTTCTTGACGGCGTCGTCGAGATCCTCGGAGAGGTGCGGCGCGCGGTCGGCCAGCGCCTGGGACTGCTTCTGCAGGGTGGCGAGGTTCTTGTCCAGCCGGTCCAGGTCGCCGTCCTGGTCCGCGATCAGGGTGTTGAGGTCGTCGGCGATGAGGGTGACGTCGGCGGCCGCTTCCTTGGCCTTCTTCAGATCGGCGCAGGCGGCGTCGGGCAGGGCCGGGTCCTCGCAGCGCCGGGCGTAGACGTCGGTCAGCGTGCCGGACGCGGCCCGGGCGCCCTTGGCGGCGGTCGGGGCCGTCTTCACCAGGGTGTCCAGGTGCTTGCGGATCGCCCCGGAGGAGTCGGCGACGAGCTGGGCCGTGTCGCCGATGGTCTTCTCGTTGCCCTTCAGGAAGGGGCGGACCTTGACCGCGGTGCCGTTGACCTTGTCGGCCAGCGTCTGGGTGCCGTCCGCGACGCCCTGCGAACCGTCCTGGAGGGCGCCGGCGCCCTTGGTGAGCTTCGTCAGCGCCTTCGAGAGCCTGCCACTGCCGTCCTTGGCGTCCTTCAGGCCGTCGGCGAGGTCCTTGGAGCCCTTCTCGGCCTTGCCGATGCCGCCCTTGAGCTTGTCGGCACCCTTGGCCGCCTGCACGGTCTCGCCGTGGATGTCGGAGAACGACACGAAGATCCTGTCCAGGAAGGAGCGCGAGGTCTTCGTCGACGCGGCCTGCCGCACCTCGCCGAACACGGTCCGGGAGATCTGGCCGACGATGTAGTTGTTGGCGTCGTTGGTGTGCACCTGCAGGGCGCCGGTCTCCGGGGTGTTCCCGGAGCTGGAGGCGATCCGCTCGCTGAAGTCGGCGGGCATGGTGAGCGACAGGTAGTACGTGCCGTCCTCGACGCCCCTGCGGGCCTCCGCGGCGCTGACCTCGCGCCAGTCGAAGGTCCTGCTGTCGCGCAGGCCCTTCGTGATCTCGTCGCCCGCCGCGATGCGTTTTCCGCCGGCGGTGGCCCCCCGGTCCTCGTTGACCAGCGCCACGGGGATGCGGTCCAGGCGGCCGTACGGATCCCAGAACGACCACAGGTACAGCGCGCCGTACAGCAGTGGCAGCACCAGCAGCGCCACGAGTGCGGCGCGCGGCAGCTTCCCCCGGCCGAAGCGGCGGAGCTCAAGCGCGGCCAGTCTCGGCGATCGCATCGGCCTTCCCCTTTCCCTGGTCTCCC
>NZ_JAPSKN010000102.1:17972-21535 GCF_031181705.1 Streptomyces sp.
GGTCTCCCCGGTCTCCCTGATCTGCGTCCGCGCGGGCGACGGCCTGCGCATCCCCGGGGACCCGGCCGCTCCCGTCGGCGTGCTCGCCCACGGTGTCCGGGGCGTGCTCGGCGTCCCGGTCGTCTCCGGCGTCCCGGTCGTCTGCTGTGTCCGGGGCGTCTGCGGGGTCCCGGTCGTCTCCGGTGTCCGGGGCGTTCTCGGCGGCGCGGTCGTCGTGGCTCTCCCGGGTGGACACCGGCAGGGCGTCCGCGGGGGCCTCGCCGCACACCGCCACGACCGTCGTCCCGGCGGCCGCGAGGGACCTGAGCAGGGCCCAGACCTCGTCCCGCTCGTCGCCCGAGAGCTTGAGGTCGGTGTCGTCGACGCCGAGCAGCCGCGGGCGGCCGACCAGCGCCAGCGCGACCGACAGCCGCAGCGCCTCCAGGCGCTCCAGGTCCCGCACGGCGGTGCGCGGCCCCTTGGCCAGGGTCTCCAGGTCGAGACCGGCGGCGGCCAGCGCCTCGTCGACGCGCCGGCCGGCCTCGGCCGTCCGCTCGCCCCGGGGCCGCAGCACGGCGCGCGGGGAAACGCCGAAGCGCCGCTGGAGCAGGGCCCGCTCCCGCAGGTGCTCGCCGACGGTGAGCGCCGGATCCAGGTCGGTGACCCCCGGCACGTGCGCCAGGGCGCTGACCCGGCGCACGGCCGCCATCTGCCGGGGCAGCCGCGCGTCGCCCACCGCCGCCGTGCCCTCCGTGACCTTCATCCGCCCCGTCAGCGCGAGCAGCAGGCACGTCCGGCCGGACCCGGACGGGCCCTCCACCGCGACGAGCGACCCCGGCTCGGCGTCCACGGAGATCCCGCGGACCGCCCACCCTCTGGGCCCCTTGATCCCCAGACCCTCGGCGGCGATCCGCACCCCTCCCGTCGGTTCCCCCACGAGACTCCCCAACAATTGAACTGACTGGTCAGTGCAAAAACTACTCCGAACCCACGAGCGAGGCAAAACACCAGGTCAGAACGGATTGTCAGTGCCATACCTCACGATGGGTCACATACGGCACTCCGTAACGGACGCGCCGTCACACAGACGACAGGAGGTTCGTCATGGCCAGCTACCACGCAGCAGCCGCCCGTCGGCGCCGCGCCACCGGCCCTGCCCCCTCACTGACCGGCCCGGCGAGCGACGTGCACCCCGTGCTGCGCCGGGCCTCGGCCCCGCCCGCCGCCCTCGACCTGCTCGCCCAGGCCCGCGCGGGTCTCGACGAGGCCACCGTCCTGGAGACCCCCAACGAGCGTTACGCGACGGCGCACCTGGCCGCCCTGCGTACCGCCGCCGCCGTGCTCGCCGCCCGGGGCAGGCCGGAGACCTCGCCCCGGGCCCGGGCCAAGATCCGAAGCGCGTGGGAAGTGCTCCCCGAGATCGCGCCCGAACTGTCCGAGTGGAGCGCGCTGTTCGCCTCAGGCGCCCGGCGCCGCGCCCGCGCCGAGGCCGGCATCCAGGGCGCGGCCAGCGGCCGGGACGCCGACGACCTCATACGCGACGTGTCGATGTTCCTGCGCCTCGTCGAGCGCATGCTGGTCCTCCAGCCGGTCCTCCCACAGCCCCGGCCGGACCGGGACCGGCCCGACGACCGGGGGCCGGGGGCGGACATGCCGGACGCGGGCTGACCGGCCGGAGGAGTCCCGGCACCGGGTCATGCCGGGCGCCGGGCCGGAGGCAATAGGGTGGGGGACGCCTGAAGTCTTCCCTCCCCGCAGCCGGGGCAGGGAAGGCAGCCCGTTCGCTCCGCCGCGCAAGAGGCGGTGCCGCGCCGAGGAGTCAACTGCCGTGTCGGACCCGATGCGCCCCCGCGCCTCACTCCGTACCGCCGTGGTCTGGGAGGTCCTCCAGGACGCCCTGGAGCGCCGGGTCAAGGCCACGGGACGGGAGTCGCTGGACGTCCTCGACACGGGGGGCGGCAGCGGCAACTTCGCCGTGCCCGTCGCCCGGCTCGGCCACCGGGTCACCGTCGTCGACCCCAGCCCCAACGCGCTGTTCGCGCTGGAGCGCCGCGCCGCCGAGGCCGGCGTCGCCGACCGCGTCAGGGGCGTGCAGGGCGACGCCCACGGCCTGTTCGACGTGGTCGAGCGCGACGGCTACGACGCGGTGCTGTGCCACGGCGTCCTGGAGTACGTGGACGACCCGGCCGAGGGCGTCCGCAACGCCGTGGCGGCGCTGCGCCCGGAGGGCGTCCTCAGCCTGCTGGCTGCCGGGCTCGGCGGTGCCGTGTTCGCGCGGGCCCTCGCCGGGCACTTCAAGGAGGCCAGGCAGGCGCTCGACGACCCGAACGGACGATGGGGCTCGGGTGACCCGGTCCCGCGCCGCTTCACCGCCGAGCAGCTCACCGGACTGGTCGAGGGCGCGGGTCTGCGGGTCGCCGCCGTGCACGGCGTGCGGGTCTTCGCCGACCTCGTGCCGGGCGTCCTCGTGGACACCGAGCCAGGGGCCCTGGAGGCGCTGCTGAAGCTGGAGGAGGCGGCGGCGGAGCTTGCGGCCTTCCACTCGGTGGCCACACAGCTCCATGTGCTCGGTGAGACCGGTGAGACCTCGGAAACCGGTGGGGTCAATGAGGCGCCTGGGTCCGGCGAGGTGTGAGCCGCCGCCTGAGGCACCGCCGCTGATCAGCGGCTCGGCTGGGGATGGAGTACGCCACAGGCCCCCCGAATGGGGGCGTGGCGCCGTATGATCGAGGGAGACCGTTCCGGCATGACGGGTCGGCCGCCGGGGAATGACAAGCCTCAGCGAGTCGGGACGCCCATGGCGGAAACCGGTTGGCCAATTGGCGCAGAGGGGCGGGTTTCACGGGGGCGATTCCCTGCCTATCCTGAAGGGACCCCCCGGGTCGCCCCGGCGACTGCACGATGAGGAGGACTCCGTGCCGCTCTCGGAGCACGAGCAGCGCATGCTCGAGCAGATGGAGCGAGCGCTGTACGCCGAAGATCCCAAGTTCGCGTCGGCGCTTGAGGGAAGCGGGCTGCGTACGTACACCCGGCGGCGGGTCTACCAGGCGGTCGCGGGCTTCCTCGTTGGTATTGCGCTCCTCATGGCCGGTATGGTCGCCAAGCAGGTCTGGCTCAGCGTCGTGGGCTTCCTCGTCATGCTGGGATGTGCGGTGCTCGCCGTGACCGGCTGGCGCAAGGCCCCCAAGCCGGGGGAACAGGCCGCCGGTGCCGCCGCCGGCCCGCAGGGCCGCCGCCAGGGCCGGCCACGGCGCTCCATGATGGACCGCATCGAGCAGCGCTGGCAGAAGCGCCGCGACGAGCAGGGCGGCCATTAGCCCCGCGCGGAGCCTCTCCAGGCCCCATGAACACCTCGTCAGGGGGTGACCACCGAGCCGTGGTCACCCCCTGACGCATGCCCGGGGTGGGGCAATCTGGGGAGATCCGTTCCCGGCGAGTGCGCCCGGTGCGAGCGCGGAGCGCGGCCCGGCGGCGTCCGAGCGCCGTCCCAGCAGGCGGTGCGACACCCGGAGCCCGCACGACGAAGCCGGTCGGACGTCATCTCGTCCGACCGGCTTCAGCCGTACCGGCGCCTCTCGCAGGCG
>NZ_JAPSKN010000238.1 GCF_031181705.1 Streptomyces sp.
TGTGCACTCGGCAGGATTCGAACCTGCAACCTTCTGATCCGTAGTCAGATGCTCTATCCGTTAAGCTACGAGTGCTTGTTCTGTTTTATCGCCGCTCCCGGGCCTTCCGGCTCGCTCGCGGCGACAGGAAGAACATTACATGACTGCCGCCGCCATGTGAAATCCGTTAGCCATACCGCTTGTGACCTGCGGAAACGCCGTCTGGACGGGGTCTGCGGCACCCCCGGCAACGGCGAAGCCCCGGTCGGCTGACCGGGGCTTCGTGATCGTGGCGGAGGCGGAGGGATTTGAACCCTCGATGGGCTTTAAGGCCCAAACCGCATTAGCAGTGCGGCGCCATAGACCGGACTAGGCGACGCCTCCACACATCCACCCGCGCGAGCGCGGGTCGGTGCGTGCCGATGATGACACAGTCGAGCGGGGTGCCACCAATCGACCCCCACGGTACTAGGCGGGAAGGGCGCAGGGCAAAGGCCTTGCCCGGCCCGCGGCCGGCCGTCACGGGAGGGCCGTACGGAGGGCCGTACGGAGGGCGCGCGCGGGGCGCGCGCAACGTCAGGGAGCGTGCCGCGTTAGTCAGGGCATGTTGCGTGCCACTCCCCGGGCCACCGCCCGCCCCGTCCTGCGGCGCCTCCTCGTCGGCGCCGCCGCCTCCGTCGCCGCCGTCGGCTCGCTGGCGGCCGTCCCCTCCACCGCGTACGCCCGGGCCGACGCCGCCGCCCTCCCGTCACCCCCCGGCGGACCGGACCGCGACCACCTCACCGTCACCGTGCGGAACGCGGGCGGCGGGACCGACGGGACGTACGAGCTGTACTGCGATCCCGACGGCGGCAGCCACCCCGACCCGCGCGGAGCCTGCGCCACGCTGCAGCGGGACACGCGCTGGGGGCAGGACCTCTTCGCCCCCGCCCCGGAAGGCGGCTTCTGCACCATGCAGTACGGCGGACCGGCCACCGCGCACGTCACCGGCACCTGGGCCGGGCGCCCCGTCGACGCCACCTACGACCGCCGCGACGGCTGCGGGATCGCCCGCTGGGACCGGCTCGTGCCGCTGCTGCCGGACATGAAGGCCGGAGGAAAGGGCTGACGCGGGCGGGGAGGCGCAGCGGGCCGGCGCCGGCCCGTTCGCGCCACACTCCGCCCTGATTCCGCCGGCTCCGGGCGGCTCGGCCGAAAGATACAGAAACGCCGCTCTCGTAAAGGTCCCGCGAAGGTCCCGCGACGTCGTCGCAGGAGGGCGGGCGTTTGACGCTTACTCGGTCGTCAGTTCGGGGTCACTTCCTCGTGCGACCTCCCTCTCATCCGGCGTCGCGAGCGCAACCGCAGCCCTTAGACTCCCTCGCGTGACACGGCCCGGGACGGTTGGCAAGATGGCCCGAGCGGTCGGCAAGGTGCGGTAACAGGGAGGAAGCGTCTCGTGAGCAGCAGGCCATCCCGAGGCGCTGCTCGCCTCGCAGCCATACTGGACGCCCTGCCGGACGCGTTGGTGCTGGTCAACGCCAACGGGACGGTCGTCAACGCCAACTCCATCGCCCTGGACGCCTTCGAGACCCCGGGCACCGCCCTGGTGGGGCGGGGGTTGCTGGACCTGCTGCCGCAGTTCGACTCCAAGCTCATCCCGGGCTCCATGCGGCGGCCCGAGCACCTCGACCCGCGGGCCCGGACCAAGCCCACCCGGATGGTCGCGCGCAGGACCGACGGGACGGAGTTCCCCGTCGAGGTCACCAGTGCGAATCTGGAGAACGGGCAGCAGGCCTACGACAGTTACGGCTACACCGGCGACGAGCTGCTCATGCTCGTCGTACGCGATCTGTCCGGGACCGTCGACACCGAGGCCGAGCTCGCGCGCTCGCAGCGGCAGACCGAGATGATCCTGCGGGCCGCGGCCGAAGGCGTCGTCGGGACCGACACCGACGGGCGGATCGTCCTCGTCAACCCGGCCGCCGCCCAGATACTGGGTTACCGGGCCAGCGACCTCGGCGGGCGCGAGCTGCACACGCTCGTCCTGCACTCCCGCCCCGACGGCTCTCCCTTCCCCTACGAGGACTCACCCCTCGCCGACACCCTGCGCTCCGGGCGCAAGCACCGGGTGCGCGGGCAGGTGTTGTACGCCAAGGACGGCTCGAAGGTGCCGGTCGACCTGACGACCGCGCCCGTGCGCGACGGCGACCAGCTCGTCGGCGCCGTCATGACCTTCACCGACCGGCGGCCCTACGACGCCGTCGTCGAGGAGAAGGAGGCGGCCGAGAAGGCCCACGCCGAGGAGCTGGAGCGGCTCTCCGAGGAGCACGCCTCCGAGCTGACCGCCCTGCGCCAGCAGCACGTCGCCGAGGTGGAGGAGCTGCGCGAGCGGCACGCCGAGGAGCTCGCCGCGAACGAGGAGCGCTACGCCGCCCTGGGTGAGCGGGAGAAGGACCGCTTCGAGGCGCTCGCCGCCCGGCACGAGCAGCTGCTGACCCTGCTGGGGCGTTCCCTGCGCGGGCCGCTGGAGGAGCTGCGCCGCGAACTGGCCGCGCTCGCCGCCGACGACGCCGGGCAGCTGTGGCCCGAGGCCAACCAGGTGCTGCACCACCTCTCGGCCGGCTACTCGCGCATCACGACGCTGATCGACAACGTCCTCGGCTACCAGCGGCTCGACGCCGGCAGTGAGAACGTCGCCCGGACGAAGGTGATGCTGGACGCCGTCGTCGCCGCAGGTGTGGACGGCGCCGTCGAGCTCATCGGGCCCGGGCGGGTGCAGTTCGCCGTGCACGCGCCGCCCATCGAGGCCGAGGTGGACCCCCGGCTGCTCGCCACCGCCCTCGCGCATCTCGTCGCGGACGTGGCGGGCGTGGACGCGACCGGCAACACGCCCGTGTCGGCGGGCGGTTACCTGGACAACACCGTCGTGGTGGCGGCGGCGCAGCGCGGTGAGGTCGTCCGCATCGAGGTGCGCGGGCCGTACGCCGGGGGCGACACCGTCCACGAGCCCATCGTGCGCGGGATCGTCCGGGCCCATGGCGGCGTGCTGCAGACGCACGAGGTGCCCGGGATGAGCGGGAGCGCGTACGTGCTGGAGGTGCCGCTCGGGGGCGGGGCCGGGGCCGTCGCCGCACAGCCGGTGGACGAGGGTGGTGCCGCCGCTCCGGAGGAGCAGACCTCCGGGGGAGGGCGGCGCCGGGCCCGGCGGGGCTCGACCGACGCGTTCCTGGACGCGGACGTTCCGGCGGCCGAGGACGACGGGGCCGTCGGTGACGGTGCTGCTGCCGGTGCTGATGCCGGTGGTGCCGAAGGGGACGTGCCGACCGGGCGGCGCCGGCGGCGGGCCGCCGGGGAACCGGCCGCTCTTCCCGCGCAGGCGTCCGGTGAGGGCGCCGCGTCGGGCGGTACCGGGCGGCGGCGCGGCCGGGCGGCCGAGGACGCGGGTGCGGGTGCCGGTGCGCCTGCCGTCGCGGGTGCGATCGCGGGTGCCCCTGGCACCGCCGCCGCCGGGGCCGTCGGGAGCGCCGTCCAGGGTGTCGCCGAGGGGGCCGTCGTCACGGCCGCCGAGCACGCGGCCGGGACCGCTGCCTCGGGGACGGGGCTGGGCGGGACCGTTCCGCCGCAGGGTGTGCCCGCGCCGCCGTCCGGGCGGCGGGCCCGGCGGGAGCCGGGTGAGCAGCACGCACTGCCGCCGGCCCTGCCCGCGCCCCCGTCCGGTGAGGCCTCCGGTGGCCCGGGCGACGCGGCGCAGCAAGAGGATCAGCAGCCGACCGGGCGCCGGCGGCGGGCGCTGGCCGCCGCGAACGAGAGGGCGGCGGCCGCGCAGCAGGCGGCGGGGCCGCGTCCGGTGTTCGCCCTGCCGCCCGCCGAGTCCGACCAGACGGCTCCGGCCGGGCAGGAGGCGGTGACGGTTCCGCCCGGCACGGCGGGTTCGCCCGAGGCCACCGGCGTCCTCGGGCCCGCCGGGCCCGCCGGTGCGGGTGGAGCCGGGGCCTCCGCGGCCTCCGGCGACGGAGGTGCCGACGAGGGCCGGCACGACGCCGTGCCGCACGACCAGTCCGCCGATCACACACCTCCGCAGCCGCATCCCACGAGCGCGCCGACCGGACGCCGGCGGCGTGCCGTCGCTCCCCAGCCGGCCCAGGCGGCTGCTGTGGCCGAGGCGGCCGGAGCGGCCGCAGCCCAGGCGCCGGGTACGGCGGTGCCGGGTGCGCCCGGTGCGGCAGTTCCGGTCGCGCCAGGTGCGCCGGGGGGTGGGCAGCCGGTGGGGTCGGCGGTGGTGGGTGCCCTGCCGGGTGCCATGCCCGGCACCGGGGGGTCCGGTCAGAAGGCTGTCGCGCAGCAGAATGCCGCTGGTCAGGTGCCT
>NZ_JAPSKN010000239.1 GCF_031181705.1 Streptomyces sp.
CGAGCTGTACTGGCGGGGCGCCGACTGGTGGGGCGCCGGACCCGGGGCGCACAGCCACGTGGGCGGGGTGCGGTGGTGGAACGTGAAGCACCCCGGGGCGTACGCGGCGGCGCTGGCGGCCGGTCGTTCGCCCGGGGCCGGGCGTGAGGTGCTGTCGGAGGAGGACCGGCGGGTCGAGCGGATCCTGCTGGAGCTGCGGCTGCGGGACGGCGTGCCGTTGGCGCTGCTGCGGGAGGAGGGCTTGGCCGCCTCGCGCAGGGCGCTGACGGACGGGCTGCTGGAGGCACGGCCGTACGCGGAGGGGCGGGCGGTGCTCACCCTGCGGGGCAGGCTGCTGGCCGACGGGGTGGTGCGCGATCTCGTGGACTGAGGTGCTCGGCGTCGGCTAAGGCGCCGTCACGAAGTCGATCAGTTCCTCCACCCGGCCCAGCAGCTCCGGCTCCAGGTCCTTGTACGAGTGGACCCCCGACAGGATCCGCTGCCACGCCGCGCCCGTGTTCTCCGGCCAGCCCAGGGCCCGGCACACACCCGTCTTCCAGTCCTGGCCCCTCGGGACGCGGGGCCAGGCCCCGATGCCCAGGGACGACGGTTTCACCGCCTCCCAGATGTCGATGTAGGGGTGCCCCACCACCAGCGCGTGCTCGCTCGTCACCGACTGGGCGATGCGCCACTCCTTCGAGCCCGGTACGAGGTGGTCGACCAGGACGCCGAGGCGGGCGTCGGGGCCGGGGGCGAAGGAGTCGACGATCGAGGGGAGGTCGTCCACGCCCTCCAGGTACTCCACCACCACGCCCTCGATGCGCAGGTCGTCGCCCCACACCTTCTCGACCAGCTCGGCGTCGTGCCGGCCCTCCACGTAGATGCGGCCGGCCCGGGCCACCCGCGCGCGTGCGCCGGGCACCGCCACCGAGCCGGAGGCCGTACGGGCGGGGCGCGCCGGGGCGCCGGACGTCGGGCGGACCAGCGTCACCACCCTGCCCTCCAGCAGGAAGCCGCGCGGCTCCATGGGGAACACGCGGTGCTTGCCGAAGCGGTCCTCCAGCGTCACCGTGCCGGCCTCGCAGCGGATGACCGCCCCGCAGAAGCCGCTGCCGGGCTCCTCGACCACCAGGCCCGGTTCCGCCGGAACCTCGGGGACCGGCTTCGGCTTCTTCCACGGCGGGGTCAGATCGGTCGAGTACTGGCGCATTCGCATGACGATAGGGAAAGCCGCCGGACGGTCACGACGACACGCCGAAACGCGCCGCCAGCGCGTCCCGCTGGGTTCGGACGAACGCCGCGTCCACCACCGCTCCGTGACCGGGCACGTACAACGCGTCCTCGCCGCCCAGCGCGAGCAGCCGGTCCAGCGCGGCCGGCCACCGCGCCGGCACCGCGTCCGGGCCCGCCTGGGGCTCGCCCGACTCCTCGACCAGGTCGCCGCAGAACACCACCTCCGGATCGCCCGGCACCAGCACCGCCAGGTCGTGCGCGGTGTGCCCCGGGCCCACGTTCGCCAGCAGCACCTGGCACCCGCCGCCCAGGTCGAGCGTCCACTCGCCGGAGACCAGGTGGCGCGGCGCGACCAGCCGGTCCGCCGACTCGCCCGCCAGGGTCTCCGCCATACCGTTGCGCACCGCGTCCGCGCGCAGCTCCGCGCGGTCCCGCGCCCGGGTCAGCACCGCGTCCACGCCGACCGCGCCGAACACCTCCGCGTCCTCGAACGCCGCCGCCCCGAAGACATGGTCGAAGTGGGGATGGGTCAGCGCGAGATGCGTCACACGGTGACCGGTGAGCGACCGCGCCTGCGCGCGCACCCGCGCGCCCTCGGCCGGGCTCGACCCGGCGTCGATCACCAGCACCGCGCCCTCGCCGGCGACCAGCCCCGCCGTGCAGTCCCACACCGGCAGCCGGCACCGCCCCACCCCGGCGGCCAGACGCTCCCACCCCGCCTCTTCCCAAGTCACCGTCATGCGGCGACGCTAGCGCCTGTCTGACCATTCCCGTCTGCTGCGCGACGCCATGCACGCACTCTCGCCGCACCGGGGCACGGCGCCGTACGACCAGCCTTGCCGGGGGCGTACCCGACGGCCGTACACTGGGCCGGGGAACATTGGCACTCGCACGCGCAGAGTGCCAGGCCGCGAACGGCGGGCAACCGGCGGACGACTTCTGGAGGTGTGCGCGATGCTCAGTGAACGCAGGCTTCAGGTGCTGCGCGCCATCGTCCAGGACTACGTCGGCACGGAGGAGCCGGTCGGCTCCAAGGCCCTCACCGAGCGGCACAACCTCGGCGTCTCCCCGGCGACCGTCCGCAACGACATGGCGGCCCTGGAGGACGAGGGATACATCGCCCAGCCGCACACCAGCGCCGGGCGCATCCCCACCGACAAGGGCTACCGCCTGTTCGTGGACAAGCTCGCCGGCGTCAAGCCCATGACCGCCCCGGAGCGGCGCGCCATCCAGAACTTCCTGGAGGGCGCCGTCGACCTCGACGACGTCGTGGCGCGCACGGTGCGGCTGCTCGCGCAGCTCACGCGCCAGGTCGCCGTCGTGCAGTACCCGTCGCTGACCCGGTCCACCGTGCGGCACGTGGAGCTGCTCTCCCTGGCGCCCGCGCGGGTCATGCTCGTGCTGATCACGGACACCGGGCGGGTCGAGCAGCGCGTGGTGGACTGCCCGGCGCCCTTCGGCGAGGCCTCGCTCGCGGATCTGCGCGCGCGCCTCAACAGCCGGGTGGCGAACCGCCGTTTCGCGGATGTGCCGAGTCTGGTGGAGGATCTCCCGGAGGCTTTCGAGCACGAGGACCGGGGTACGGTCTCCACGGTGCTCTCCACACTCCTGGAGACGCTCGTCGAGGAGAACGAGGAGCGGCTGATGATCGGCGGCACCGCCAATCTGACCCGCTTCGGTCATGACTTCCCCCTCACGATCCGGCCGGTGCTGGAGGCGCTCGAGGAGCAGGTCGTGCTCCTCAAGCTGCTCGGCGAGGCGAAGGATCCGGGCGTGACCGTCCGTATCGGTCACGAGAACGCCCACGAAGGACTCAACTCCACGTCCGTCGTGTCGGTCGGCTACGGTTCGGGCGGCGAGGCAGTCGCCAAGCTCGGCGTGGTCGGACCGACCCGCATGGACTACCCGGGAACGATGGGAGCGGTACGCGCAGTGGCACGGTACGTCGGACAGATCCTGGCGGAGTCGTAGTGGCCACGGACTACTACGCCGTACTCGGCGTGCGCCGCGACGCGTCGCAGGAAGAGATCAAGAAGGCCTTCCGGCGGCTCGCCCGCGAGCTGCACCCGGACGTCAACCCCGATCCGAAGACCCAGGAGCGGTTCAAGGAGATCAACGCCGCTTACGAGGTGCTGTCGGACCCGCAGAAGAAGCAGGTCTACGACCTCGGCGGCGACCCGCTCTCGCAGTCCGGCGGCGCCGGCGCGGGCGGCTTCGGAGCCGGCGGCTTCGGCAACTTCTCGGACATCATGGACGCCTTCTTCGGCACGGCGTCGCAGCGCGGACCGCGCTCGCGCACCCGCCGCGGCCAGGACGCCATGATCCGTATCGAGGTGGAGCTCGACGAGGCCGCCTTCGGCACGACGAAGGACATCCAGGTCGACACGGCCGTCGTCTGCAACACCTGCAACGGCGAGGGCGCCGCCCCGGGCACGTCCGCGCAGACGTGTGACATGTGCCGCGGCCGCGGTGAGGTCTCGCAGGTGACCCGGTCCTTCCTGGGCCAGGTCATGACGTCCCGTCCCTGCCCCCAGTGCCAGGGCTTCGGCACGGTCGTGCCCACGCCGTGCCCGGAGTGCGCGGGCGACGGCCGCGTCCGGTCCCGCCGCACGCTCACGGTGAAGATCCCGGCCGGTGTCGACAACGGCACGCGCATCCAGCTCGCCGGCGAGGGCGAGGTCGGGCCCGGTGGCGGTCCGGCCGGTGACCTCTACGTCGAGATCCACGAGCTGCCGCACGCGCAGTTCCAGCGCCGCGGCGACGACCTGCACTGCACGGTCACGCTCCCGATGACGGCGGCGGCCCTCGGCACGAAGGTGCCGCTGGAGACGCTGGACGGTCTGGAGGAGGTCGACATCCGCCCGGGCACCCAGTCCGGCCAGTCGATCCCGCTGCACGGCCGGGGCGTCACGCACCTGCGCGGCGGCGGACGCGGCGACCTCATCGTCCACGTCGAGGTCCAGACCCCGACCAAGCTCGACCCCGAGCAGGAGCGCCTGCTCCGCGAACTCTCCAAGCTGCGCGGCGAGGAACGCCCGACCGGCCAGTTCCAGCCGGGCCAGCAGGGG
>NZ_JAPSKN010000103.1 GCF_031181705.1 Streptomyces sp.
GGACGTCAACACCGTCCTCGGCCCGGACGGCGCGGAGCAGAGGATACTTCGCTCGGCGATGCCGTTCGGCCGGCCCGGGCACGGGGAGTTCGGCACGTACTTCGTGGCCTACGCGCGCACGCCGGAGATACCCGAGACGATGCTGCGCAAGATGTTCCTGGGCGGGCCGGGCGCGGGACCCGACCCGCTGCTGGACTACTCCCGGGCGGTCACCGGCAGCCTGTTCTTCGTGCCGCCGGCCGCCTTCCTGGAGGCCCTGCCGGGCGGCTGACCGGGGCGGCCGGCCCCGGGCGGAGCCCGCAGCACCTCGCGGTGCAGCATCTCGCGATGCGGCAGGGCGAGGGCGGGGACGGCCGAAACGTGCCCGGCCGGTCCCTGCGCGACCCCGTGACACGCGTCCACTCCGCGGCCCTACGCCGCCACCGGGAACCCCTCGCTGCGCAGCACCCTTCTCTCCGCGTCCACCGCGAACACCTCGCAGCCCGGCCGGGACGCCGCCCAGGGGACGCCCTCCGCGCCGAGGGCGAAGGCCGCCGTGGCCACCGTGTCCGCCTCGGTCAGCGTCGGGGCCACCACCGTCATGCTGAGCAGGCCGGTCGCCGGGCGGCCCGTGCGGGCGTCGAGGATGTGGTCGCCGCGTTCGTAGCGGGCGGACGTGGCGACGGCGCGGTCCGTGAGGTCCAGGACCGCGCACAGCCGGCCGGCCTGCTCGGGGTGACGGACGCCCACGCGCCAGGGGCCGCCGGCGGCGACCACGTCACCGCCCGCGTTGAGACAGAAGCGCCGCGCCCCGGCCGCCGACAGCAGCTCCGCCCCCCGCTGCACCGACCAGCCCTTCACCACGGCGCAGGGATCAAGCCTCCCGCCGGGCGGACGCACGTCGAAGGCGCCCCCGGTGGCGACCCGGTACTCCTCGCACAGGTCCAGGATCTCGCGCAGCTCCGGGCCGGGCCCGGCCGCCTCGCCCCGGTCCAGCCGCGACACCTCGCTGTCCGGGCGGAACGGGCTGAACCGTGCGTCCGCCTCCCGCAGCCACGCGAACAGCTCGTCCACCGGCTGCCCGGGGAAGTCCTCGTCGTCGATCCGTACCGAGACCGGGAAACCCATGACGTGCTCCACGCGCCGCATCCCTCAGCCCCTCGCGTCGAGGGCGGCCTGGAGCGACTCCTTGTAGCCGTCGCTGGTGACGGTGGCGCCGGAGACCGTGTCGATGTCGGCGCTCTGCGCCCGCAGCGTCTCCTCGATCAGCTTCGGCACGGCGGCGGTGGTCTGCGGGTGGTCCGGCTGCCGCAGCATCCGCACCGAGGAGATCCGGTCCCCCTCGAAGGTGACCTCGACCTGCACCGGACCCTTCTCGGTGTCGATCGTGGACCCCGCGACGACCGCGGACGTCGTACCGCCGGGCCCCGCGGACGACGGGACGGAGGGCGCCAAAGCCGCGGCCCCGGTGGTGGAGGCGGTGTCCTGCGAGGGCGCGTAGCGCCAGACGGGGATCACACCCGCGACGCTGAGGACGAGGACGGGCAGGGCTCGCTTCACGACGGTCTCCTCGTCATCCGGCCAGGCTGAAGCGTTCGAAGTGGACCTGCCGCCTGGGCACGCCCAGCTCGCGCAGGCTGCCGAGCACGGCGTTCATCATCGGCGGCGGGCCGCACAGGTAGACGTCCCGCTCGGCCAGGTCCGGCACCAGCCGCGCCAGCTCGCCGGGCGCCAGCCGGTCGGGCACCGGCGGGCCCGTCACCAGGTGCAGTTCGGCACCCCGGGCCAGCGCGAGGTCGCGCAGCTCGTCGTGGAGGACGGCGTCCCGGTCGGTGGCGACCCGGTAGATCACGACCGCGTGGCCGTGCAGTTCCTCCAGCAGGGCGCGGATGGGCGTGACACCGACGCCGCCCGCGACGAGCACGGCGTCGGGCCGGGTGCGGTGCAGGGCGGTGAAGGCACCGTAGGGGCCCTCGGCGAAGACCCGGGTGCCGGGCTTCAGGTGCCGCAGGGCCGCGCTGCCGTCGCCCGCACGCTTGACGGTCAACCGCAGCGTACGGCCGTCGGGCGCGGCGGACAGCGAGAACGGGTTCGCCTGCCACCAGCGGTCCTTCGTCAGGAACCGCCACAGGAAGAACTGCCCGGCCCGCGCCGGCAGCCGGTCCAGGTCGCGGCCGGTGATGTAGACCGAGACCACGTCGTCGTTCTCGGGGACGACGGCCGTCACCCGCAGCCGGTGGCGCAGGTTCCGCCACACCGGCAGCACCAGCCGGCCGGCGCACACCGAGGCGAGGGCCACGCCCCACACGGCGTACCAGTACGCCGTCGCCGCCGGCGAGGCGGTGAACGTGGTCCCGGCCGCGACCTGGTGCGTGAACGCCAGCACCACCGCCACATAGGTGTACAGGTGGATGAAGTGCCAGGTCTCGTACGCCAGCCGCCGCCGGGCGGAACGGGCCGAGACGGCCCCGACCACGATGATGATCGCCAGCGCGACGATCGCCCGCAGCACGCCCTCGACCGTCTCGGCGAGGTCCACCAGCTGGTTCACCGGGTCCAGGGAGGAGGCCTCGGCGTACCCGAGGACGATGAACACCAGGTGCGCCAGCAGCAGCCACAGCACCGTGAAGCCGTTCCAGCGGTGCCAGGACGTCAGCCGGTCCATGCCGATCCGCCGGTCGAACCACGGCAGCCGCGCCACCAGCAGCAGCTGGAACGCCATCAGCAGCGCCGCGTACAGCCCGGTCAGCCGGCCCAGCACGATCAGCGCGTTCGAGGCGAAACCGGCCTGGACGAAGAAGACGGTCACCACGGCCGCGTTGGCGAGCAGCACCCCGTACAGGCCGGTGCGGCCCACCACTTTCGGCCGCACACCGGGGCGGGCCGCCACGGGAGGTTGTCGGAGGGTCGTCACGGTCGGCAGCTCCTTGATCGGATCCTGGGATTCGAGCTTGGCGCCGGGGAGCTGTCGGGAAGCTGTCGCTCAACTTTCAAGTGTTTATCGATCGCACCACGGGACGGCCGGCGGCTGGGGCGGCACGGGACCCGTGCAGCACTATGAGGGCGTGGAGAAAGTACGACTTCTCGTCGTCGACGACGACCCGCCCATCGCCGACCTCGTCGCGACCGTCGCCCGCTACGAGGGCTGGGAGGCGGTCACCGCGTACACCGGTGAGGACGCGCTGCGGCGGGCCGCCGAGTTCCACCCGGACATCGTGGTGCTGGACCTGATGCTGCCGGGCGTCGACGGCTTCGGCGTCCTGGACCGGCTGCGCGCCTCCGGCACGATGGTGCCGGTGGTGTTCCTGACCGCGCGCGACGGCGTCGCCGACCGGGTCGCCGGCCTCACCCGGGGCGGCGACGACTACCTGGTCAAGCCGTTCGCCGTGGAGGAGCTGATGGCCCGGCTGCGGACCGTGCTGCGGCGCAGCGCCGGCCCGTCCTTCCAGCGGTCCGTGCTCCGGGTCGGCGACCTCACCATGGACGAGGACACCCGCGAGGTGCGACGCGGCGAGCGGCTGCTGTCGCTGACCCCGACCGAGTACGAGGTGCTGCGCTACCTCCTGCGCAAGTCGCCCACCGTGCTCACCAAGGCGCAGATCCTCGACCACGTGTGGGAGTACGGCTTCGGCGGCCGCTCCAACGTCGTGGAGCTGGTCGTCAGCAGGCTGCGCCGCAAGCTCGACGAGGCCGGCGAGGGCGCCCCGGAGCTGATCCACACCGTGCGCGGCTTCGGGTACGTGCTGCGACAGGCCGCCGAGTGATCGCCCGGCTGCGGCGGGCCTACCGCAGGATGCGCCTGGGCACCCGGCTGGCCCTGGGCCTCGGCGCCCTGTCGCTGGTGGTGTTCGCCGTGGTCGGCACCGCCCTGACCACCTACATGCGCGACTACCTGTCGGCCCAGCTCGACATCCAGCTCGCCCAGGCCCAGATCGCCCAGTCCAAGAGCATCGCCGACTACGGCACGCTCTCGGGCAAGAAGTACTACAGCTGGTTCTACGCCGTGTACGACGTGCGCGAGGGCAGGCCCGCGCTGCGCCGGCCCGAGGACCCGGCCGACCTGCCGCAGGACGTCGACGACTTCACCGCGCTGGCCTCGGCGCAGTCCGCCGCCCACACCGAGCTGCTGCGCACCGAGCACCTCAGGGGCGCGGGCACCTACCGGCTGCGCGCCTGCGAGGTCGAGCCCGGCGTGGTCCTGGTCAGCGCCGCGCCCATGGACGAGATCCAGGACACCGTCGGGCAGCTGATCACCATCCAGGTCGTCACCTTCGCGCTCGCGCTGCTCACCCTGGTCGTCTTCGGCCGGCGGATGCTGCGCCGGGGCCTGAAGCCGCTCAGCGACATGGCGACCACCGCCCACGGCATCGCCTCGCACGACCTGACCGAGTCGGCGGCCCGGCTGCCGCTGCGCGCCGACGGCCGGGACGGCGGGCCGGAGGTGGACGAGCTGCGGACCGCCTTCAACACCATGCTGGAGCACATCGACGACTCCCTCGCCGTGCGCGCCGAGGCCGAGCAGCGGCTGCGCCGGTTCGTCGCCGACGCCTCGCACGAGCTGCGCACCCCGCTGATGTCGGTGCGCGGCTACGCCGACCTCTTCCAGTACGCCGCCGCCAACGCCCCCGCCGAACGCGACCGGCACCTGGCCCGGCTGCGCGCCGAGGCCGCCCGGATGGGGGTGCTCCTCGACGACCTGCTGCTGCTCGCCCGGCTCGACGCGGCCGAGGTGGAGACACCGCTGCGGCTGCGGGACGCCGATCTGACGGAGCTGGTCGGCCAGGCCGCCGACGCCTTCCGCGCGGGCCACCCCGATCACCCGCTGACCGTGCTGGCGGGCCCCGGCCCGGTGCGGCTGCGCATGGACCCGCTGCGCATCCGCCAGGTCGTCGACAACCTCCTCACCAACGCCGCCGTGCACACCCCCGCCGGAACGAAGGTCTCCGTCGAGGTGCGCGTCACGCCCGGCACCGCCGAGGTGCGGGTCGCCGACACCGGTCCCGGCATCCCGCCCGACGACCGGGCCCGGGTCTTCGACCGCTTCTACCGCGTCGACAAGGCCCGCAGCCGCGACCGCGGCGGCAGCGGACTGGGCCTGGCGGTGGCCCGGTCCCTGATCCGGGCGCACGGTGGCCGGATCGAGTTGGACAGCACACCCGGAGCGACGGTGTTCACCGTGTCCCTGCCGCTCGGCGGCGCGGGCCCCGCGGGCCGCTGACCCGGGCCCTTTAGACTCGACCGGCAACAGCCCGTACGACCACGGCCAGAAGTCCCCGCCAACCCGAAGGGCCCCGGCGTCTTGATACGGATGGAATCAGTCACCAAGCGGTACCCGGACGGCACGGTGGCGGTCGACCGGCTCTCCCTGGAGATACCCGACCGCTCGATCACCGTCCTCGTGGGACCCTCGGGCTGCGGCAAGACGACCACGCTGCGGATGATCAACCGGATGGTCGAACCCAGCGAGGGAACGATCCTGCTCGACGGCGAGGACATCCAGCGCCGGCCCGTCACCACCCTGCGCCGGTCGATGGGTTACGTCATCCAGAACGCCGGCCTCTTCCAGCACCGCACGATCCTCGACAACATCGCGACCGTGCCCCGCATGCTCGGCTGGGGCAAGCGGAAGGCCCGCGCCCGCGCGGCCGAACTGATGGAGCGGGTGGGCCTGGACGCCGCGCTCGCCAAGCGGTTTCCGTACCAGCTGTCCGGCGGCCAGCAGCAGCGCGTCGGTGTGGCCCGGGCGCTCGCCGCCGACCCGCCGGTGCTGCTCATGGACGAGCCGTTCTCGGCGGTCGACCCGGTGGTCCGCAAGGGACTCCAGGACGAACTGCTGCGCATCCAGGACGAGCTGGGCAAGACCATCGTCTTCGTCACCCACGACATCGACGAGGCCATCAAGCTCGGCAGCATGGTCGCCGTGATGCGCGAGGGCGGCCGGCTCGCCCAGTACGCACCGCCCGCCGACCTGCTGTCCGCCCCCGCCGACGCCTTCGTCGAGGACTTCCTCGGCGCCGACCGCGGCATCCGGCGGCTGTCGTTCTTCCCCTCCGCCGAACTCGCGCCCACGACCGGCCCGGTGATCCCGCTCGACGCCACCGCCGAGCAGATCGCCGCCGCCGGCGCCCCCTGGCTGCTGGTGACCGACGGCGACGGCCGGCCGCTCGGCTGGGGCGAGCCGCACACCCTGACGGCCGGCGCGATCCGGCCCGCCGAACTCCTCCCGCACGGACGGCCGTTCACGCCGGGCACCGACTCGCTGCGGACCGCCCTCGACAGCGCCGTGCTGTCCCCGTCCGGCCACGCCGTCGCCGTGGACGGCACCGGGCGGGTGACCGGGGTGGTCTCGCAGGCGGCCATCGGCGAGGCCATCCGCGGCGCCCACGCCGCCGACCGGGCCGACGAGGCCAGGGTCGCCCCGTGAACCTCGACCGTTTCTTCGACATCCCCAGCGACCTCCAGCACAGCTGGCCCGGCCTGATCGCACTGCACCTGCGCGAGGCCCTGCTGCCGGTCCTGGCCGGACTGCTGCTCGCGCTGCCGCTCGCCCAGCTGTGCGTCCGCTTCCGCTGGCTGTACCCGCCCGTGCTCGGCGCCACCACCGTCCTCTACGCGGTGCCGTCCCTGGCCTTCTTCGTCGTCCTCATCGACTACACCGGCCAGACCGAGCTGACCGTGATGATCCCGCTGGCCGTGTACAGCCTCGTGGTGCTCGTCCCGGCCATCGTCGACGGGGTGCGCTCCGTGCCGCAGGAGACCCTGGCCGCCGCCACCGCCATGGGCTTCGGGCCCGTACGCCGGTACCTCCAGGTGCAGTTGCCGATCGCCGTGCCCGCCATCGTCGCCGGGCTGCGGGTCGCCACCGTCTCCAGCATCTCGCTGGTCAGCGTCGGCGCCCTGATCGGCAACCAGGGCGCCCTCGGCAACCTGCTCGCCGCCGCGCAGAAGTACGACCGGCCCGAACTGGCGGTGAACTCCGTGCTCACCACGGCCGCCCTGGCGATCCTGTGCGACGCCCTGCTGGTCCTGCTCCGCCTCGCGCTGACCCCGTGGATGCCCCGGGGCGGGCGCCCGAGGACGGCCGGGCGGCAGCGGCCCGTGCCCGAGGACGTGATCCGGTGAACGTACTGAACTTCGTCCACGCCTTCTTCAGCGACAGCGCCCACTGGCACGGCTACGACGGCATCCCGCAACGCCTGCTGGAACACGTCCGGTACTCGCTGCTGGCGCTGGCCCTGGCCGCCGCGATCGGCCTGCCGGTCGGGCTGCTGACCGGGCACACCGGGCGGGGCGGCAACGCCCTCGCCTTCCTCGCCACCGCCGCCCGCGCGCTGCCCAGCTTCGGCCTGCTGGTGCTCATCGTCATCATGATGGGGTTCGGCCTGCTGCCCGTGATGATCCCGCTGGTCATCCTCGCCGTCCCGCCGATCCTGGTGACGACCTACGAGGCGGTCCGCTCCGTCGACCCGTCCCCGGTGGACGCCGCCCGCGGCATGGGCATGCGCGAGTCGCGGATCCTCTTCCAGGTCGAACTGCCCGTGGCCCTGCCGCTGATCCTCAGCGGCCTGCGCTCGGCGGCCATCCAGATCGTCTCCACGGCCACCATCGCCGCGTACGTGAGTCTCGGCGGGCTCGGCCGGTACATCGTCGACGGCCTCTACCAGCGCGACTACGAGAAGGTCGTCGGCGGCGCCACGCTGGTGGCCGTCCTGGCGCTCGTCACGCTGGCGGTGTTCTGGGCGGCGGGCCGCCTGGCCGTGTCACCGGGAGTGCGCAGACGGTGATCATGTGACGGTCCGTCAGGAATCGTGACAAGGCCGCCCTTGACTGATCACAAAGCGGCTGGATTGGATCGGTGGATGACTTCTACCGCGAAGAACAGCTGGTCCAGGACGAGACACACCGGGGCGGCGGCCGTCGCGCTCTTTGCCGCCGCGGCGCTGCTCGCGGGCTGTTCCTCCGGCGACACCTCCGACGACCCGCTGGCGGGCGAGAAGGCGAAGGCGGGCACCGTCGTCGTCGGCTCCAACAACTTCGCCGAGAGCACCCTGCTCGCCGACCTCTACGGCGAGGCGCTCAAGGCCAAGGGCATCAAGGTCACGTACAAGCACAACATCGGCAGCCGCGAGACGACCTACGGCCTGATGAAGAACGGCTCCGTCACCGTGCTGCCCGAGTACAACGGCTCCCTGCTCGCCTACCTGGACCCCAAGGCGGAGCAGAAGTCCGCCGCGGCCGTGAACGAGGCGGTGAAGGCCAAGCTCGACAAGAAGCTGACGCTGCTGGAGTCCTCGCCCGCCGAGGACAAGGACTCGGTCACCGTCAACGCGCAGACCGCGAAGAAGTACAAGCTGACGTCCTCCTCCACCCTCGCCGACCTCAAGGACGCCGCGCCGGACCTGGTGATCGGCGGTTCGCCCGAGTTCCAGACCCGGCACCAGGGCCTGGAGGGCCTGAAGTCGGTGTACGGCCTGGAGTTCAAGTCCTTCAAGGCGCTCGACGCGGGCGGTCCGCTGACCCAGGCGGCGCTGACCCGGAACACCGTCCAGGCCGCGGACATCTTCACCACGGACCCGACGATCGTGAAGGAGAAGTTCGTCGTCCTGAAGGACCCGGAGAACCTCTTCGGGTTCGCCAACGTGACCCCGCTGGTGCACGAGGGCGCCCTGTCGAAGGAGGGCGTCGACGCCCTGAACGCCGTCTCCGCCGAGCTGGACACCAAGACGCTGCTGGAGCTGGACGCTCAGGTGCAACTGGAGAAGAAGGACCCGCTGGACGTCGCCAGGGCGTGGCTGAAGTCGGCGGGCCTGGTCTGAGCCGGCCGCCCGTCACGATGCGGTAACGGCGGCGGCCGGGTCCCGGCGGGACCGAACGCGGCCCGGGGGCGTGGCGTCACAGGGACGGCAACCGTCCCCGGTCACCGCGAACCCCTGGGAGTGCGTCATGCGTACCGCCATGCCCCGCACCGTCCGCCTGCTCCTCGCCCTCGCCCTGTCCGCCGCCGTCGCCGCCGCGGGGTGCGGCACGACCGACGCCGTCGGCACGGAACCGGCCCCGACGGACGGCACCGCCCCGCGTCCCTCGGACCGCGCCCGGCAGGTCGCCGACGCCTGGGACGGCTCCCGGGCCGCCGCGCGGTGGCGCGAGGGCTACCACCCCTTGGGGTCGGCCGTCCGGCTGCCCGGGCCCGGCGGGCTGCGCGACGCGGCCGACCGGCGCGCCTACGCCCTCGGCAACTTCGACCTGCGCGGCAGGCTCCCCGCCGCACCGGCCCGCAGCGGCCGGGTGACCTGGCCCGGCGGGCACGCGCTCACCGCGCCGCTCCTGGGCGCCGGGAAGGCCTACCAGGACCTCGACCGCGCCGGCAGCCCCGGGCCGCGCCTGATCGTCACCGGCGCACGGCTGGGCGAGATGACCGTCGCCACCGGCCGCGGCCCGGCGACCGTCCCCGCCTGGCTGTTCACGCTGGAGGGTTACGACCGCCCCCTCGCCCGCGCCGCGGTGCACCCGTCCGAGGTGCCCGCCTCGCCGATCGGGCCGCTGGGGCAGGACGTGGACGCGAGCGTGCTGGCGCCGCTCGGCGGCCTGACCGGCATCGCCGCGCACGGACGGTCCGTCACCGTCGTGGCCCACCACGGCTCCTGCGACGACGGCCCCGTCGTGACGGCGTACGAGACGGACGGCAGCGTCGTGCTGTCCGCGGCCGTGCGGGGCGTCCAGGACGGTCCCTGCACCTCCGAACTGCGCGGCAGGAGGGTCACGGTGGGGCTGGACCGGCCGGTCGGCGACCGCGTCGTCCTGGACGCCTTCACCGGCCGCCCGGTGCCGTACACCGACGGGCCGGAAGCCGCACCCGCTCGGTGAGTGGGCCGCGCTTCGGCTCAGGCCTGCACCGCCGACGCGATCAGCTGGTCGATCAGCGCGATCAGCACGTCCCGGGACGACTCCCGGTCCCGCGCGTCGCACAGCAGCACCTGCACGTGCTCCGGCACCGCGAGCGCCTCGCGGATGTCCTCCGCCGGATACGGGTGTTCACCGTAGAAGCCGTTGACGCCCACGACGAACGGGATGCCCCGGCGTTCGAAGAAGTCGATCGCGGCGAAGCTCGACTCGGGTCTGCGGACGTCCACCAGGACCACGGCGCCCAGCGCGCCGAGGGCCAGGTCGTTCCACATGAACCAGAACCGCTGCTGCCCCGGCGTACCGAACAGGTACAGCACCAGGTCCCGGCTGATGGTGATGCGGCCGAAGTCCAGGGCCACGGTCGTGGCCCGCTTCTCCTCGATGCCGTCGAGGTCGTCGACGTCCAGACCGGCCATGGTCAGGGGTTCCTCGGTGCGCAGCGGGACGATCTCGCTGACCGACCCGACCATGGTGGTCTTGCCCACGCCGAAGCCACCGGCGATGAGGATCTTGACCGTGTCGGGTGCCGAGGACGCGTCGGTGGCAAGGTCAGAGCCGGCCAAGGCCGTCCCTCACTTTCTGCAGCAGGTCCAGGTCCACAGGGGTACGGGAGACGGGGCGCGGCGGGCGGACGGTGATCCGGCCCGCCTCCAGCAGGTCGCACAGCAGGATGGCGACCACGCTCACCGGCAGGTCGAGCCGGGCGGCCAGCTCCGCCACGGCGACCGGCTCGGCGCACATGCGCAGGATCCGGGTGTGCTCGGGCTGCGGCCGGGCCGCGTTGGCCGGGGGCGGATCGACCGCGGTGACCGTCGCGATGAGCGTGAAGTCGGCGCAGCTGGGCCGCGTCCGCCCCCCGGTCAGGGCGAACGGCCGTACGAGCCGGCCCGCCGTATCGCCTCCGCCCACCTCACACGCCGGGGTCGACGACGGGTCCGGCCACGCCCCGCGGGGCCGCGCTGAGGTGCTCGCCGATCTTCTTCACCAGCATGTTCATCTGGTACGCGACCACCCCGACGTCCGCGCCCGGCCCGGTCAGCACGACCAGGTGCGCGCCGGGTCCGGCGGAGGTCAGGATCAGATAGCTGTTGGCCATCTCGATGAGCGCCTGGCGCACCGGACCGCCGCGGAAGTCCATGCTGACGCCCTTGCTGAGACTCATCAGACCGGACGCGGTCGCCGCGAGCCGCTCGGCGTCGTCGCGCGGGAATCCGGTGGACTTGCTGACCACCAGGCCGTCCTCGGAGAGCACCACGGCCTGGTTCACGTCGGCGACCCGCTCCACGAGTCCGGTCAGCAGCTGGTCGAGCTGGGTGTGCGTGGCGGGGATGGGGCGTGTCATTGCGGTGTCCTTCGTCAGCGGTCAGCGGTCAGCGGTCGGCGGGCGGAGTCGAGGGGAGGGGATCGGCGGCGGCCTGCCGGGGTGGTGCGGCCGCCTCCTCGCGGTCTGGCCGCTCGGCGTCGTCGTCGCGGGCGCGGAGCGTGCCGCGCTGGAAACCGGCCAGGGAGGAAGCGGCGGCTTCCGCGGTGAACTCGTCGAGGGAGGCGTCCTCGCCGGGGGGCTCCTCGCGCAGCTCCTCCACGAGGCTGGTCTGCGGCACCCGGCGGGGCAGCGGGGCGAGGCCGTCCCGGCGGGGGATGACCTCGCGGGCGGCGGGCCTGGGCGCGGGGGCGGCGGTCGCGGTGCGGGCGGCGACCAGCGGGCGGGGCTCTTTCGGAGAGGTTCCCCCGGACCGGGCGGCTCCGGCGCTCGGGGTCGACCCGGTGCCCTCGGGCGTCCCTCCGTCCCGCGCGGTCCCGTCGGCCCCGGCCCGCGCGCGAGCACGGCCGTTCGCCGCCGTGGCTCCGTCTGCCGCCATCCGCCCGTCCTCCGGGGTGTGGGCGGCGCCGTCCACGCGGCCCCTCGCCCCGGCTCCGCCCTCGGCGCCCGGCGGCTGCGGTACCCCGCCGTCCGGGGCCTCCCGCACCACGATCTCGTGCGGGACCAGCACGATGGCCGTGGTCCCGCCGTACGGGGAGGCGCGCAGGGTGACGGCGATCCCGTGCCGGTGGGCCAGCTGGGCGACCACGAACATGCCGAGCCGCAGGTCGTCGGCGAGCGCCACCACGTCGAACTGCGGGGGCAGGGCCAGCTGTTCGTTGAAGGACGCGTAGTCCTCCTCCGACATGCCGAGGCCCCGGTCCTCCACCTCGACGGCCAGCCCCCTGGCCACCATCGCGGCCCGTACGGTGACCGGGCTCGGCGCGGGCGAGTAGGCGGTCGCGTTGTCGATGAGTTCGGCCAGCAGGTGGATGACGTCGGCCACCGCGGGCGGGGCGACGGACACCTCCTCCTCGGTGTGCACCTCCACGCGCTGGTACTCGGCGACCTCCCCGATCGCGCTGCGCAGGATGTCGATCAGCGCCACCGGCTCGCTCCAGCTGCGGCCCGGGCGTTCCCCGCTGACGATGACCAGGTTCTCCTCGTAGCGGCGCAACTGGCTGGCCGTGGAGTCGAGTTCGTACAGGCCCTTGAGGATGTCCGGGTCGGTGTGCTCGCGTTCCAGCGTGTCCAGCTTGCTCAGCTGGAGGTTGACCAGGTTCTGGCTCTGCCGGGCGATGCCGAGGATGACCTTCTGGAAACCGCGCCGGGTGTCGGCGAGTTCGACCGCCGTGTGCACGGCCGTGCGCTGGGCGGTGTTGAACGCCCGCGCCACCTGGCCCAGTTCGTCGTGGCCGTAGTCCAGCTCGGGCGTCGCCGACGCCGGGTCGACCGTCTCGCCCCGCTCCAGCCGCGCCACCACGTCCGGCAGCCGCTCCTGCGCGAGGCTCACGGCGGCCCGGCGCAGCCCGCGCAGCCGCCGGGACAGCGAGCGGGTGATCCGCCAGGACATGCCCACGCACACCAGCAGCGCGAGCAGCCCGCCGGCGCTCAGCAGCGCCGCCTTGAGCAGCAGGGCGTCCGCCTTGTCGGCACTGCGCTCCAGCAGCTCCGTCGTCTGCTGCCGGATGAGGCCCGCGTACTGCTCGGCCAGCTTGTCCATGGCGGCGTTCCACCGCTCCCGGGAGTCCGGCAGGGCGATCCGGTCGGGCGCGGAACCGGAGTTGCGGGCCGCCAGCACCCGGTCCTCGATCGACTGCAGGGTCTGCCACTCGGGACCCGCCAGGATCCGCTCGGTCTGCGCCTTGGCCTCGCCGGTCAGCTGCGGCACGACCTGGTCCTGCACCAGCCAGCGCCGGGTGTTCACCAGCTCCGCGAACTGCGTCCAGGCCGCGTCGTCCAGATGCCCCGACGGCCACGCCAGCGTCAACTGCGCGTCCTCCCGGGAGACCAGCTCCGCCGTGTGCTCCAGCGCCACGAGCGGACCGGCCTGCGAGGTGAGGTCGCCGTCGTCGACCTGCGACAGCTCCTGGAAGGCGTGGATCTGGTCGTCGATGATCGAGGAGTACTGGTCGAGCGCCTGCTGCGGGGTGATGTCCGTGGGGTTGTCGACCTGGTCCCGGTAGTACTCCAGGCTGCCCACCGAGCCGAGCACCGAGTACAGCCGGTCCGAGATGCGGGAGGGCGCCTCCTCGATCGCGTCCGCCTGCCCGACCAGCTTCGCGACCGCCTGGTCCGTCTCCTCGCGCTGCGCGTCCAGGGCGGCCCGGGAGCCGTGCGGCGAGGCCAGCCAGGCGGCCGACAGGCTGCGCTCGCGCTGCAGGGCGAGCGTCGCGTCGGTGCCCAGGGCACCGGTCGACCGGCTCAGCTCGGTCTGGTCGCGCAGCCGCAGCCCCTCCGAGAACATCTGGATCGTCGTCACGCCCCACATGGCGGCGAGGGTGACGCTCGGCACCAGGGCCAGCAGCACCAGGGAGAGGCGTATGGAACCGAGACGGCGCCGGGCACCTGTCCGTCGAGACATCGTCGTCCTAGGGCGATCAGCGGGGGGCGGGGAAGGGGGAGGCGGAGCGGTCGGGGAGGGCGGGGGACGGGCGCAAAGGTGGGGGTGTGCCGGGCGCGGCACATGGGATGCGCAGGATGTTATCCGTACAAGTGGACGTACGGGCCGGGCCTGACAGAATCTTTGGCGAGACCGTCACGGCAAGGGGCCGGTCACCGGGTCCCGGCGGCGGCGAACCGCGCCACGGCGGACACGTTCGCCCTGGTCACGAAGGCGGGGCCGGTGAGCACCGGAGCCGCCCCGCCGCCGCTGACGTTGCCGTTGGTCCGGTACAGCCACAGGGCGTCCACCGCGAGGTAGCCCTGCAGATACGGCTGCTGGTCGACGGCGAACTGCACCGAGCCGTCCCGCACCGCCCGGACCAGGTCCTTGTTGAGGTCGAAGGTGGCCACCTCGGCCCTGCTCCCGGCCTGCCGCACGGCCTTGACCGCGGTGAGCGCGTACTGCGCGCCGTTGGTGACGACCTCGTCGATGGTTCTGTCCTGCCGCAGCCGGGCGGCGATCGTGGCGGTCACCGCGTTCATGTCGGTGCCGTCCACGTACAGGTTGTCGGTGTCGCCGCGGAAGGTCTTCTTCACGCCGGCGCAGCGGGCCTCCAGCGCGACGTTGCCCCGCTCGTGCACCACGCACAGGGCGTGCTTGGCCTTCAGGTCGTCCAGCTTGTCGCCGACGGCCCGGCCCGCGACGGACTCGTCCTGGCCGAAGTACTCCAGCAGCCCCGTCGGCCGCCAGGCGTCGATGCCGGAGTTCAGCCCGACGACGGGTATGCCGGCCGCCCTGGCCTGCGCGACCGGGCCCCGCATCGCCGCGGGCTTGGCCAGCGTCACCGCGATGCCGTCGACCTTGTCGCGGACCGCGTCGCGCACCAGGCCGGCCTGCGCGGCCGGGTCGGCGTCGCTGACGTACGTCAGGTCGATGCCGTCCTTGGCGGCGGCCGCCTCCGCGCCCCGGCGCACCAGGTCCCAGAAGGCGTCGCCCTTGCCGCCGTGCGTGACGAGGGCGACCTTCATCCCCGCGCCGGACCCCGACCCCGCATCCCCGTCCGAGGCGTCGTCGGCCGCGCCGAGGACGGAGCAGCCGGACACCAGCAGGCACAGGGCGGACGCCAGGGCCGCGGCCCGGGCGGCTCTGCGGGGGGTGTGCGGCGGGGGTGGAGTGTTCATGGGGGCGGAACCTCGCTGTGCGGCCGAGCTGGAGCAGGGTGAGAGCGCAGGCGGGCCGCGGGGTGTGCACCGACCGGATGACTCTCGCTGGCCCGGAGCCAACCGTGTGTGACCACACCCCGTCAAGTGAGCGGCCACATGCCGTGAGTTGATGCTGCCGCATCGTGATGATCTGTCCGACTCGTCGGACAGGGGTGTCCCGCCTACGGCCTGCGCGCCACCGCCCGGTGGACCGCGATGTCCGCGTCGCGGATGCCCTCACCTCCGCCGTGCGTACCGTCCGCGCGGTTCGGCCGGAACGGGCGGAGCCGCGCGGTCCCGGCTGCCGTGTCCCCGCCTCGGCGGCCGGGCAGTGGCCGATGCCCCCGGGAAGGCAGCGGGGCGGCACCGGCCGGGGTCAGCCCGAGGTCAGGGCCGCACCGCCACCGGACTCCGCCGCGTAATCCCGGGCCCGGGCCTGGGCCGCACGAGCCGCCCGGGCCTCCTTCCGGCGCCGCCGGCGGCTGACGCGCGGCTCCTGGTCCGGCAGCCAGCCGAAGGCGAGGCAGCTGCCGACCACGCCCAGGAGCAGGCCGACGAAGAAGCCGCCCAGGTTGGAGGTCAGCCAGGAGCCCAGTGAGACCAGCACCCCGATGACCGAGTAGAACAGGCGCTGGGTGGGGTTGGCGAGGATCAGCACCCCGCACAGGAGCATCACGGCGGGGAGCAGATAACCGGCCAGGCCCTGCATGCCGACGTGCAGGACGACGTCCAGCGACGCCCTGAGGGTGAGCAGGATCTCCGCCCCGCCCAGGGCGAGCAGCAGCCCGCCCCAGAACGGACGGCCGGCCCGCCACCGCCGGAAGGCGGGCCGGAGTCTTCCGCGCGGACCGCCGGTCATCAGCAACCCGACTCGCTGAAGCCCAGTTTCAGCCCCGGCAGCTTGAACACACCCGCGGTCGTGGCGTAGTTGGTCTGCCGAAGGTTGGCGATGTGCACGGTGTCGGACTGCTGGCTGAACACGCCCTTCGGTCCCCGGCCCTTCGGCCCGGCCTTGTCGAGGGTGCTCGCGTCGTTGCCGATCTCGATGTTGTTGAACGCGGCGTCACCGGAGAGCTGGGTCGAGTCGGTCGTCAGATCGCTGGCGGTGACCTTCTGCGCACCTTCTCCCGCCCGGATGACCAGGTTGGTGCCGCCCAGGTCCACGCTCTGGCACAGCTTGGTGAGCGTGGCGTTCCTGATCACGGAGGTGACGACCAGCACCTGGCCGCCGGTGTCACCGGCGTTCGGGCTGCCCTCGGCCATCTCGTCCAGGGCGCCGAACTGCGCGAAGCCGGTGCCGTTCAGCTCGGTCGCGGTGACCGTGAACGGCATGCCCGAGATGGCGAACTGCACGCCCAGCGCCCCCTCGGCCGTGAGGATCGCGAGGCCCGCGGCGACCGCGGCGGCCGGCACCGCCATCACCGCGGCCCGGCGCGCCCGGACCCGCCCGCGGCGCACGGGGGCGTCACCGGTGTCCGGGGCGGCGGAGCCGTCCGGTCTGTCGGAGGTGTGCTCGGCGGAGGAGGTCATGTCTGCTCCAGGTGCTGTCGGTGCGGATCGGACATCGGTGGCACGTTGCCCTGGCGCGGACACCGACCGCCTGCGCACGGCTCCTCGCAACTCCCGGCGATTGCAAGGGCTTTCTCGTTACGCCGCGGTAGCCGAGCAGCAAGTTACCGGGGGTTACATGAAGGGTCAAGGGAGGTGTGGACAAAGAGTGTCGACGGTGTGCCGCAGGTGAGCAGCCGTACTCCGGAAACACTCACGCGCTGCACAACTCGCTTGCTATGCCTTGACGTTGACGGAGCGCCAGGTCTACAACTCTGCTCGTCCCACCGGATCCGTGGCGCCGGGTCCGGCTGTTCGGCACCGTCCGCGCGTCCCGGACCGCCCGTCCCGTACGGGCGTCTTGCCGCCCGGTGATCCAGAACGGGCTTTCCCTCGCCCGAGTCCCACTCCCTCGGCACGGCCGCTTCCGCTGACGCCGTGCCCGCAGCCACCCCCGCCCGGTCCGGCCGGAGGCCCGTCCGTTGCGCGTCTCCGGCCGGTCCCGGCCCGCCGTTGCCGGCCCGTCACGTACGGAGAAGGCGTGACGGGCGGGCGACGGCGGGCACCGAGCGGCTCCTCACCCCCCGCTGACGAAAGAGGTACCCCCGCATGCGTACGCGCACCTTCCTCAGCCTCACCGCCGCCGTGGCCGCACTCGGCCTCGCCGCCCCCGCCTCGGCGGCCGACACCCCGGTCCTGACCACCGCCGACGGCGCGGCCGTCGCGGTCGGCGACGTGCTCGACGCGTCCCTGGCGAGCGGCACGGCCGCCACCTTCTACTCCAGCGCGACCGGCACCAGCGGCATCTCCTGCGCCAAGTCGGCGTTCGCCGCCACCGTCACCGACAACCCGGCCGCCCCCGGCGTCGCCACCGAGTCCCTGACCTCGCACAGCTTCGACGCCGGCAGTTGCACCACCAACGTCGTCGGCGTGCTCGGCGTCAGCGGCATCACCGTCGACAACCTGCCCTACTCCACCAGCGTGTCCTCCGGCGGCGCCGTCTCCGTGACCCCGGCCGCCGGCTCCACCGTCCAGTCCACGGTCAAGCTGCGCACGCTGCTCGGCACGGTCACCTGCGTCTACCAGGCCCCCGGCCTGACCGGCACGGCGAGCAACGCCGACCACAGCATCTCCTTCAGCAACCAGCAGTTCACCAAGGTGTCCGGCTCGTCGCTGTGCTTCGCCAACGCGTTCTTCACCGCCAAGTACGCCCCGGTGACGAAGGGCGGTGTCGCGGTCAACGTCAACTGACGCCGAGCAGTTCAGCGGCGCCGCAGCCGTAGGGCCAGGGCGGCGCCGCCGGTGAGCACCAGCACCAGGGCGGCGCCGCCCGCCAGCACGGGCGTGTTCGGCCCGGCGGCGCGCTCCTGCGCCCGCGGCGTCCCGGCGGGCCCGGGCCGCCGCGGAGCCGCCTGCTCCTCCGGCACGCCCTCGCTCCGCGGAGCCTGCTCCTCCGTTACGCCCTCGCTCCGCGGAGCCTCCTCCGTCCGCGCCTCCGCTCGCGCCGGCTCCTCCTCCCGCTCCGGGAACACCACGTCGGAGCAGGAGTAATAGGTGTCCGGCGTACTGCTGTTGCGCCACACCGTGTACAGCACGTGCCGCCCGGTGCGGTCGGACGGCAGGGTCACCTTCATGCGGTACGCGCCGTCCGTCAGCGCCGGGTGTGTCACCCGGGCGAACGGTTCGCGCGGCAGGTCCGACCACGACAGCGGCCCGGCCGGGTCGTAGCCGGGCTTCGTCAGGTACATCCGGAACGTGCCGGTGTGCGGGATCGTCGACGCGTACCGCACCGTCAGCGTCGCGCCGGGCGTCACCCGCGTCGCCGGCCAGTCCGCGCGGGCCAGGTCCAGGCCCCGGTAGCCGGGCAGACCCCCGCTGCACAGCCTGCCGTCCGGGACGACCTGCCGGTCCCGGCCGTTCACGTCCGCCAGCCGCAGGTTGTCCCAGGCCGCGAACGGCCCGCCGTTCGCCGCCACGGCGGCCCGGCACGCCGCGGAGCCCGCCCGGTCGCCGCCTGTCGGGGAGCAGGCCACGACCCGGCTCACCGGATCGGTCGGTGCCCCGTGCGCCCGCGCCGGGACCGCCGTCCACAGCGGCAGCAGCAGCGGGGCCACGAGGGCGAGCGCGAGCGCGGCGCGGCGCGCGGTCGTACGGGGCATGGGGCTGCGTCTCCTCGTGCCGGGGGCGGCGACGTCCGGCAGTGCAGTACGGGAAACCGGCCCGACGCGTTCACCTCGTCACCAGCCGTTCGAAAAGGGGCAGATGGGCGGGCGGCGCTCGGCCATAGAGGGTGGGTTTCCGGCCGGATCGAGGGTTTCCCCCGTATCCCGGCGACCTGCCCTTTGCCTATCGTTCCTGCACAGCCGACCCACAGGTAACCCCGAACGGGTCCGCTTCTGTCTCGCGCCTGGCCGGCCACCGCGTCGCTCCCGCTTTTCGAACGACCCCCCTCCGCTTCGACGACGAAGCGACTCCACCGCCGCTCCGCCCAGCCCGGAGTCCGGCCACGAAAGGCAGACCGTGCGTACCTCCCCAACGCTCAGACGGAAGCTGATATCCGTCGCCGCCGTCTCCGCCGTCCTGCTGACCGCGGCCCCCGCCGCGGTCGCCGTCGCCCAGGAGTCCGCCCCCACCCCGGCGGCCGTCCCCGCCGCCCAGACCGAGGCCGCCCCGGGCACCCCGGCCGAGCGGCTCATCGTCGGCTACAAGTCCGGTGCCACCGAGGCCGAGTCCAACAAGGCGGCCGCCGCCGACGCCGCGGCCAAGGCCGTGAAGACCGGTGAGGACGTCGACTTCCAGCGCCGCCTCGGCACCGGTGCCGCCCTCGTCGACCTGGGCACCGACCCCACCCGGGCCGCCGTCGCCGACGTCGTCGCCGCCTACCGGGCCGACCCGCAGGTCGCCTACGTCGTGCCGGACCGCCTGAACAAGCCCACGGCCGTCACCCCGAACGACACCGATTACGCCAAGCAGTGGGACCTGTTCGAGTCCACCGCGGGCATGAACGTCCCGGCCGCCTGGGACACCACCACCGGCTCCGGCGTGACCGTCGCCGTCATCGACACCGGCTACGTCGCCCACTCCGACCTGGCCGCGAACATCGTCGGCGGCTACGACTTCATCTCCGACACCGCCGTGTCCGTCGACGGCAACGGCCGTGACAGCAACCCGGCCGACCCGGGCGACTGGTACAACGCGAACGAGTGCGGCGCGGGCATCCCGGCCTCCAACTCCTCCTGGCACGGCACGCACGTGGCCGGCACCATCGCCGCCGCCACCAACAACGGCAAGGGCGTCGCCGGCATCGCCTACGGCGCGAAGATCTCCCCGGTCCGCGTCCTCGGCAAGTGCGGCGGCTACGACTCGGACATCATCGACGCCATCACCTGGGCGTCCGGCGGCACCGTCTCCGGCGTGCCCGCCAACACCAACGTCGCCAAGGTCATCAACATGAGCCTCGGCGGGGGCGGCGCCTGCTCCACCGCCACTCAGAGCGCCATCAACGGCGCCGTGAGCCGCGGCACCTCGGTCGTCGTCGCGGCCGGCAACGAGAACACCAACGCCTCCAGCTCGTCCCCGGCGAACTGCGGCAACGTCATCACCGTCGCCGCCACCAACCGCGCCGGCAGCCGGGCCTCGTACTCCAACTACGGCACGGTCGTCGACATCTCCGCCCCCGGCGGCGAGACCCGCACCACCACCGCCAACGGCATCCTCTCCACGCTGAACTCCGGCACGAAGACGCCGTCGACGGAGAACTACGCCTACTACCAGGGCACCAGCATGGCCACCCCGCACGTCGCGGGCCTGGCCGCCCTGATGAAGTCGGCCAACTCCGCCCTCACCCCGGCGCAGATCGAGTCGGCCATCAAGGCCAACGCCCGCCCGCTGCCCGGCACCTGCTCCGGCGGCTGCGGCGCCGGCCTCGCGGACGCCGCCAAGACGGTCCAGGCCGTCAAGGGCGGCACGTCCACCGGCACGACCTTCTCCAGCACCACCGCCGTCGCCATCCCGGACAACGGCGCGGCGATCGAGTCGCCGATCAGCGTCACGGGCCGCAGCGGCAACGCCCCGTCGGCCCTCCAGGTCGGTGTCGACATCACCCACACCTACCGCGGCGACCTCGTCATCGACCTGGTCGCGCCGGACGGCTCGACGTACCGTCTGAAGTCGGCCGCGTCGGACTCCGCCGACAACGTGAACACCACCTACACCGTGAACGCCTCCGGCGAGGTCGCCAACGGCACCTGGAAGCTGCGCGTCCAGGACACCGCGGCGCAGGACACGGGCACGCTGAACGGCTGGAGGCTGACCTTCTGATCC
>NZ_JAPSKN010000104.1:0-18939 GCF_031181705.1 Streptomyces sp.
AAGAAGGCACCCGTCGCCAAGAAGGCGAGCGTCGCGCCCAAGAAGGCCACCGCCCGGGTCGAGGGTGCCGCCCCCGCCAAGGCCGTCGTCCACCCGCCGAGCGGTGAGTCGCGCACGGCGCTGGTGCGCCGGGCCCGCCGCATCAACCGCGAGCTCGCCGACGTCTACCCGTACGCCCACCCCGAGCTGGACTTCGACAACCCCTTCCAGCTCGTCGTCGCCACGGTGCTGTCCGCGCAGACCACCGACCTGCGCGTCAACCAGACGACGCCCTCCCTCTTCGCCAGGTACCCCACCCCCGAGGACCTCGCCGCCGCCAACCCGGAGGAGGTGGAGGAGATCCTCCGCCCGTGCGGCTTCTTCCGGGCCAAGACCAAGTCGGTCATAGGGCTCTCCAAGGCCCTGGTGGAGGACTTCGGCGGGGAGGTGCCCGGTCGGCTGGAGGACCTGGTCAAGCTGCCCGGAGTCGGCCGCAAGACCGCGTTCGTCGTGCTCGGCAACGCCTTCGGACGCCCCGGCATCACGGTCGACACGCACTTCCAGCGCCTGGTGCGCCGCTGGCAGTGGACCGCCGAGACCGACCCGGACAAGATCGAGGCCGCGATCGGCGCGCTCTTCCCGAAGAGTGACTGGACGGACCTCTCGCACCACGTCATCTGGCACGGCCGCCGCATCTGCCATGCCCGCAAGCCCGCGTGCGGCGCCTGCCCGATCGCGCCGCTCTGCCCCGCGTACGGGGAGGGCGAGACCGACCCGGAGAAGGCGAAGAAGCTCCTCAAGTACGAGAAGGGCGGCTTCCCTGGCCAGCGGCTGCGGCCTCCGCAGGCCTACCTGGACGCGGGCGGCAGACCGGCCCCGCCCCTGGGGGCCGCATGAGGCACCCGAACAGCGCCGAGCACGGCGACAGGGCGTACCCGAAGAGCGACAGGGCCCGACTGAGGGGTGGCACTGACGGCCCGGGCAGCGGCTGGCCCCTTCCGGGCAGTGGCCGTCCCCTTCCGGGCCGGACCCGTCCGAACCGCGGCAGGGCCCAGGCGATCCGGCGTGCCGGTGATCGCGTGCGCCGGTGCGGGGAGCCGGTGCGACGGCGTGGCGGGGATCGGGCGAGCCGCCGGATGCGTTCCGTGCGCCCTCCCGGCCGCTTCGCGAGCCCCCCGGACGGTGGATCGCGGGCCGTTCCGGAACGATCTCGGGGGTGCCGGGCGTTGGAAGCGGCAGGACGACGGGGGTGGCGATGACGCGGGCGAGCGGCACACAGGGCGGGCCGGTGACGGTGAGCAAGGAAGGCCTGCCCGCCTGGCTGGAGCCGGTGGTGCACGCCGTGGAGACCATCCGGCCGACGCAGCTCAGCCGCTTCCTGCCGCCGGCGGACGGCGCGGGGCGGCAGTCCGCCGTGCTGATCCTCTTCGGGGAGGGCGAGCGCGGGCCCGAGCTGCTCCTCATGGAGCGCGCGAGCTCCCTGCGCGCGCATGCCGGCCAGCCCTCGTTCCCCGGCGGCGCCCTGGACCCGGAGGACGGTGACCCGCGCGGTGACGGCCCGCTGCGCGCCGCCCTGCGCGAGGCGGAGGAGGAGACCGGCCTCGACCCCGCCGGTGTCCAGCTCTTCGGCGTCCTGCCCCGGCTGTACATCCCGGTCAGCGGCTTCGTCGTGACGCCGGTGCTGGGCTGGTGGCGCGAGCCCAGCCCGGTCGGCGTCGTCGATCCGAACGAGACCGCCAGGGTCTTCACCGTCCCCGTGGTGGATCTCACGAATCCGGCGAACAGGGCCACCACGGTCCACCCCAGCGGCCACCGCGGCCCGGCATTCCTGGTCGAATCGGCCCTTGTGTGGGGTTTCACGGCCGGAATCATCGACCGGCTGCTGCACTACGCGGGCTGGGAGCGGCCCTGGGACCCCGAGAAGCAGGTCCCGCTCGACTGGCGCGCATGACAGGGTGGCCTTCGTGAACGTGCTGGACATCTTGTTGCTGGTCGCCGCCGTGTGGTTCGCGGTCGTGGGGTACCGCCAGGGGTTCGTCGTCGGCATCCTGTCGGTGATCGGCTTCCTGGGCGGTGGCCTCGTCGCCGTCTATCTGCTGCCCGTCATCTGGGACGCGCTCACGGACAACGCGGAGGTGAGCACGACCGCGGCCGTCGTGGCGGTCGTCGTCGTCATCGTCTGCGCCTCCGTCGGCCAGGCCCTCACCACCCACCTCGGCAACAAGCTGCGCCGGCACATCACCTGGTCACCGGCCCGGGCGCTGGACGCCACCGGCGGCGCCCTGGTCAACGTCGTGGCGATGCTCCTGGTCGCCTGGCTGATCGGCTCGGCCCTCGCGGGCACGACCCTGCCGACGCTCGGCAAGGAGGTCCGCAACTCCAAGGTGCTGCTCGGCGTCTCGCAGGCGCTGCCGGACCAGGCCGCCACCTGGTTCGCGGACTTCTCCTCCGTCCTCGCGCAGAACGGCTTCCCGCAGGTCTTCAGCCCGTTCGCGAACGAGCCGATCACCGACGTCCAGCCGCCCGACCCGGCCCTGGCGAACAGCCCGGTGGCGACCCGCGCCCAGCGTTCCATCGTCAAGGTGATGGGCACGGCCCCGAGCTGCGGCAAGGTGCTGGAGGGCACCGGCTTCGTCTTCTCCGACCGCCGCGTCATGACCAACGCGCACGTGGTGGGCGGTGTCGACGAGCCCACCGTGCAGATAGGCGGCGAGGGCAGGAAGTACGACGCCAAGGTCGTGCTCTACGACTGGCGGCGCGACATCGCCGTCCTGGACGTGCCGGACCTCGAGGCGCCCGCGCTGCGGTTCACCTCCGGCGACGCGAGCAGCGGCGACAGCGGGATCGTCGCGGGCTTCCCGGAGAACGGCGCGTACGACGTGCGGGCCGCGCGCGTGCGGGGACGCATCACGGCCAACGGCCCGGACATCTACCACCGCGGCACGGTCCGCCGCGACGTGTACTCCCTCTACGCGACCGTCCGCCAGGGCAACTCCGGCGGCCCGCTCCTCACGCCCGACGGCAAGGTCTACGGCGTGGTGTTCGCCAAGTCCCTCGACGACGCCGAGACGGGATACGCGCTGACCGTCGACGAGATCCAGGACGACATCGCCAAGGGCCGCACCGCCACCCAGCAGGTGGGCAGCGACAGCTGCGCGCTCTAGGCGCGGCGCCGGGGCACCGGGCGACGGGGCGGCAGATGACGGCGCGTCACTCGCGCGGGTGACGCCTCAGTCGCGTGTGTGGCGCAGACGTACGGAGACCCAGCGGGCCCGGCGACGGAGGATGCGCGGGATCCCCACCCTGGGATCGGCGGTCACCATCTGCGGTGCACCGCTTCGCTGGTGGGGGTTCGTACCGCTCGCCGAGCGGCGACTGCGGGTTGCGTCACTGTAGTCGTGCGTCCAGCCCATACCCCGACGTGTGCCCCGGCCCCATGGTCGATAACCGCCTCCGGCGGGCCCAATTGGCCTATGCGCCGGGCAAGTGGCCGTTCGTAGGACAAGCGTTCAGACGGGCCGTGCGGGGCGGGGTCGTGCGCTCACCGGTCGGGTTCGGGATCCCGCAGCCAGTTGATGAGCTCGGAGGAGAAGGCGACCGGGTCCTCCTCGTGCGGGAAGTGGCCGAGACCGTCGAACAGCCGCCAGCGGTAGGGGGCTTCGACGTACTCGCCGGAGCCGGCCGCGCTGCGGGTGCGCAGCACGGGGTCGAGCGAGCCGTGCAGATGGAGCGTCGGCACGCGCACCGGCCGCTTCATCCGCCGGTTGAACTGGATGCCGTCCGGACGGGCCAGGGAGCGCACCATCCAGCGGTACGGCTCGACCGCGCAGTGCGCCGCCGAGGGGATGCACATGGCGCGGCGGTAGTTCTCCAGCGCCTCCTCCTCCGGCGGCCGCGGCCCGGACCACTGCTGGATCAGCTCGGCCACCAGCGCCCCGTCGTCGGCGGTGAGCTGACGTTCCGGGATCCAGGGCCGCTGGAACCCCCAGATGTGTGAACCGGCGCGGGTCTGCTTGACGTCCCGCAGCATGGCCGCGCGCCAGCGCCTCGGGTGCGGCATGGAGGCGACCGCCAGCCGCCGCACCAGCTTGGGGCGCATCGTGGCGGCCGTCCACGCCAGGTATCCGCCCAGGTCGTGGCCGACCAGCGCGGCGTCCGGCTCGCCGAGCGAGCGGATGACCCCGGTGACGTCGAGCGCGAGGTTGGCGGGGTCGTAGCCGCGCGGCGTGCGGTCGCTGCCCCCGACGCCGCGCAGGTCCATCGCGACGGCCCGGAAGCCGGCGTCGGCGAGCGCCACCAGCTGGTGCCGCCACGTCCACCAGAACTGCGGGAAACCGTGCAGCAGCAGCACCAGTGGCCCGTCGCCCAGCTCGGCGATGTGGAAGCGGGCGCCGTTGGCGGCGACGTCGCGGTGGCTCCAGGGGCCGTCCAGGAGCACGGCCGAGGCCGGTTGTGCCGGGGCGGGGGCGGGGTCCGTCATGACGACGAGCGTGCCACAGCCTCGATGGCCTCGGGGACCCGGTCCTGGGTGAGCTCCGGACGCGGGTGCGGCTTGGCCTTCTGCAGCACGACCGCGCTCTGCTTCATCGAGGCGGCGACCTTCTGCGGGCCCTTGCCCTTCTTGGCCTTCTTCGCGAAGACCACGCCCACCAGCGCCAGGACGCCCGCGATCAGCACGTTCGCCGCGAAGGACAGCAGGAAGCAGACCGCGAGGTTCCAGTCGCTCCAGGTGCGGATGCCGTACGCCAGGGCGAAGTTCAGCATCGGCAGGGAGAAGATCAGCACCGCGCCGGCCAGCGAGAAGGCGCCGCCGCTGGTGGCGCCGCGCTTGACGTCCTGCTTGAGCTGGGCCTTCGCCAGCGCGATCTCGTCGTGCACCAGCGCCGACATTTCCGCCGTCGCCGAGGCGAACAGCTGGCCGATGCTGCGTTCGGCGCCGACCGGGCTGCCGTCGGGTGCGCTCATCGCGGTCTCCCTCTTCTGCGTACGGTCCGATTTCCGCGTCCTGTGCCTGACTCGCCGCAGTCGTTCGACTGCGTAGGGCCTGACTGCGTACGGTCCCGTCTTTTGTACCGTCTCGTCAGATCATGCCGGACCGTCGCGGTCATCGCCTGCCCCGCCCGGCACTTCGGCAAGCCCGTGGCGCGCGGCTGCCTTCTCCTGGGCGATTCTGCGGTGCTCGGCGGCCTTGCGTTCGTAGCGGTCGGCCAGGCGCAGGTGGTACGCCGGGTCGTCCTCCTCGTAGATGTCCGGGATGCCGTCGGCGTCCTCGTCGCGCTCCTCTTCCTCCCACAGGCGGCGGTACTTGGTGTTGCGGATCTTCAGCAGGACGGTCGCGAGGACCGCGGCGATCAGCGAGCCCATCAACACCGCCGCCTTGACCGCGCCGGTCATGGCCTGGTCGCCGTCGAAGGCCAGTTCCCCGATGAGCAGCGAGACGGTGAAGCCGATGCCGGCGAGGCTCGCCACGGCGAAGACGTCCGCCCATTCGAGGTCCTCGCTGAGCGAGGCCCGGGTGAAACGGGCCGTCAGCCAGGTCCCGCCGAAGATGCCGAGCGCCTTGCCGACGACGAGCCCGAGCACGACTCCGAGGGTCTCCGGCGAGGTGAACACCTTCGCCAGCGCACCACCGGAGATGGCGACACCCGCGCTGAACAGCGCGAACAGCGGTACGGCCAGTCCGGCCGACAGGGGCCGGACGAGGTGCTCGATGCGCTCGCCGGGGGAGTGGTCCTCGCCCTCCCGGCGGTGGCAGCGCAGCATCAGGCCCATGGCGACACCGGCGATGGTGGCGTGGACGCCGCTGTTGTACATCAGCGCCCAGATCACGAGCGCCAGCGGCACGTACACGTACCAGCCGCGTACGCCGCCGCGCAGCAGCAGCCAGAAGACGGCCAGGCCCGCCACGGCACCGCCGAGCGCGGCGAAGTCCAGACCGTCCGTGAAGAACACGGCGATGATCAGGATCGCGAAGAGGTCGTCGACGACGGCGAGGGTGAGCAGGAAGGCCCGCAGCGCGCTCGGCAGGGACGTGCCGATGACCGCGAGCACGGCGAGCGCGAAGGCGATGTCGGTGGCGGTCGGCACGGCCCAGCCGGCCAGGGAGCCGCCGCCGGTGACGCTGGTGAGGGTGTAGACGAGCGCCGGTGCGGCCATGCCGCACAGGGCGGCGACGACCGGGAGCGCGGCGGCTTTCGGGTCGCGCAGATCACCGGCGACGAGTTCGCGCTTGAGTTCGATGCCGGCGACGAAGAAGAAGATGGCGAGCAGTCCGTCGGCGGCCCAGTGCGCGACCGACAGGTCGAGGCCGAGGGCGGCGGGGCCGAAGTGGAAGTGGGCGACGCTCTCGTAGCTGTCGCGCAGTCCGGGGATGTTCGCCCACAGCAGCGCGCCGACCGCGGCGGCCAGCAGCAGCACCCCGCCGACCGTCTCGGTGCGCAGCGCCTCCGCCACGTAGGTCCGCTCGGGGAGCGAGAGCCGTCCGAAGACCTTGCGGGGGGTGCTGGCGCGGGGCTCGGTCACGGGGGAGACCTCCGGTCGGTGGGCAGGACTGAACGCATGCCGACCAGACTTCCCGGCGCACCATGGAGCACTTGTTTTTCTTACCCTAGCTAAGGGTGTGGTCCGACGCATCCCCTGATCTGGGCCGGAGGCGTGCGGAGGGCACCCGGTGGTCTGGCCGCCGGGTGCCCTCCGCGTCGTCCGCCATGCCCGCGGGTGATCAGTCCTCGCTGGGCGCGGCCGGCAGCTTGGCCTGGATGAGGTCCATGACCGTGGAGTCCGTCAGCGTGGTGACGTCACCGAGCTGGCGGTTCTCGGCGACGTCCCGGAGCAGACGCCGCATGATCTTGCCGGAGCGGGTCTTGGGCAGCTCCGCCACCGGCAGGATCCGCTTCGGCTTGGCGATCGGGCCGAGCGTGCTGCCGACGTGCGCGCGCAACTCGTCGACCAGCGTCTCGGTCTCGGCGGCCGTACCGCGCAGGATCACGAACGCGACGATGGCCTGCCCGGTCGTCTCGTCCGCCGCGCCGACCACGGCCGCCTCGGCGACCGAGGGGTGGGAGACCAGCGCGGACTCGACCTCGGTGGTGGAGATGTTGTGCCCGGAGACGAGCATGACGTCGTCGACCCGGCCGAGCAGCCAGATGTCGCCGTCGTCGTCCTTCTTGGCGCCGTCACCGGCGAAGTACCTGCCCTCGAAGCGCGACCAGTACGTGTCGATGAACCGCTGGTCGTCGCCCCAGACGGTGCGCAGCATCGACGGCCACGGCTCGGTCAGCACCAGGTAGCCCCCACCGCCGTTGGGCACCTCGTTGGCCTCGTCGTCGACGACCGTCGCGGAGATGCCGGGCAGCGGCGTCTGCGCGGAGCCGGGCTTGGTGGCGGTCACGCCCGGCAGCGGGGTGATCATCATCGCTCCGGTCTCGGTCTGCCACCAGGTGTCGACGATCGGGGTGCGGTCGCCGCCGATGTTCTTGCGGTACCAGATCCACGCCTCGGGGTTGATCGGCTCGCCCACCGAGCCCAGTACGCGCAGGCTCGACAGGTCGAACTTGGCGGGGATGTCGTCGCCCCACTTCATGAACGTGCGGATCGCGGTCGGCGCCGTGTAGAGGATCGTCACGCCGTACTTCTGGACGATCTCCCAGAAGCGGCCCTGGTGCGGGGTGTCGGGCGTGCCCTCGTACATGACCTGCGTCGCGCCGTTGGCCAGCGGCCCGTAGACGATGTACGAGTGGCCGGTGACCCAGCCGACGTCGGCCGTGCACCAGTAGACGTCGGTCTCCGGCTTGAGGTCGAAGACGGCGTGGTGGGTGTAGGCGGTCTGGGTGAGGTAGCCGCCGGAGGTGTGCAGGATGCCCTTCGGCTTCCCCGTGGTGCCCGAGGTGTAGAGGATGAACAGCGGGTGCTCGGCGCCGAACGCCTGCGGGGTGTGCTCCGCGCTCTGCCGGCCCACCAGGTCGTGCCACCACACGTCGCGGCCCTCGGTGAAGGCGACCTCCTGGCCCGTGCGGCGGACGACCAGGACGTGGTCGACGTTGCCCGCCTTCGCCACGGCCTCGTCCACGGCCGGCTTGAGCGCGGACGGCTTGCCGCGCCGGTAGCCGCCGTCGGAGGTGATGACCACGCGCGCGTCGGCGTCCTGGATACGGGTGGCGAGCGCGTCCGAGGAGAACCCGCCGAAGACGACCGAGTGGGCGGCGCCGATCCGGGCGCAGGCCAGCATCGCGATCGCCGTCTCGGGGATCATCGGCATGTAGACGGCGACCCGGTCCCCGGCCTGAACTCCCAGCTCCAGCAGGGCGTTGGCCGCCCTGGAGACCTCGTCCTTGAGTTCGGCGTAGGTGATCGCGCGGCTGTCGCCGGGCTCGCCCTCGAAGTGGATGGCGACCCGGTCGCCGTGCCCGGCCTCCACGTGCCGGTCGACGCAGTTGTAGGCGACGTTGAGCTCGCCGTCCTTGAACCACTTGGCGAACGGCGGGTTCGACCAGTCGAGCGTCTCGGTGGGCTCCTTGGCCCACGTCAGCCGACGGGCCTGCTCGGCCCAGAAGCCGAGCCTGTCAGCCTTGGCCTGTTCATACGCCTCCGCGGTGACGTTGGCGTTCGCGGCCAGGTCGGCGGGGGGTGCGAACCTGCGCTCTTCCTTGAGCAGGTTGGCCAGGCTTTCGTTGCTCACGGCATCTGCCTTTCCCAGGGTGTCCGTTGTGTCCCAGGCCACAGCTCATCAGACCCGGGGGTGCGATGACAAGGGCCGACCGCCGATTGGTTTAGACCTGTCCGGCGGTGGTGTCGGCGGCCGGGGTCATCCGTACCCACGGACGCCGACCAGGGAAAGTTCAGCGGATGTAACGGGGGTCACGCGGTGGGTGCCGGGTGGGTGGGGCCCGAGTCCCGGCCCCGAGTCCCGGCCCCGAGTCCCGGCCCCGAGTCCCGGCCCCGAGTCCCGGCCCCGAGTCCCGGCCCCGAGTCCCGGCCCCGAGTCCCGGCCCCGGGTCCCGGGGCCCCGGGTCTGGCGCGGCAGGGTGGGCGTCCCCGTGGTGAGGGGGCCGCCCACCCTGCCCAACTGGCGCTGCCCGGCTGGCCGGCTCGCGCCGGTCACCGGCAGACGGCTCACGCCGTCAGGTCTGCCTCCCGCACCCGGTCGAAGGCGCCGCCGCCGTCCGGGTCGGTGAGCAGGTACGACTCGGCCTCGCCCACGTGGAAGTACATCCCGTGCAGCTCCAGCCTGCCCTCCTCGAGAGCCCGGGCAACCGAGTCGTGGGCGCGCAGGTGCTCCAGTTGCTGGACCACGTTGATCAGGCAGAGCTGCTCGACCGGGTCCTCGGGCGCGCGGCCGGCCAGGCTGCCCCAGGGCCGGCTGCCGTCGGCCATGCGCTCCACGCTGGGACGTCCGTGCCGCAGCCACCGCTCCAGGGGGGTCCGGGTGTTTCCGGGTTCGGAGCCCAGCAGTGCCTGCATGGCGCCGCAGCCCGAGTGCCCGCACACCGTGATGGACCGTACGCCCAGCACGTCCACGGCGTACTCGATCGCGGCCGCCACGGAGTCGTCGCCGCTCTCCTCACCCGGGCACGGGACGAGGTTGCCCACGTTGCGCACGACGAACAGGTCGCCCGGACCACTGGAGGTGATCATCGATGTGACCAGTCGTGAGTCGGCGCAGGTCAGGAAGAGCTGCGACGGCCGCTGTCCCTCGCGCGCCAGCCGGGCCAGCTCAGTGCGCACCAGGGGCGCGGTGTTGCGCTGGAAGGCGCTGATGCCGCGCGCCAGATCGTCCCCACGGCCGGCGCCGGTGCCCGCGGCATCCGGTTCGGGGCCGTCCGACCCGTCCGCGTTCTTCTCGTGCGGGGGTGTGGACTGGGGGCCTTCGCACTGGTGGTTGCGCCAGGCCGTCCAGGGCCGGCAACGGCAGTCGGCGATGGCGGAGGGTTCGGAGATGCGCGTGCCGGGATGCCTGCCGGTGATCTCGACGGTGCCGCCCTGCGCGCTGTGCGTCTTCTGCCAGTCCTGCAGCGTCTCGTACGCCGCGTGGTCCATGAACGACCCGTCGAGTTCGACGACGGTGTCCGCACCCTGGGGCACGAGATGCAGGGCCCGGCTGAGCCGCGGCACCGCGAGGAACGTCAACTGGCCTCTGACGTGTACGTGGTGGACTCCTTCCCTCTCGTCGTGCGTGATGCGGGTGCGGGTGAGGCGGTGCAGGGCGACGGCCACGGCCATGGCGATGCCCAGGGCGACGCCCTGGAGGACGCCGAGGGAGACCACGCCCAGGGTCGTGACGGCGTAGACCCATACCTCTCGGTGGCGCGTGACCGTGCGGATGTGGTTCAGGGACACCATCTGGATGCCGACGGACATCACCAGGGCGGCGAGCGAGGCGAGCGGGATGAGCTCCAGGAGGGGGACCATCAGCAGCGTGGCGACCACTACGAGAACGCCGTGCAGCATCGTGGAGTTCCGGCTCACCGCACCCGCGTTCACGTTCGCCGTCGTCCGCACTGCCACGCCGGCGATGGGCAGGCCGCCGAGCGAGCCGGAGACGATGTTGGCGGCGCCCTGCCCGAGCAGCTCCCGGTCGAGGTCGGAGCGTCCGACTCCGGCGGGCAGACCGGGGCGCCCGGCCACCAGCTTGTCCACGGCAACCGCTCCGAGCAGCGACTGCACGCTGCACACCAGCGTGGTGGTCAACACGGCGGCGACGAGGCCGAGTACGGGGCCCTCGGGCAGTCCGGCCAGGGCGTGGTTGCTCCAGGACGGCAGGTCGACCTTGGGCAGGCGCAGTCCGGCCAGGGCGGCGGCCGCGGTGGCTCCGGCGACCGCGATGAGCGCGGCCGGGATCTTGCGCAGCAGACGCCCGGCCCGCCCGGGCAGTCTCGGCCAGAGCAGCAGCAGCGCCAGCGTCAGCGCGCTGACCGACACCGACGCGGGGCGCATCTGCGCCAACTGGGCGGGCAGCGCGCGCAGGTTGTCCGGGACGGAGCTCTGCGGGGTCCCGCCGAGCACGATGTGCAGCTGGGCGACGGCGATGGTGACACCGATGCCGGCGAGCATGCCGTGCACGATGGCGGGGCTGACGGCCAGGGCGCCACGAGCCACGCGCAGGCATCCGAGCCCGAGTTGGGCGAGGCCGGCGAGGACGGTGATGGCGCAGGTCGTCCGCCAGCCGTAGCGCTGGATGAGGTCGGCGGTGACGACGGTGAGCCCGGCGGCGGGGCCGCTCACCTGGAGCGGGGAGCCGCCGAGCCGCCCGGCGACGAGTCCGCCCACGGCGGCGGCGACGAGGCCGGCCTGGAGCGGGGCGCCGGTGGCCAGGGCGATGCCCAGGGACAGGGGCAGGGCGATCAGGAAGACCGCGATCGAGGCCGACACGTCGGCACCCGCGATGCGGAAGCGGCGGGGGCCGGCCGACGGCGGGCTGTGGGGTGGATGAGTGCGCTCGGTTCGGTTCGGGTCGGCGGCACGTGTGGGGACGCAGGCTGACATGGTTTCCCGTCTCCTCCGGGGCTGCGCGGTCGCGTGACCGGGGTCCCGCTCGGGGCGGGGATCGGTCACGGCCGTGGGTCACGGCGTATTTCGGCGGGAGAAATCAACGCTCGGTAAACGGATCGTAATGCAGGGTAAAGGCTGAGCATAGACATTACGGGCAAATGGGCGCATAAATCACCCTGAAGGGTGAAGTGGCTATTCCATCGGCTTGTCGTACTAATTCCTTCTCCGTCCCGTGCGACTTTGGCGGCGCTGTCGGCACCCGAGAGAAGGAAGAAGGTGGACGGAACATGGCCGCCACCCACAGGATCGCCGCGGGCTCCGTGATCGCCGCGGTCTGCGCCGCGTCGCTCGCCGGTTGCGCGATCGGCACCCCCCGCCAAGCCGCCCCCGAGCCCTCCAAGGCGAAGCCCGCCCAGGCCCCGAAGAGCATGGTCCGGCTGATCGGGGACGGCTCCACCGCCTACACCGGCGCCCAGCCCCACCTGCCCAGACCGGAGCGGCTGCGGCCCGGTCAGAAGCCCCCGCAGTTCGTGGTGTTCTCCTGGGACGGCGCCGGTGAGGACAGCCAGAAGCTGTTCTCCCACTTCCGCAAGGTCGCCCGGGAGAACAACGCGACCATGACGTACTTCCTGAGCGGCGTGTACCTGCTGCCGGAGGAGAAGCGGGACCTGTACCGGCCGCCCCAGCACTCCCCGGGCCGCTCCGACATCGGCTTCAACGACCGCCGCGGCATCGCCGCCACCGTGAAACAGCTGCGCCTGGCGTGGCTGGAGGGCAACGAGATCGGCACCCACTTCAACGGCCACTTCTGCGGCAGTGGTGGCGGGGTCGGCGAGTGGTCGGTGAACGACTGGAAGGACGAGATCGACCAGGCCAAGCAGTTCGTGAAGACCTGGAAGTCCAACACCGGCTTGAAGAACGCCCCGCCACTGCCCTTCGACTACGACAAGGAGCTCATCGGCGCCCGCACCCCCTGTCTCGAAGGCCAGCGCAACTTCATGAAGGCGGCCCGCGACCTGGGCTTCCGCTACGACACGAGCGGCGTCACCGACCAGGTCTGGCCCAAGCGCAAGCAGGGCCTGTGGGACCTGTCCATGCAGCTGGTCCCGTTCCCCGGCCACTCCTTCGAGCAGCTCACCATGGACTACAACTTCATGGTCAACCAGTCGGGCACCACCACCCAGGGCGACCCCGCCATGCACGGCTTCTGGGGCGACCAGATGCGCGACGGCCTTCTCCAGGGCTTCCAGCGGGCCTATGACGGCAACCGCGCACCGCTGATCATCGGCAACCACTTCGAGTCCTGGAACGGCGGCACCTACATGCGGGCCGTCGAGGAGGTCATCGAGACGGTGTGCACCAAGGAGGAGGTGCGTTGCGTGTCGTTCCGGCAGCTCGTGGACTGGCTCGACGCCCAGGACCCGGCCACGCTGGAGAAGCTGCGCACCCTGAAGGTGGGCGAGGCGCCCGAGCAGGGCTGGGCGTCCTTCCTGGCGGGACGGCCCGCCCCGGCCCCGAAGGGTGTGCCGGGCGCTCCGGCGGCGAAGCCGTAGCGGGGAAGGGAGGCCGGGTGGCCGTGCCCGGCACACGCGCGCGTGCCGTGCCCGGCACCGCACGCGCGCGTGAAGCCGGCCACTCCGCCGCAAGGCGGAGCCCCGGGGTGCGTAGGGTCGTACTCATGAGTACAGCAGGCGCGACCGCCGATCCCCTCGCGGCCCTGGGTGCCTTGCCCGGAGTGGCCGATTCCGTGGAGTCCGTGCGCAAGGCCGTGGACCGGGTCTACGGGCACCGGATCATGCGGCGACGCAGCAACGCCATCACCTCCGAGGCCGCCCTGCGCGGTGCCCGCGGCTCGGCGGCGCTGTCCGGCGCGGACTGGGCCCTGGAGGAGGTGCGGCGGCGCACGGACTTCAGCGGCGACGACGAGGCCCGCACCGTCGGCGCCGCGCTGCGCCTGACCGCGGAGGCGGGCCAGCTGCTGTCGATCTGGCGGCAGTCACCCCTGCGGGTGCTGGCCCGGCTGCACCTGGTGGCGGCCGCCGACCAGGCCGACCAGGTGGGCCGGCCCCGGCAGGAGGGCGAGCCGGTCGACGAGCCGCTGGTCTCCCTGCCGCTGCCGAGCGCGGCCGAGGCGCACGGCCGGCTGGAAGGGCTGGCGGAGCTGATCATGGCGGGCGGCTCCGCACCCGCCCTGGTCACGGCCGCCGTCGTGCACGGCGAGCTCCTCGCCCTGCGCTCCTTCACGTCCCACAACGGCCTGATCGCGCGTACGGCCGAGCGGATCGTCCTGGTCGGCAGCGGCCTGGACCCGAAGTCGGTCTGCCCGGCCGAGGTCGGTTACGCCGAGCTGGGCCGCGACGCCTACCTGAAGGCCCTCGACGGGTACGTCTCCGGCACCCCGGAGGGCATGGCCGCCTGGATCGCCCACTGCGGCAGGGCGGTCGAACTGGGAGCGCGCGAGTCCACGGCGGTGTGCGAGGCACTCCAGCGCGGAGCGGCCTGAACCTCAGCCCATACGAAGATGCGGCGGTACGAGTTCTCGTACCGCCGCTGGCATGAGCACCGGGTTACCAAGCGTCCTCGATATATGCCCATCAGGCCGGGAACTTCGCCCGTCACCTGGTGCGGCTGGCCCGTAATCGACGGGTCGACGTCGCGTGGGTGCCCGGTGTTCATGCTCGGTCCGTGGGGCCGGATGCGTTGTGAAGGTGATCCTCTCGGATGTCCTTGGTCTCGCGGGCCGTTGGTTCCTTTGTACTCCTGCCCCCGGGCCAGCGGAAGTCGGGACCGCACTTCTTTACTTTCAGGCGCGAACCGGACTTGGCGCGGCCACGGGGCGCGTGCTCTCAGGCGACCGTGGCGCGGCGCCGGCTGGCGTACCAGACCAGTCCCGCGGTGGCCGCCGCCGCGCCTATCGCGGCGACCGCGACGAGGGCCGGCCGGGGCGGCACCGAGAACGCGGGAAGGCGCTGCTTGAGCCGGACCGGACGGTGGAAGTCCAGAATCGGCCAGCCCCGCGCGAGCGCCTCGCGACGCAGCGCGCGGTCCGGGTTCACGGCGTGGGGGTGGCCGACGGACTCCAGCATGGGCACGTCGGTCGCCGAGTCGCTGTAGGCGTAGCAGCGGCTGAGGTCGTAGCCCTCGGACTCGGCGAGCTCCCTGACGGCCTCGGCCTTCGTCGGGCCGTACGCGTAGTACTCCACCTCGCCGGTGAAGCAGCCGTCGTCGCCCACGACCATGCGGGTCGCCACCACCCGGTCCGCGCCGAGCAGCTCGCCGATCGGCTCGACGACCTCCGCGCCCGACGTGGACACGATCACGACGTCGCGGCCGGCGGTGTGGTGCTCCTCGATGAGGGAGGCGGCCTCGTCATAGATGATCGGGTCGATCAGGTCGTGCAGCGTCTCGGCCACGATCTCCTTGACCTGCCGCACGTTCCAGCCGCGGCACAGCGCGGACAGGTAGGCGCGCATCCGCTCCATCTGGTCGTGGTCGGCGCCGCCGGCCAGGAAGACGAACTGGGCATATGCGGTGCGCAAGACGGCCCTGCGGTTGATCAGACCGCCTTGGTAGAACGACTTGCTGAAGGTGAGCGTGCTCGACTTCGCAATGACCGTCTTGTCCAGGTCAAAGAAGGCCGCTGTGCGGGGCAAGGAGTGGTTTTCCACGCCCTTGAGCATAGGGGCAGCCCATTCGGCGTAAGGTGGGGCGCGTGGGTTTGCCTGAGAGGGCTCTCGGGTACACCATGGAAGTCACGGATCGTTCGCGACCGTGCTAACCCGGCCCGACTCCTCCCCCCCCGAGTCGGCCGTGGGGACGACCCCCGCTCTCCCCCCCGGCGGGGGTCGTCGCATGTCCGGATGGGTTTTCTCCTTCTTCTCGCGGCCTGAGTGCCGCTCTCGGGGCGGCTGTGGCCGCCCCTTTCTCATCTCCATGATCCGTCACTCTGTGTAGCGGCCGGGCTCCTCTGTGGACTGCCCTGTGGACGGCTCCGTGGATCTCGCACAGAGCGTCTGAGGCGGTCACCGGTATGGGTGACGGCGATATTCACAACCCCCGGGGCATCCACAGTTTTCCACCAAGATCCACACGATTTCCGGGATCGCTGCACCGTGATTCCAGCGCACCTCGCTCGTGGCCGGTTCACGGCTGGTTCCGATTGCCGGAGTGCGTTCGGCCGGTTTCCGCCGGCCGGTCAAAGGGAGGCCGCTCCGCCGGTACTTCCCACGTTCGGGAATCGCGGGGCCACAGGGGTCGCGCGAGTCGAGCAGCGAAGGGGGATGGACACCGTGGCCGGAACCGTCACACACGATCCGCCGCCGGCCGCCGGAGGGCGGCAGGGCGGACCGCTGATCGTCACCGAGGACAGTGAACTCCTCGACGACCTGCTGCGCCTGTGCGCCGCGGCGGGCGCCACACCGGAGGTGCACCACGGGGTGCCCGAGCGCAGAGGCAGCTGGGAGGCCGCGCCGCTGGTCCTGGTGGGCGACGACGCCGCGCGGCGGGTCCGCGGGGCGGCGCGCCGAAGGGGCGTGGTTCTGGTCGGGCGGGACCAGGACGACTCGGGGGTGTGGCGGCGGGCCGTCGAGATCGGCGCCGAGCACGTGTTGATGCTGCCCGACGGCGAGCAGTGGCTGGTCGACCGGATCGCCGACGTGGCCGAGGGCGTCGGCCGGCCCGCCCTCACCGTGGGGGTGATCGGCGGCCGGGGCGGCGCCGGAGCGTCCACGCTCGCGTGCGCCCTCGCCGTCACCTCCGCGCGGGAGGGGCTGCGCACCCTTCTCGTGGACGCCGATCCGCTGGGTGGCGGACTCGACGTACTCCTCGGCGGTGAGACGGCCGAGGGGCTGCGCTGGCCCGCGTTCGCGTCCTCGCGCGGACGGGTCGGCGGAGGCGCCCTGGAGGAGTCGCTGCCCGAGCTGCACTCGCTGCGGGTGCTCAGCTGGGACCGCGGCGACCGGATCGCCGTGCCGCCGCAGGCGGTGCGCGCGGTGCTGGCGGCGGCCCGGCGCCGGGGCGGTGCCGTCGTGGTCGACCTGCCGCGCCGCATCGACGACGGGGTTGCCGAGGTGCTCGGCCAGCTCGACGTCGGTGTGCTGGTGGTGCCCGCCGAGCTGCGGGCCGTCGCGGCCGCGGGCCGGGTGGCCTCCGCGGTCGGCATGGTCCTGCGGGACCTGCGGGTGGCCGTGCGCGGGCCGTATCCGCCGGGGCTCGACGACCGGGAGGTGGCCCGGCTGCTGGGACTGCCCCTCGTCGGCGAGGTGCCGGTGGACCCGGGGCTGCTGCGCCCGGAGGGGGGCACGGCACCGCCGGGTGCCCGCCCCCGTGGACCGCTCGCCCGGTTCTGCAAGGACTTCTGGGAGCGGGCGCTCGTCGAGGCGGGTGCGGCATGAGCACCATGGCCGGCCCGGAGGGCGGGGAACTGCTGGACGGGGTGCGGCGGTGGCTGGCCGAGAGCGGCGCCGAACCGACCCCCGCGCGCGTGGCGCAGGCCCTGCGCGAACAGGGGCGGGTGCTGGGGGACGCAGAGGTCCTGGGAGCGGCCTCGCGGCTGCGATCCGAGCTGGTCGGCAGCGGGCCGCTGGAACCGCTGCTCGCCGATCCGTCGGTGACGGACGTGCTGGTGTCGGGCCCGGACCGGGTCTGGGTGGACCGGGGCGGCGGCCTGGAGCTGACGTCCGTGCGGTTCGCCGACGCGGCGGCCGTACGGCGGCTCGCCCAGCGGCTGGCCGCCGTGGCCGGACGCCGGCTGGACGACGCCCGCCCGTGGGTCGACGCCCGGCTGCCCGACGGGACCCGGCTGCACGCGGTGCTGCCGCCGGTGGCGGTGGACTGCGCCTGCCTTGCGCTGCGGGTCGTGCGGCCGCGTGCCTTCACGCTGGGCGAGCTCGTCGCGGCAGGTACGGTCCCGCCGGGCGGCGACCGCGTCCTGCGCGCGCTGCTCGACGCGCGCCTGTCCTTCCTGGTCAGCGGCGGCACGGGCACCGGCAAGACGACTTTGCTGAGCGCCCTGCTGGGACTCGCCGGGCCGGACGAGCGCATCGTCCTCGCCGAGGACTCGGCGGAACTGCGGCCGGATCATCCGCACGTCGTGCGGCTGGAGACGAGACCCGCCAACCAGGAGGGCGCGGGCCTGGTCACCCTAGAGGACCTGGTGCGGCAGGCGCTGCGGATGAGACCCGACCGGCTGGTCGTGGGCGAGGTGCGCGGACCCGAAGTGGTGCACCTGCTGGCCGCGTTGAACACCGGTCACGAGGGCGGCTGCGGGACGGTGCACGCCAACGCCGCCGCCCAGGTGCCGGCCCGGCTGGAGGCGCTCGGCACGGCTGCCGGGCTCGACCGGGCCGCGCTGCACAGCCAGGTGGCTGCCGCCCTCTCCGTGGTGCTGCACCTCGTGCGCGACCGGGCGGGGCGGCGGCGGATCGCCGAGGTGCACGTGCTGGAACGGAACTCCACGGGCCTGGTGCGGACGGTGCCGGCGCTGCGGTGGGGCGAGTCGGCCTTCGTCCGGGAGCGGGGCTGGGAGCGGCTGCGGGGGCTGCTCCGAGGTGAGGGAAGCGAGCCGGTCGCGGACGGGACGAGGGAGGCGGGTTATGACGGGCGCGGCTGAGATGTCCGTGGGCGCGGCCGTGGCGTGCATGGGAGCGGCGGTGTGGCTGCTGGGCGAGCGGGACTCGGCGGCGCGACGGGCGCGCCTGCTGCTCGCGAGCGGCGCAACCGCCGGGAGCGAGCCACGGCTCGGACCCCGGTGGACGGCCGAGGCGCTGCGGCAGGTCTCCGGGCGGCTGCCGGCCGAGTGGTGGTCGCCGGTGGCCGGGCTGGTGCTGGCGGTGCTCGGGGCGTCGGTACTGCCGATCGTGCTGGGCGCGGCCGGGGTGCCGCTGCTGCGCAGGGCCCGGCTGGCAGGCCGGGCGCGGCGGGACCGGGATGCGCGGGCCGACGCCGTGATCGCGCTGTGCGGGGCGCTGGCCGGGGAGGTACGGGCCGGCCGTCAGCCGGGTGAGGCACTGCTGCGGGCCGCGCGGGACTGCGGGGGCCTCGCGGACGCGCAGGCGACGGTCCTGGCGGCGGCGCGCTTCGGCGGCGACGTGCCGGAGGCGCTCGCGACGGCGGCACGGCAGCCGGGTGCCGAAGGGCTGCGGGGACTCGCGGCGTGCTGGCGGGTGGCCGTGGACCAGGGCGCCGGGCTCGCGGCCGGACTCGACCGGCTGGCCACCGCGCTGCGCGCCGAACGGGACCAACGCTCCGACCTGAGAGCCCAGTTGGCCGGTGCCCGGGCCACGGCGGTGATGCTCGCCGGCCTGCCGGCCCTGGGCCTCCTCATCGGCACGACTCTCGGCGCCGACCCGCTCCACGTCCTGCTGCACACCCCGGCGGGCCTGGGCTGCCTGCTCGCCGGAGGCGCGCTGGAGGGCCTGGGGGTGTGGTGGGTGCTGCGGATCGTGCGGGGGGCGGAGGAGGCGGTGTGAGCGG
>NZ_JAPSKN010000104.1:19039-20847 GCF_031181705.1 Streptomyces sp.
CGGGTGGTGGGTGCGGTGGGTGCTGGAGGCACGGCTGCGGCGGAGGATTCGGCGACGACTGGCGGAGCTTTCCGCCCGGGAAGCCGCCGCTCCCGTCCCGCGCCCGGCCTTGCGCCGGGCAGCGCGCAACTGGCTCGCCCCGGTGGGCGTCGCCTGCGCCGGGTGGGCGCTGGTCGGTGGTCTCGCGGGTGTCGCCGTCGGCCTGGCCGGGGCGGTGGGGACATGGCGCTGGCGGCTGCGACAGGAGGCGGCGGCCGGGACGGATCCGGGCGCCCCCGACCTCGCCGAGGCGGCACGGCAACTGCCCCTCGCCGCCGACCTGCTGGCCGCCTGCATCGCGGCGGGTGCCGGACCGGTGGTCGCGGCACAGGCGGTCGGTGAAGCCCTGGGCGGCCCGGTGGGCGACGCCCTGGCCCGGGGTGCGGCGGAGGTGCGGCTGGGCGGCGAACCAGGGGCGGCCTGGCGGAGGTTGGCCGGTGTGCCCGGGGCCGGAGGGCTGGCACGGCTGCTCGAACGGGCCGACGTGACCGGGCTGCCCGCTGCCGTACCGGTCGCACGGCTCGCCGCTGAGGCCCGTGCCGACTGGGCCCGGGCGGCGACGGCCAGGGCACGCCGGGCGGGCGTCATGGTCAGCGCGCCGGTCGGGCTGTGCTTCCTGCCCGCGTTCATCGCGGTCGGGGTGCTGCCCGTGGTGATCGGGCTCGCGGGCGGGGTGCTCGGAGGAGGTGGTGGCTAGACGCGCACGATCGCAGGCACGGACGAATCAGACAGCCGCAGTGCAGTGCGTCAGGCGGCGAAGCAAGCGAGCGACGGAAGCAAGTAAGCGGCGCCCGAGACAAGTTCGGGCTCTTTCCCACGGGGGTTGAGATGGTTCAGATGGTGCGGGCTCGGCTGCGAGCCCTGGTGCGCGGGATGCGTGCGGCGCGGCGCGACGCGGGGATGGTCACCTCGGAGTACGCGACGGGCATCGTGGCGGCCGTGGCGTTCGCCGTGGTGCTCTACAAGGTCGTCACGAGCGGAGCGGTCAGTTCGGAGCTGCAGAGCATCGTGAAGGAAGCACTCAATGCGCGGATGTGAGCGGCGCGGGGACCGGGGGTTCGTGACGGCGGAGTCGGCCGTGGTGCTGCCCGTGCTGGTGATGTTCGCGATGGCGCTGGTGTGGGGCCTGCTGGTCGTTGCCGCGCAGATCCAGTGCGTGGACGCGGCGCGGACGGGCGCGCGTGCGGCGGCGCGGCAGGACCCGCCCGGCGCGGTGGTGCGACTGGCCCGCGAGGCGGCACCGCCCGGTGCGAAGGTGACGGTGAGCCGGGACGCGGAGCACGTGCGCGTGGTCGTCGTGGCCGAGCCGCCGGTGCTGCGTGGGCTGTCGTTCGCGGTGCGAGAGGAAGCCGTGGCGGCGGTGGAGGAGGCGGTGGGCACATGACGGGGTGCGTGCTTGGGGGGAGGCGGTGGGCCCGGGAACGCCGTGACCTCCGTGGAGAGGGCGGTGGGCACGTGAAGCGCCCGTCGCGCGGCTTCCCGGACCAGGGGTCCGCCACCGTCTGGAGCGTGGGGGCGATCGCCGTCCTGTGCGTGGTGTTCGGTGTCGTCCTCGCGCTGGGGCAGGCCGTCGTGGTCCGGCACCGGGCGGCGGGCGGAGCGGACCTCGCGGCGCTGGCGGCGGCGGATCACTGGGCCGACGGCGAGACGGCGGCCTGTGCCCGAGCCGGCCGGGTGGCCCGGGCCCAGGGTGTGCGGCTGGTGCGGTGCGCGGTCGCCGGGGAGATCTCGGACGTGACGGCGGCCTCGGGACGGAGGCCGTTCACGGC
>NZ_JAPSKN010000105.1:0-8100 GCF_031181705.1 Streptomyces sp.
CGCCACGGCCACCGCCGGCACCGCTCCCGCTGAGGAGCGGCCGTTCCGCATCGTCGCCGTCACCTCCTGCCCCACCGGCATCGCCCACACGTACATGGCGGCCGAGTCGCTGGAGAACGCCGGCCGCGAGGCGGGCGTCGAACTCACCGTCGAGCCGCAGGGCTCGGCCGGCTTCACCCGGCTCGACCCACAGGTCATCGCGGCCGCCGACGCCGTGATCTTCGCCCACGACGTGCCCGTACGGGAGAAGGAACGCTTCGCCGGCAAGCCCACCGTCGACGTCGGCGTGAAGGCGGGCATCAACCGTCCCGCCGAACTCATCGCCGAGGTCCGCGAGAAGGCCGCCCGCGGAGAGGTCACCGCCGGATCCGCTCCGGCCACCCCCGTGGAGCGCTCCGGCGGCTCCGGCGAGGGCTACGGCACCAAGCTGCGCAAGTGGCTGATGTCCGGCGTCAGTTACATGGTGCCGTTCGTCGCGGCGGGCGGTCTGCTGATCGCCCTCGGCTTCGCGATCGGCGGATACGAGATCAACAAGGCCCCGTCGGTGATGGACCACTTCACCTGGACGCAGGCCGACAGCTGGGCGGCCCTGCTCTTCCAGATCGGCGGCGTCGCCTTCGGCTTCCTCGTCCCCGTCCTGGCCGGCTACATCGCCTACGGCATGGCCGACCGGCCCGGCCTCGTGCCCGGCTTCGTCGGTGGCGCGATCTCCCTCACGATCAACGCGGGCTTCCTCGGCGGTCTGGCCGCCGGTCTCATCGCCGGTGGCGTGGTGATCGCCATCCAGAAGGTGCGGATCCCGGCGGCGATGCGCGGCATCATGCCGGTCGTGGTGATCCCGCTGATCTCCTCGGCGATCGTCGGGTTCCTGATGTTCGTCGTCATCGGCAAGCCCATCGCCGAGGCCCAGAAGGGCATGACCGACTGGCTCAACGGCCTGTCCGGCTCCAACGCCATCCTGCTCGGCGCCCTCCTCGGCCTGATGATGTGCTTCGACCTCGGCGGTCCGGTCAACAAGGTCGCCTACACCTTCGCCACGGCGGGCATCGCGGTCGCCACCCCCAGCGACTCGGCGATGAAGATCATGGCCGCGGTGATGGCCGCCGGCATGGTTCCGCCGCTGGCGATGGCCCTCGCCACGACCGTGCGCGGCAAGCTCTTCACGCAGACCGAACGCGAGAACGGCAAGGCCGCCTGGGTGCTCGGCGCCTCCTTCATCTCCGAGGGCGCGATCCCGTTCGCGGCGGCCGACCCGCTGCGCGTCATCCCCGCCTCGATGGCGGGCGGCGCGCTCACCGGCGCCCTGTCGATGGCCTTCGGCGCCACCCTGCGCGCCCCGCACGGCGGCATCTTCGTGGTCCCGCTGATCGGCAACCCGCTGCTCTACCTGGTCGCCATCGCCGCGGGCGTCTGCGTCACCACCGCCCTGGTCGTCGTGCTGAAGGGCCTGCGCAAGCCGGCTCCCGGCGCCGCCACGGCTCCCGGCGAGGGCACCACGGCCCCGACGGCGGAGCGGAAGCAGCCGGTGGCGGCCTGAGGTACAGCGGAACCGTCCCTTTCGGGCTGTGTGAGCTGTTCATGCCGCCTGCGAGATAGATCACGAAAGTCACGGCCCGGGACCGATGTCCCGGGCCGTGGTGTCTACTGGGGCGCATGTCCGATCACGTCTCGCGGTGGCCCGAGCGCCACTCCCTCCCCGCCCTCCCGCAGCAGCGGCGGACGGGCTCCCGGTCGGAGTCCGTGGAACTGACCCCCGAGGAGGCAGACGCCTTCGCCGACCTGGTGCGCCACTTCGTCGACGGCGACTGAACCGCGCCACGACGCGCTACGACAGCTGTGCCGCCCGCCGCTCCATCGCCTCGCGCGCCGCGTCCTCGCTCACGTACACCTCGCACATGTGCCGCCCGTCCGGCGTCGCCGTGTGCTCGACCTCCCACAGGGAGAGCTCCTCACCGTCGGGCAGCAGGAACGCGTGCTCGTAGAGCGAGAAGCCCAGGCCCGCCCGGCCCGCGCGGCAGGGGCGGCCGAAGGCCTGCGTGATCTGGTGACCGGCCGCCGTGGCCAGCCGGGCCGCCGTGTCCGCGCCCGGCCGGTCCTCGTTCTCCGCCCGGCGCAGTAAGCGGCGGGCGTGGTCCGCCGAGTCCTCCGCCGCGTAGGCGTGCCGGGGTGTGGGAGCCGGGGGCAGCTGCACCGTCACCGGAAGTTCGAAGTCCGGCGTGTCCGGCGGCAGCGGGAGCCGCGAGGTCGCGGCACGCAGCTCCTCCTCGTCGACGTACACCTCGTGCTGCGGCTGTCTGCCCGGCGCGGTGTTGTGGACGAGCTCCCAGAGCGTGAGCGCCGAGCCGTCGGCCAGTAGCCACGTGTGCCGGTACGTCTCCCGGTGCAGGCCCGCGCTGTGGTGCGCGGAGTGCAGCGAACCGTCGTGCGCCAGCGCGCAGTCCAGCCGCCTTATCGTCTCGTCCGGTAGCTCGAAGGAGTTCAGGGCACGGCCGAGGAGTCGCGCGAGGTGCTCCTCCGGAGACTCGGGCGAGTCATGGGGTTCGTACGCTGCCGTCTCGTACGGAACGCTCAAGGTTTCTCCCGGCGTTGCTGCATGTCACCTTGTGGGTGCATACCGTAGCCCCTCGGTCGGACATCATGTCCGGGAACCGAGAAAACGTACGTCCGGAAAAACGCGCGGGCCGCGCGAAAAGTTCCCGCGCGGCCCCGCCGGTCCGTCAAAAACCCCTGCTGGGCAGTGCTTCGTGAGGTCAGGAGGCGCTGCCCGCGACCCACTGGCCCCAGTCCATGTTCCATCCGTTGAGCCCGTTGTCCGGTGCCACCGTCTTGTCGGGGGAGTTCTTGACGATCACCACGTCCCCGATGAGGGAGTTGTCGTAGAACCACTTGGCGGGCGTGCTGCCCCCGGCGCCCCGGACGTCCGCGAGGCCGACGCAACCGTGGCTGGTGCCCTGGCGGCCGAAGGGCGGGTTGCCCTTGTTGTACCAGTAGTTGCCGTGGAGGAACGTCCCCGACGTCGTCAGGCGCATCGCGTGCGGCACGTCCGGGATGTCGTACTCGCCGCCCAGCCCGACCGTCCGGCTGTTCATCCGCGTCTGCACGAACTTCTCGGAGATCACCATCTGCCCGTTGTACGTGGTGTGCTGCGCGTCGCCGGTGGAGATCGGGACCGTCTTGAGCGTCTTGCCGTCCCGCACGACCGTCATGGTCTGCGTGTTCGCGTCGACCGTGGAGACCTGCGAGCGCCCGACGGTGAAGGTGACCGTCTTCTTCTGCACGCCGAACACGCCGTTCGCGCCCTCGACCCCGTCCAGGTCGATCTTCATCGTGACCTTGGACCCGGCCTTCCAGTACTCCTCGGGCCGGAAGTCGAGGCGCTGGCCGTTGAACCAGTGCCCCACCACCTTCTGCCCGCTGCTGGACGTGACCGAGATGTGCGACTGCACGGCCTTGCGGTCGGTGATCGCCTTGTCGAAGGTGAACGACACCGGCATGCCCACGCCGACCGTGGTGCCGTCGTCCGGCGTGTACGTCCCGATGAAGCTGTTCGACGTCGTCACCGTCGTGAAGATGGAGTTGGCCGCTGCCGTCCGGCCGGCCGCGTCCTTGGCGGTCGCGGATATCCGGTACTTCGTCCCGCGCTCCAGTTGCTCCTTGGGCTTCCACACCCGGCCGTCCGCGGAGAGCGAGCCCGGCACGGCCTGCCCGCCGTCCGCCACCGTCATCTTCACGTCCGTCAGCCTGCCGTCGCTGACCTTCACGCCGGTCGTGTTGATGGACGCGCTGGTCGAACCGTCCTTCGCCGAGATGGCGATCTTCGCCACGGACGTCTTCGCGGCGCCCCCGCCGCCCTTCTCGTCGTTCTCGGCGTTGGCGCTGCCACCGCACGCGGTGAGCGTCAGGGCGCCGACCATCAGGGCGGCACTGGCCCCCAGAGTGCGCCGCGCTGAAATGTTCGGCGTTGTCACAGGCTGCTCCCAGTTCATGTGATGTGCGTGATCCGCTCCCGTACGTGGGAGAAGAGGGGACCGGCACCCGGCCGGGTTCCGTCCGTGCGCGGTGAACGCCGTCACGTGACGAAACCGCGACAAAGTCCGGTTCCGCTGGGACATCGTCGTGCGCGGACGGACCTTTCGGCGCGCCCCGGGTGCAGCTCGCCGTGCGCGGGCGGCCCGCTCAGGGCTCTGGGCGCAACTCGCCGCGCGGGAGGGCCCGTTCAGCGCCCCGCGTACAACTCGCCGTACGACGGCCACGCCCCACCGGGCCCGTCGACCGACTCGGCGGCCCGCACGGCCCGGACGATCGCCCGGGTCACGACGTCCGCGCCCGCCGCCAGGACCTCGTTGAGCGCGAGCGGATCCGCCGCGTCCAGGGCTCGGTCGCCCGTCGCCAGCGCGAACACCGTGTCCCCGTCGTTCAGCAGATGCACCGGCCGCACCGCGCGGGCGATGCCGTCATGGGCCGTGCCGGCCAGCTTCTGCGCCTGCGCCTTCGTCAGGTCCGCGTCCGTGGCGACCACGGCCAGCGTGGTGTTGAGCGGTGGCGGCGCGCTCCGCGCGGACGTCTCGGCGAGCCGCCGCCGCGCGGCCTCGTGTACCTCCGCCCGCGGGTACTCGACCCGCCCCTGGAACATCTCCCCGTACAGCACCCCCGTTTCCGGGTCCAGCACCGACCCCGCCGCGTTGGCCACCGCCAGCGCCGCCACCGTCACCCCCGAGCCGAGCACCGTGCTCGCACTGCCGACGCCGCCCTTGACCACCCCCACGACCGCGCCCGTGCCGGCGCCCACACACCCCTGCGGCACCCGCGCGCCCGGCTCGCTCGCCGCGGCCGCCTCGACCGCGGCCCGCCCCAGGGCCGCGTCGGGCCGGGCCCGGAAGTCGCCGCCCCGCCCCAGATCGAAGACGCACGCCGCGGGCACCACCGGCACCACGTGCGCCGGGTCCACCCCGACCCGGATCCCGCGCCCCCGCTCCTCCAGCCAGGCCATCACCCCCGACGCCGCGTCGAGCCCGTACGCGCTGCCGCCGGTCAGGACCACCGCCTCGACCTTCCGCACCACGTTGCGCGGATCCAGCGCGTCCGTCTCCTTGGTTCCGGGACCGCCGCCCCGTACGTCCACGGCGGCCACGGCCCCGCCCTCCGGGGCGAGCACGACCGTGGTGCCGGTGAGCCAGCCGTCGCCGGCGCGGGTCGCGTGTCCCACCCGCAGACCGGCCACGTCCGTCAGAGCGTCCATCCGAGCCTCGACTGTCATGGCGCACAGTCTCGTCCAGACGGCGGCCCGCGCGGACCATCGCGGCTGGCACGATGCCGTCTCAGGCCGCCCGGCCCGAAGCGGCGCGGATCCTCGCCGGGCGCGTCGCCAGCGTCTCTCCCGCCACCACCGACAGCGCGCACACCACGCCCGCCGTGAACACCGCCCAGTCGCCCAGGAACGTGCAGCAGATCACCAGCAGAGCCGTCGCCGGCAGCACCAGCTGCTGGGTGATGCCCACCTTGAAGTGGCGGGACTGCAGGGCCCACAGGGTCAGCAGGTACAGGGCAGTCGGCAGGGTCACGGCGGCCGACGCCGCCAGCGTGGAGAGGTGCGCCTTGCCGACCGTCTGCTCCACCGCCACCTCCAGCCCCGCCCCGATCGCGGCCGCCGAGGCGAACACCAGGTAGTGGCCGTAGCCCCACAGGAACGCCTGCCGGTTGGAGCGCAGATGGCCGTGGACGGGCACCACGAAGTACAGCCACCACGCGGCGAAGATGATCAGCAGGCCGCCCGCCGCGATGGGGAGGAGCTCGCCCAGCGCGTCGTTCTCGTCGACGCCGGACTTCACGGCGACCGTGGCCGCGGCGATCGTCTCGCCCAGCACGATGATGGTGAACAGGCCGTACCGCTCCGCGATGTGGCGCGGATGCCAGGCCGTGCTGTACCCCCGCTCCGCGAACGGCGGCACGCACATCTCCAGCAGCGCCATCGCCAGGAACCACCAGGGCCGGGCCCCCTCGGGCAGGAACAGCAGCCCCAGCCAGCCGACCTGGCACAGCAGTACACCGCCGGCGTAGCGCAGGGCCGTCGCCCGCTCCGGGCCCTCGCTCGACCGGGCCGCCCGCAGCCACTGCGCCACCAGGGCGAGCCGCATGATGACGTAGCCCAGCCAGACCAGGAGGTACTCGTGCTCCTCGAACGCCTGGGAGACCCCAGCGGCGAGGACCAGCACGCCCGCGATCTGCACCAGCGTGACCACCCGGTACAGCACGTCGTCGTTGTCGTACGCCGAGGCGAACCAGGTGAAGTTCATCCAGGCCCACCACAGGGCGAAGAACACCATCGCGTAGTCGACGATCCCCTCGCCCGCGTGCCCCTCGGCGACCGCGTGCACCAACTGGACGCCGGCCTGGGCGACGGCCACGACGAAGCACAGGTCGAAGAAGAGCTCCAGCGGCGAGGCCGTCCGGTGCTCCTCGTCGCGGCCCCGGGCCCTCAGCCGGCGCAGCGGACCCCGGCCGCCGGGCGCGCCGGAGGGGCCGGGCGGGAGAGGGGCGCTGGAGATCATGATTCCCAGCACAGCAGAAGGCGCCGCGTTTTTCTCCGCGACCGTACCCTGGACGCATGAGCACCGCCCCCGAACCCGAGCCGCGTGCGCCCAGGCCCGCGCTGGTCTTCGACGACCCGCTCGACCAGCAGTCCTCCGACGACACCGACCGCGGCTGGGGCGAGCGCACCGACTCCGGCGGCGCGGCCGACCTCAAGCGCTTCCTCGACGAGAAGCCGCCGCACCACCTCTGAAACAGCCGGCACAACCCCCGGCGAAACACCCGGACGGCCGCCGCCCGGAACGCTACGGCCGGTCGTGCCCCGAGCCGCGCTGCGCGACCAGGGCGTCCCGGATCTCCTTCAGCACCTCCAGCTCGGTCACCTCCATGACCTCCTGCGTGCCCTCCTTCGCCTTGCGGCGGGCCTCCATGCGAGCCAGGTACTTCGCCATCGGCAGGACCATCAGGAAGTAGACGACCGCCGCCGTGATCACGAAACTGAGGGTGGCGCCGAGGACCGAACCCCACAGGATCCGGATGCCCTGCTCGCCCTCGCAGGCCGAGCTCAGGCAGGAGCTGTAGTGGTCGAGGTTCTTGGTCCCGATGGCCCCGACGACCGGGTTGATGATCCCCTTCACCACGGCGTTGACGATGTTGGTGAACGCGGCACCGATCACCACCGCCACCGCCAGATCGACGACGTTGCCGCGCATCAGGAAGGCCTTGAAGCCCTCCCAGACGCTCGGGTCCTTCTTCTCGCTCACCTGGGGGCCTCTCCTCGTACGAGCAGCTTGTGGAACAAAACGCTCCGCAACCTACGGCACCGTCGGGCCGGACCGGGCAGGTGGGTCCCTCCAACGAGGGACGCGAAGGAACCGCGCCCCGCAGCGCCGCACCCCTCGCCCCCGCACCCCTTGTCCCCGCACCCCTCGCCCCCGCACCGCTCACCACAGCGTCACCGCGAGCCGGGCGGTGGCGCTCGCGCCGGCCAGACGGGCGGCGGTGGCACGCGGCACCGAGAGCACGATCAGCGCCCCGCCGTCCGAGGCGCCCTCCACCGGCTCCGGCACCTCCCTCACCCGGGCCCCGCGCGCGACGACCCGGGCGTCCCCGCCCGTCGCCGTCTCCTCGGCGGCGATGACGTCGACGCGGTCACCGGGCCGCAGCAGCCTTACGGTCGCGGCGTCGGCGATCCGGACCGGGGCCGTCGTCGCCCCGACCGCCCGGTGGGCACGGGCTGAGTGCTCCCCGGGGAGCGAGGCCGTGCGGGCGGGTGACTGCGCCCGGGGCTGACCGCGGGCCCCGTCGGCGGCGCGCGGACCCGCCGCCACGAGCGCGGTCGCCGTGACCGCGAGCCCGACCGCGACGGCCCGCCGCCGGTGCCGCGCGAGCCGGCCCGAGCGGCACCGGCCACGCACCCGTACCGGGTCGAACCTCGGCACCTCGCGGGTGGCGGGGACCTCGGCCCCGGGTGGGCCCGGTGCGACGGACCAGGAGGGAGACGACGGCGCGAACGAAGGGCGAGCGAGAGACACGGAGACCACCACCTGCGACGAGGGACCGGCTTGCGCT
>NZ_JAPSKN010000105.1:8200-20743 GCF_031181705.1 Streptomyces sp.
CACACAGACACTCCCGCTCGTCCGCCCCCGGCAACCCGGCCACCGCGTCGAACAGCACTCCCCGCAAGCGGTCCACGTTCGCCGCGAACACGCGCAGCACCTCGTCGTGCGAGACGCCCTCGCCGGTCTCCGCACCGGCGTCGAGGTCGGTGACCAGCGTCAGGGACGTGTAGCAGAGCTCCAGTTCGCGGGCGAGCGCCGCCTCGGGATGGCCGGTCATGCCCACCACCGACCAGCCCTGCGCCTGGTGCCACAACGATTCGGCACGGGTCGAGAAGCGCGGCCCCTCGACCACGACCAGCGTGCCGCCGTCCACCGGCTCCCAGTCCCGCCCGCGCGCCGCCTTCAGCGCGACGGCCCGCCCGGTGGGGCAGTAGGGGTCGGCCAGTGAGACGTGCACCACGTTCGGCACCGTGCCGTCGGGCAGCGGCAGGCCGTCGAAGTAGGAGTTCGCGCGGGACTTGGTGCGGTCGACCAGCTGGTCCGGCACCAGCAGCGTGCCCGGCCCGTACTGGGGGCGCAGACCGCCCACCGCACAGGGGGCGAGCACCTGGCGCACGCCGACCGACCGCAGCGCCCACAGGTTGGCCCGGTAGTTGATCCGGTGCGGCGGCAGGTGGTGGCCCCGTCCGTGCCGGGGCAGGAAGGCGACCCGCCGGCCGGCGACCTCACCGAGGAAGAGGGAGTCGCTGGGCGGTCCGTAGGGGGTGTCGACCCGGACCTCGGTCACGTCGTCGAGGAAGGAGTAGAACCCGGAGCCGCCGATGACGCCGATCCCGGCGCCCTCCGTACCCACCTTGCCCGCCGAGTCCACCGGGGTCGCCGCGTTCGCGTTGTTCGCCATGCCCGCACCCTAACCGCACGCGGAAACACCGAGGACCCCGTCGCCCGAGGGCGACAGGGTCCCGGAAGATTCAGGCCTCAGGCGGCGGTGCTGCTGCTCGTGGAGCTGCTGCCCGTGTTCGACGACGAGCTCGACGAGCTCGACGAGCCGGAGTCCGAGGACGACGAGGAGCTCGACGACTTCGACGCCGGGGCGCTGCTCGACGAGGAGCCGCGGCTGTCGTTGCGGTAGAAGCCGGAGCCCTTGAAGACAATGCCGACCGCCGAGAACACCTTCTTCAGGCGGCCCTGGCAGCTGGGGCACTCGGTGAGGGCGTCGTCGGTGAACTTCTGCACCGCCTCGAGGCCCTCGCCGCACTCGGTGCACTGGTACTGGTAGGTGGGCACTGTCTTCCTCCTGGCACTCTCACTCGATGAGTGCTAACGACGCTTAATAGTGACGTATTCCGGCCGCTCAGTCCACTGCCACCGGCACGCGGTGACCCACGCCACGTGCGACGGTCCGGCCCCGCCCCCTCGGTGACAGCCGGGAACGCAGCGCCAGCAGGGTCGCCAGGGCCAGCAGAGTGCCGCCCATCGGCACCAGGAAACCGGCGCCGTCCCGGAAGCGGTCCTCCAGTTGCCCGGCGACCGTGACGGCCGCCGCCTGGCCGAGGGCGACCGCGCCGGTCAGCCAGGTGAAGGCCTCCGTACGGGCCCCGGCCGGGACCAGGCCGTCGACCAGGGTGTAGCCCGTGATCAGCGCGGGCGCGATGCACACGCCGACCAGCAGGCCGAGGCCGGCGAGGACGGGGACCGAGTGGGCGGCCCACAGGCCCGAGGCGGTGAGCGCCAGCGCCGTGTAGCCGACGACCAGGCGCCGGTGCGGTGCCGCCTTCCAGGCGATGGCGCCGCAGACGATGCCGGAGAGCATGTTGCCCGCGGCGAAGACGCCGTACAGGACGCCGTTCAGGCCGGGTTCGCCGATCGACTCGGTGAACGCCGCCAGGGAGACCTGCATCCCGCCGAAGACCGTGCCGATGCCGAGGAAGGTCACGATCAGCACGCGCACCCCGGGGACGCGCAGTGCGGACGTGCGCTCCACGCGCGCGTGGCCGCCGCCGGAGACCGAGGGCTGGGTGCTCTTCTGGGCGGCGAACAGCAGACCGCCGACCAGGGTGAGCGCGGCCTCCGTGACCAGCCCCGCGGCCGGGTCGACGGCCGTGCACAGGGCGGTGGCCAGCAGCGGCCCGACGACGAAGGTCAGCTCGTCCGTGACGGACTCGAAGGCCGCGGCGGTGGTCGTCAGGGGCGAGTCCTTGAGCGTGACGCCCCAGCGGGCCCGCACCATCGGCCCGACCTGCGGCACCGAGGCGCCGGTCGGGACGGCCGCCGCGAACAGCGCCCACAGGGGCGCGTCCATGAGCGCCAGCGCCGTCAGCGTCAGCCCGGACACGGTGTGCAGCAGCACGCCCGGGACCAGCACCGCGCGCTGCCCGTAGCGGTCGGCGAGGCGGCCGCTGTAGGGCGCGAACAGGGCCATGGAGACACCGGTGACGGCCGCTGCGGCGCCGGCCGCCCCGTAGGAGCCGGTGGTGTGCTGCACCAGCAGCACGATGGAGATCGTCAGCATCGCGAACGGCTGGCGCGCCGCGAAACCGGGGAGCAGGAACGTCCAGGCGCCGCGGGTGCGCAGCAGCCGGCCGTATCCCGGGCGGGCGGAAGCCGGCGGGTTCTCCGACGTCTTCGAGGTGACCGTGGATGCCACGGCCCGTGCCTTTCTGCCGCCTGGTAGCGCGGCCCCGTCAGCGGGCGGCGCCGAGAGCTGTCCTCTTGCGCGGAACTGCGGTAGATGCCGGGGCCCGGTGAGGAGGGGTGTCCCGACCGCCATACGGTCGCGCCAGCTCTGCGTCAGGCAGAGTTGGTTCGATCTGGGTACGCCTTCATCCTACAGGGATCGGGGGTCCCGCCACCTGTGAAAACGAGCACCATGGCGCGCCCGCCCTGCAGATGCCAAATCGGGACAAGTGTTCGACAAATGTTCAGCGGAGACCCGTCAGGGACCCGGCTCGTCCGTCCCCAGCCACCCGGCCAGCTTGCCGCCGTGCCCGACCGCCCGCAGCCGGCTCTCGGTCGCGTCCCGGACGGGGTCGGTGGCGACCACCAGCAGCTCGTCGCCCCGCTGCAAAATCGTCGTCGGCAGCGGCACGAAGGACTCGCCCTCGCGCACCACGAGCGTCACGGCGGCGCCGTGCGGCAGCCGCAGCTCGGCCACCTCCACGCCGTGCATCTTCGACCCGTCGGGGATCGCGACGGACAGCAGGTGCCCGCGCAGCCGCTCCAGCGGCGCCGACTCGATGCCGAGGTCGGCCGCCTCCGAATCCTCGCCCAGGCGCAGCTTGCGGCCCAGCCAGGGCAGCGTCGGGCCCTGGACGAGGGTGTAGACGACGACCAGGACGAAGACGATGTTGAAGATCCGGTCACTGCCCTCGACGCCCTTCACCATCGGGATGGTCGCCAGGATGATGGGCACCGCCCCGCGCAGCCCGGCCCAGGACATCAGCGCCGACTCCCGCCAGGGCACCCGGAAGGGCAGCAGGCACGCGAACACGCCCAGCGGACGCGCCACCATGGTCAGGACCAGCCCGATGACCAGCGCGGGCACGATGTCGTCGCCCAGCTCGTGCGGGGTGACCAGCAGGCCGAGCATGACGAACATGCCGATCTGCGCCAGCCAGCCCAGACCGTCGGCGAACCCGCGCGTGGCCGGCCAGTGCGGCAGGCGCGCGTTGCCCATCACCATCGCCGCCAGGTACACCGCGAGGAAGCCGCTGCCGTGGGCCAGGGCGCCCGCCGCGTAGGCCACCACGGCGATCGCCATGACGGCGATCGGGTACAGGCCCGACGCGGGCAGCGCCACGTGCCGGAGCCCCCAGGAGCCCAGCCAGCCCACCGCGAGCCCGATGGCCGCGCCGATCGCCAGCTCCAGCAGGATCACGCCGAGCAGGACGTACCAGTGCTCGACCGGACCGGCCGTGGACAGGGACACCACGAGGATGACCACGGGTGCGTCGTTGAAGCCGGACTCCGCCTCCAGCGTGCCCTTCACGCGCGAGGGGAGGGGAATCTTGCGCAGCACGGAGAACACGGCCGCCGCGTCGGTCGAGGAGACGACCGCGCCGATGATCAGCGCCTGCCGCCACTCCAGCCCGACCAGGTGGTGCGCGGCCGAGGCCGTCACCCCGACGCTCACCGCGACACCGGCCAGCGCCAGCGCCGTGGCGGACGGCATGACCGGCTCGATCTCCTTCCACTTCGTGCCCAGGCCGCCCTCGGCCAGGATCACGACCAGCGCCGCGTACCCGATGACCTGGGTCAGCTCGGCGTTGTCGAAGTGGATGTCGCCGATGCCGTCCTGGCCCATGGCGACGCCGATGCCCAGGTACACGAGCAGGCTGGGGAGCCCGCTGCGCGAGGAGATCCGTACCGCTGCGACGGCGACGAGCAGGACGAGCGAGCAGACGAGCAGGAGCTGGTTGAGGTGGTGAACAGTCAGCGGCCGAATCCTTCCCTGGCCCGCACGCACCCGCGCGTGGGCTCACGTACATCGCACATGAAGAGGTGGCGCAGCGCGCCGACTACTTCGTTACCTTACCTAACTCTTGACGATTTCTTGACGCTAGGGAGGGCAAGATCGAACGCTCGTCCGCGCCGGTTCCCGACTCCGCGTCAAGGGGCGCAAGGCCCTGCGCCTATCGTTGCTCCAGCGCTCAGTTAAAAGCACAGCCGAACCTGCCGCTCGCGTTAGGACAGCAAGGACAGCGATGCCCACCGACACCACCGCCTCCACGGGTCAGCAGCCCGGCAAGTCCGGCAGGAGAAAGGGGCGCAAAGTCCGTCTCCTCGTGCTCGTCCTGGTGCTGGCCCTCCTCGGGGGCGTCGCCTTCGGCGCGTACTGGACCATCAGCACGGTCCGGGCCTCCTTCCCGCAGACCAAGGGCACCCTCACGCTCGAGGGCCTGACGGGACCCGTCGAGGTCAAACGGGACGACCACGGCATCCCGCAGATCTACGCCTCCTCCGACGCGGACCTGTTCATGGCCCAGGGATACGTCCAGGCCCAGGACCGCTTCTACGAGATGGACGTCCGCCGCCACATGGCCGCCGGGCGCCTGTCGGAGATGTTCGGCAAGAGCCAGATCGACAACGACGAGTTCCTGCGCACCCTGGGCTGGGACCGGGTCGCCAAGCAGGAGTACGACACCAAGCTGTCGGCCGCCACGAAGAAGTACCTCCAGGCCTACGCCAAGGGGGTCAACGCCTACCTCCAGGGCAAGGACGGCAAGGACATCTCCCTGGAGTACGCGGCGCTGGGCTTCACCAACGACTACAAGCCGCAGCAGTGGACCCCGGTCGACTCGGTCTCCTGGCTGAAGGCGATGGCCTGGGACCTGCGCGGCAACATGCAGGACGAGATCGACCGCGCCCTGCTGACCAGCCGTCTCGGCCCGAAGCAGATCGCCGACCTGTACCCGCAGTACCCGTACAGCCGGAACAAGGCGATCGTCCAGGAGGGCCAGTACAGCCAGCTGACCGGCGCCTTCGAGCAGGGCGGCACGGCCGGCGGCGCCGGTACGGGTGGCACGTCCGGCACCGCCGGTACCAGTGGCACGGCCGGCACCGCCGGCACGGGCGCGGGCACCGCGGGCACGTCCGGCACGGCCTCCGGCACCTCCGGCACCGCGGGCACGTCCGGCACCGCCTCCGGCACCTCCGGCCTCGACAGCCAGCTCACCGGCCTCACCCGGGTCCTGGACGACCTCCCGCCGGCCGTCGGCGTGAACGGCGACGGCATCGGCTCCAACTCCTGGGTCGTCAGCGGCAAGCACACCATCACCGGCAAGCCGCTGCTCGCCAACGACCCGCACCTGTCGCCCTCGCTGCCGTCGGTCTGGTACCAGATGGGCCTGCACTGCCGCAGCGTCTCCAGCACCTGCCAGTACGACGTCACGGGCTACACCTTCGCCGGCATGCCCGGCGTGATAATCGGTCACAACCAGGACATCGCCTGGGGCATGACGAACTCCGGCGTCGACGTCACCGACCTCTACCTGGAGAAGATCACCGGCGACGGCTACCTCTACGACGGCAAGGTCAAGCCGTTCGAGACCCGCGAGGAGACCATCAAGGTCGCCGGCGGCCCGTCCAAGAAGATCGTCGTCCGCGAGACCAACAACGGGCCTCTGCTCTCCGACCGCGACGAGGAGCTCGTGAAGGTCGGCAAGAAGGCCACCGTCGACACCGCCGCGCCCGACCGGGGTGACGGCTACGGCGTCGCGCTGCGCTGGACCGCGCTGCAGCCGGGCACCACCATGGACGCCGTCTTCGCCATGAACAGGGCGAAGAACTGGACCGACTTCCGCAAGGCCGCCGCCCTGTTCGACGTGCCCTCGCAGAACCTGGTCTACGCCGACACCGAGGACCACATCGGCTACACCCTGCCGGGGAGGATCCCGCTGCGCGCGGAGGGCTTCGACGGCTCCCTGCCGGCGCCCGGCTGGGACCCGGAGTACCGCTGGACCGGCTACATCCCGCAGGACGCGCTGCCCTACGAGTACGACCCGGAGCGCGGTTACATCGTCACCGCCAACCAGGCCGTGATCGACGAGGACGAGTACCCCTACACGCTCACCACGGACTGGGGCTACGGCACGCGCAGCCAGCGGATCACCGACCTGATCCAGTCGAAGATCAAGGACGGCGGCAAGATCTCGACCGACGACATGCGCCAGATGCAGCTGGACAACAGCAGTGAGATCGCCCGGCTGCTGGTGCCCACGCTGCTGAAGATCGACACCGGCGACAGGGACGTCCGCGAGGCGCAGAAGCTCCTGGAGGGCTGGGACTACACCCAGGACGCCGACTCGGCGGCCGCCGCCTACTTCAACGCCGTCTGGCGCAACATCCTCAAGCTGGCCTTCGGCAACAAGCTGCCCAAGGAGCTGCGGCCCAGGGGGCAGTGCCTGTGGGTCAAGCCGGTCAACACCACCGGCCCGGCCGACGAGGCCGAGGAGGTCCGCGAGTGCGGGCAGCGCGCCCCCGACAAGGCGCAGCCCGACGGCGGCGACCGCTGGTTCGAGGTGGTCCGCAAGCTGATGGACCAGCCGACGAGCGACTGGTGGAAGACGCCCGAGGTGGGCACCCGGGACGGCGCCGTCAACCGCGACCAGCTGTTCAGGCGGGCCATGGTCGACGCCCGCTGGGAGCTGACCGCCAAGCTCGGCAAGGACATCGACACCTGGAGCTGGGGCCGGCTGCACCGCCTGTTCCTGAAGAACCAGACCCTCGGCACCGCGGGCCCCGGTTTCGTCCAGTACGCCCTCAACCGCGGCCCCTGGGAACTCAGCGGCGGCGAGGCGACGGTGAACGCGACCGGCTGGAACGCCGCCGGCGGCTACGGGGTGGTGTGGGTGCCGTCCATGCGGATGGTGGTGAACCTCGGCGACCTCGACAAGTCCCGCTGGATCAACCTCACCGGCGCCTCCGGGCACGCCTACAGCGCCCACTACGTCGACCAGACCGACAAGTGGGCCGACGGCGAACTGCTGCCGTGGTCCTTCTCCGACCAGGCGGTCGAGAAGGGCACGGCCGACAAGCTGGTGCTCAAGCCGTGAGCCGCTGACGCCCCGGCAGCCGGAAGCGGCCATCCACGCGTGCGTGGAGGGCCGCTTCCGCGTCAGGGCCCCGGCCGGAACCGCCGGATCCCCGACGGCGTCACCACCGCGTGCACCGGCCGGTCGTGCGGCTCCGCCGGGACGTGCCCGACGACCTCCGTGTCGTACAGCAGCACCACCAGTGCGGGACGCGCCCCCGCACGCTCCAGCCGCGCCAGCACCCGGTCGTACGAGCCGCCGCCCCGGCCCAGGCGCATCCCGCGCGTGTCGACGGCGAGGCCCGGCAGCAGCACCGCGTCCGCCGTGGTCACCGCGTCCGGTCCGAGGCGCTCTCCCGCGGGTTCGAAGAGGGCCATCCGGCCGCCGTGCCGGACCCGCGCGAGCGAGTCCTCGCCCTCGTACCGCCCCCAGTCGAGGTCGTTGTCGGGCAGCAGCACCGGCAACAGCACGCGCACGCCCCGGGCGCGCAGAACCTCCAGGAGCGCGAGCGTCCCGGGTTCACTCCCCACGGAGACGTACGCCGCGACCGTGCCGGCCCGCGCCAACTCGGGCAGCCCCAGTGCCCGCCCGGCCAGCGCGGCCGACGTTTCCCGCAGGTCATCCGCCGTCAACCCGTTCCTCACCGCGAGGATCTCGCGCCGCAAACTCCGCTTGTCAGGCTCGCCCGGACGTGCGATAGGCCTCAATGGTTGCTCCCGAACTATGGCAATACGCTCATATGAGCGCCTATGAACCGGAGCCGCAGATTCCCTGCAAAGGCACCGGATAGGGTGGCGCACATGACTCAGTCGCACCCTCGGATCAGCAAGGCTGTCATTCCCGCAGCAGGCCTCGGCACCCGGTTCCTGCCGGCCACCAAAGCCACTCCCAAGGAGATGCTGCCGGTCGTGGACAAGCCCGCGATCCAGTACGTGGTCGAGGAGGCCGTCGCGGCGGGCCTCGACGACGTCCTCATGGTGACGGGCCGCAACAAGCGCCCCCTCGAGGACCACTTCGACCGCAACTACGAGCTGGAGTCGGCGCTCCAGAAGAAGGGCGACGCCGACCGTCTCGCCAAGGTGCAGGAGTCCAGCGACCTCGCGACCATGCACTACGTCCGCCAGGGCGACCCCAAGGGCCTCGGTCACGCCGTGCTGTGCGCCGCCCCGCACGTCGGCCACGAGCCCTTCGCGGTCCTCCTCGGAGACGACCTCATCGACCCCCGCGACCCCCTGCTGCAGCGCATGGTCGAGGTCCAGGAGCAGCGCGGCGGCAGCGTCATCGCGCTCATGGAGGTCGCCCCGGAGCAGATCCACCTCTACGGCTGCGCGGCCGTGGAGACCACCGAGGACAGCGACGTCGTCAAGGTCGGCGGCCTGGTCGAGAAGCCCGACCCGGCCGACGCCCCGTCCAACTACGCGGTCATCGGCCGCTACGTCCTCGACCCGCACATCTTCGACATACTGCGCCGGACCGAGCCGGGCCGCGGCGGCGAGATCCAGCTCACGGACGCCCTGCAGCAGCTCGCCGAGGACGAGAAGATCGGCGGCCCCGTGCACGGCGTGGTCTTCAAGGGCCGCCGCTATGACACCGGCGACCGCGGTGACTACCTGCGTGCCATTGTCCGACTCGCGTGCGAACGTGAAGACCTGGGCCCGGACTTCCGGACCTGGCTTCGCAGTTACGTAGCCGAGGAGATGTAGCACGTTGAGCAGCGCCGCGCCCCGCGTCACGGACCGGGACCACTCGGGCCCCGACCACCTCTGGTCGGTGGACGAGCACCTGGAGGACATCCTCGCCACCGTCCGGCCCCTGGAGCCGATCGAGCTGCACCTGCTCGACGCCCAGGGCTGCGTCCTCGTCGAGGACGTCACGGTGCCGGTGTCCCTGCCGCCCTTCGACAACAGCTCGATGGACGGCTACGCGGTGCGGGTCGCGGACGTGGCGGGCGCGAGCGAGGAGTTCCCGGCGGCCCTGGAGGTCGTCGGGGACGTCGCGGCCGGCCAGTCCGAGCCGCTCCACGTGGGGCCCGGCCAGGCCGCCCGCATCATGACCGGCGCCCCGCTGCCGCCCGGCGCCGAGTCGGTCGTGCCCGTGGAGTGGACCGACGGCGGCCTCGGCGAGGGCCCGGTGCGCGGGATGCGCGCCCGCAGTCTCGGCCCCGAGGGCGCCACCGGCCAGGTGCGGGTCTACCGCCCGGCCGGGGCCCGCGCGCACGTGCGCGCGAAGGGCAGCGACGTGAAGGCCGGCGACCGCGCCCTGGAGGCGGGCACGATCCTCGGCCCGCCGCAGATCGCCCTGCTCGCCGCGATCGGCCGCGGCAGCGTACGCGTGCGCCCGCGCCCGCGCGTGGTGGTGCTCTCCACCGGCAGCGAACTCGTCCAGCCCGACCAGGAACTGCGCACGGGTCAGATCTACGACTCCAACAGCTTCGCCCTCACCGCCGCCGCCCGCGACGCCGGAGCCCTCGCCTACCGCGTGGGCGCCGTCGCCGACGACGCCGAGACCCTGCGCTCCACCATCGAGGACCAACTGGTCCGCGCCGACCTGATGGTCACCACGGGCGGGGTGAGCGTCGGCGCCTACGACGTCGTCAAGGAGGCCCTGTCCCACGTCGCGGACGAGGACGAGCCGGGCAGCGGCGTGGAGTTCCGCAAGCTGGCCATGCAGCCGGGCAAGCCCCAGGGCTTCGGCTCCATCGGCCCCGACCACACACCGCTGCTGGCCCTGCCCGGCAACCCCGTGTCGTCGTACGTCTCCTTCGAACTGTTCGTCCGCCCCGCGATCCGCGCCCTGATGGGCCTGCCGGACGTCCACCGTCCGACGACCCGGGCGACCCTGGCCGCGGACAAGGCGCTGACCTCGCCGAAGGGCCGCCGCCAGTTCCTGCGCGGCACCTACCGGGACGGCCGCGTCACCCCGGTCGGCGGCGCCGGATCCCACCTGGTCGCGGCCCTCGCCCACGCCGACGCGCTGATCGTCGTCCCCGAGGACACCGAGTCCGTCGAGCCCGGCGCCGAGGTCGAGGTGGTCCTGCTCGGCCGATAGCCGCTGGTTGGGGGTACCGTGTCGCGCACAGCAGGCCCGTGCGCCGCACCGCGACGGGCCCGGACCGGGAGCGCCACACAGCATGAGCACGCAGGACCCACGCACGCCGGACGGCTCCACGCAGGACCGGCTGACGCACCTCGACGAGGCGGGCGCCGCCCGCATGGTGGACGTGTCGGACAAGGACGTGACCGCGCGCACCGCCCGCGCCAGCGGACGCGTCCTCGTCTCGCCCCGCGTGATCGAGCTGCTGCGCGGCGAGGGCGTCCCCAAGGGCGACGCCCTCGCGACCGCGCGGATCGCCGGGATCATGGGGGCCAAGCGCACCCCCGATCTGATCCCCCTCTGCCACCCGTTGTCGGTGTCCGGTGTGAAACTGGACCTGTCGGTCGCGGACGACGCCGTGGAGATCCTGGCCACCGTGAAGACCACGGACCGCACGGGTGTCGAGATGGAGGCCCTCACCGCGGTCTCCGTCGCCGCGCTCACCGTGATCGACATGGTCAAGGCGGTCGACAAGGGAGCGGTCATCACGGACGTGAGGGTCGAGGAGAAGACGGGCGGAAAGTCGGGCGACTGGAGCCGGGCATGACGTACCGCGCTCTCGTCGTGACGGCGTCGAACCGGGCCGCCGCCGGAGTCTACGAGGACAAGGGCGGCCCGCTGATCGCCGACGGCCTGAGGGGCTTCGGCTTCGAGGTCGAGGGCCCACAGGTCGTCCCCGACGGCGACCCGGTGGAGGCGGCCCTGCGCGCCGGGGTCGAGGCCGGCCACGACGTCATCGTCACCACCGGCGGCACGGGCATCTCGCCCACCGACCGCACCCCCGAGGCCACGCGCCGGGTGATCGACCACGAGGTGCCCGGCATCGCCGAGGCCATCCGGGCGTTCGGCCGGCAGAAGGTGCCGACCGCGGCGCTCTCCCGGGGATTGGCCGGTGTGGCGGGCCGGACGCTGATCGTCAACCTGCCCGGCTCCAGCGGCGGGGTGAAGGACGGCCTCGCCGTGCTGGAGCCGCTGCTGGTCCACGCCGTCGAGCAGCTGCGCGGCGGCGACCACCCCAGACCCGACGGGGGTGCGAGCTGAACAGCCCATCCTGGCCCGTCGAGCTGGTGGACGGCGACATCGTCCTCAGGCCGATAAAGCTGCGTGACCAGCGGGCGTGGCGCGAGGTCAACCGGCGCAACCGCGACTGGCTGCGCCCCTGGGAGGCGACGATTCCGCCGCCCACGCCGGGCGGGCCGATCGCGCACCGCCCCACCTTCCGCCAGATGGTCCGCCACCTGAGGTCGGAGGCGAACGCGGGCCGGATGCTGCCCTTCGTCATCGAGTACCAGGGGCGGCTGGTCGGGCAGCTGACGGTCGCCGGGATCACCTGGGGCTCGATGTGCTCGGGGCACGTCGGGTACTGGGTGGACGAGGCGGTGGCCGGACGCGGGGTGATGCCGACGGCGGTGGCGCTCGCCGTCGACCACTGTTTCCGCACGGTCGGACTGCACCGCGTCGAGGTCTGCATTCGCCCCGAGAACGGCCCGAGCCGCCGGGTCGTCGAAAAGCTCGGATTCCGGGAGGAGGGGCTGCGGCCCCGTTATCTCCACATCGACGGGGCCTGGCGCGACCACCTCGTCTTCGCGCTCACGGCGGAAGAGGTGCCGGACGGTTTGCTCAGGCGCTGGCAGCGGGCACGATCGCAGAGTAATCCGGGAATGCGGCCCCACTCCGGAAATTGAATACTTGTTCGAAATTGATCGACTGCTGACCGTCTCGGGGCGAGGAATTCCCGGCCTCGGTGGTGTGCTGATCGCATCAGTCGCAAAAAAAGCTCGAAATATCAGCCAGATCGTGCGACACACCGGCTCAATTGGCAGATGGCCTCACGCAAACCCCTCTACGGTGTGAGGCGTGAGCAGCAGCGGCCTCATCTACGCAGTCATTGTCGGGGCCTGGGCCGCCTACTTGGTGCCGATGTGGCTCCGTAGGCAGGACGAGCTGAACGAGGCCCGTCCGACGGAACGCTTCA
>NZ_JAPSKN010000106.1 GCF_031181705.1 Streptomyces sp.
CCCCGCCGGCTCCCGTACGCCTTCCACGAATCCGCCGAACCACGCCCGCAGCCCCGCACGCGACCGGATCCGGGCGAGGGTGAGCAGCACCCAGACGCCCAGGTGCACCGGGACGAGCACGAGCGGCAGCCGGCGGCGGACCAGCCAGACCCGGTTGCGGGCGTTGACGCGGTAGTAGATCGCGTGCCGGGCGGGAGAGGTCCGCGGGTGCCGCAGCACCAGTTCGGGCGCGTACAGGATCCGCCACCCCGCGTCGGCCGCGCGCCAGGCGAGGTCGGTCTCCTCGTGCGCGAAGAAGAACTCGGCGGGCCAGTCGCCGATCTCGTCGAGCATCGCCGTCCGCAGCGCGTGCCCGCCGCCGAGGAACCCGGTGACGTAGCCGCCCCGCAGCGGGTCCGCGTTGCCGATCCGGGGCACGTGCCGCTGCTGCGTCTCGCCCCGCTCGTCGGCGATGCGGAAGCCGACGATGCCGAGCCGGTCGTCGGCGGCGTACAGGTCCCGCACCCGGCGCAGCACATCGGCGTCGACGAGCAGGCCGTCGTCGTCCAGGTCGACCACGACGTCGATGTCGCCGAACTCCCGCAGCCGGGTGAGCGCGGCGTTGCGCCCGCCGGGGCAGCCCAGGTTCTCCTCGAGTTCGACCGTGGTGACCTCGCCGGGCAGCGACAGCCGCCGGGCGAACTCCGGCAGCGGGCACCCGTTGCCCACGATCACGGTCCGCTCGGGCGGCACGTCCTGCTTGGCCACGGACTCCAGCAGGGCGTCCACCTCCGCGGGCCGGTTGCCCATCGTCACCACGGCGACGGCGATCCTGGGTGCCCCCATGTCCTCACCTCGTCCCGGTCGGCAACTGACGATCGACGGGCGATGCTAGCCGTTCACGGCGAGGACCCCCTCCGTACGGCTGCCGGACGGCGATTCGCCCGCACGGCTCGGCGCAGCGTCACCAGCGGCGGGTCGGCGCACAAGTCCGCCCAGAAGTCCGCGCCTTCGCGTGCGTGCTCACAGAGCGGGCGGCTCCTCACCCGTCTGGGAGGATGACGCGGACCATCACCGCGAGAAACCGGGGGATCGAGCATGCTCGTGCTCATACTGTCGGCCGTCGTCCTGCTCGTCATCGGCGGCTGCGTCTGCGTCTTCTGGGCGGCCCGGGGCGACGCCCCGCGCTGGGCACGGTCCGTGGCGAGGGTGACCCTGCTCGGCAGCGAACTGGCCGGCTCCGCGAGCCGGAACGCGGGCTCACGGCGAAGCGGCAGCGGCGACTAGCCGGAACCCCGGCCCCATGAACTGAACGAAGAAACCCCAGGTCGCAGTCCATCCGACCTGGGGTTTCAGTGGAGCCGCCTTCGGGATTCGAACCCGAGACCTACGCATTACGAGTGCGTTGCTCTGGCCATCTGAGCTAAGGCGGCGCGCTGTCCGCACTATGGTGCGATCAGCAACGACGGTAAGTCTACACAGTTTCCGGGGGTGCTCCGCACCAGCCCCGGAGGCGGTCCCTCCGGGGCCGGGCACACCCGCTACGAGCAGCGCTTTCCGTCCTTCGGCGGGGTGCCGCGGAGCAGGTAGGCGTTGATCGTGCGGTCGATGCAGGAGCTGCCGCGGCCGTACGCCGTGTGACCGTCGCCGTCGTAGGTGAGGAGGCGGGCCGAGGAGAGCTGGCCGGCCAGGGCCTGGGCCCAGCGGTAGGGGGTGGCCGGGTCGCGGGTGGTGCCGACCACGACGATCGGCGCCGCGCCCTTCGCCTCGATGCGGTGCGGCTCGCCGGTGGCGCCGACGGGCCAGTACGCGCAGTTCAGCGCGGCCCAGGCCAGGCCCTCACCGAAGATGGGCGACGCCTTCTCGAAATCGGGCAGCGCCGCCCGCACCTCGTCGGGGGTGGCGAAGGAGGGCGGCAGGTCCAGGCAGTTCACGGCCGCGTTGGCGAACATCAGGTTGCTGTAGCGGCCGTCGGCGTCCCGCTCGTAGTAGCCGTCGGAGAGGACCAGGAGCCCGGAGCCGTCGTTCTCCTTCATCGCGGACGTCAGCGCCTCGCGCAGCTGCTCCCAGGAGCCTTCGTCGTACATGGCCGCGATCACGCCGGTCGTGGCGAGCGACTCGGTGAGGCGGCGGCCGTCGGCGTCACCGGTGGGCACCGGTCGTGCGTCCAGCTTCTCGAAGAACGCCTTGAGGTTCTCGCCGACCTGCTCGGGCGAGGCGCCCTTGGCGCCCAGCGGGCAGCCGGCCTGCCGTACGCAGTCCCGCGCGAAGGAACGGAACGCCGTCTCGAAACCCGCCGTCTGTTCGAGGTTCAGCCGCCGAGCGGGCAGCGACGGGTCCATCGCGCCGTCCAGCACCAGCCGGCCCGTCCGCTCCGGGAACAGCCCGGCGTACGTCGCGCCGAGGAACGTGCCGTAGGAGGCTCCGACGAAGTTCAGCTTCTCGTCGCCGAGCACCGCCCGCACGATGTCCATGTCCCGGGCCGTCTCCGCCGTGGACACGTGCCGCAGCAGCCGGGGCGCGTCCGCGCCGCAGCCCTCGGCGAACGTCCGGTACGCCTCGACGAGCCCGTCGGTCTCCCGGGCGTCGTCGGGCGTGGTGTCCGTCCGTGTGTACGTGTCCATGGCAGGCCCGTCCAGGCACTCGACGGGCTCGCTGCGGGCCACTCCGCGCGGGTCGACCGCGACCATGTCGTAGCGGGCGCGGACCTCCGCCGGGTAGCCGATGCCGGCGTACGCCTGCACGTAGCCGATCGCCGAGCCGCCCGGCCCGCCCGGGTTCACCAGGAGCGAGCCCAGCCGCTCACCCGGTCCCGTGGCCTTCTTGCGGGTGACGGCGAGCCGGACGTCACCGGCGGAGGGCTTGGCGTAGTCGAGCGGCGCCTTGATCGTGGCGCACTGGAAACCGGGCACTCCGCAGCCGCGCCAGGCCGGCTTCTGCGCGTAGTACGGCGACAGCGCCGCGGGCGTGGACCGCGGCAGCGCCACCAGGGCCGCCTCCTGCGCCGCCGAGGCGGTGGACGTCGTCGAGCTCCCGGAGGAGCAGGCGGAGACGAGCAGCGCGGCCGCGGCGAGGAGGCCGGCCGCCGTCCTGGCTCCGCCGCGGACCCTGCGATGGGCGCCGCGGGAGCGGGGCGCGGCGGGGCCGGGCGACGAGACGGTGCGTGGGGTGCGCCTTGTGTCCATCCAGCGAGCGTAACTCTGCGCGACGGAATGAGTGCCGTGCGTGCGTGTCGTGCCCCGTACGAGTTACGGCGTCAAGCCGGCACGCGCTCCCGTCCGCTCAGCCCTCTCTGAGTGCCATCGTCATCGCCTCCACCGCCAGCAGCGGCGCCACGTTGCGGTCGAGGGCGTCGCGGCAGGCGGAGATCGCCTCGATGCGGCGGAGCGTGGCCTCCGGGGTGCTGCCGCGCGCGAGCCGCTCCAGAGCCTCCTCCGCGTCCGCGTTGGCGATGGCCACGCGCGAGCCGAGCTGGAGGGCGAGGACGTCACGGTAGAAGGCGGTCAGGTCGGTCAGGGCGATGTCGAGGCTGTCGCGCTGCGTGCGCGTCCTGCGGCGCTTCTGCTTGTCCTCCAGGTCCTTCATCACGCCCGCCGTGCCACGCGGCATGCGGCCGCCCTGGGTCGCGCCGAGGGCGGCCTTCAGCTCCTCGGTCTCCTTGCCGTCGACCTCCTCCGCCAGCTGCTTGGCGTCCTCGGCGGCCGCGTCCACGAGTTCCTGGGCGGCCCGGAGCGCGCCGCCGATCTCGTCCACGCGCAGCGGCAGCCGCAGCACGGCGGCCCGGCGTTCGCGCGCGGCCGGATCGGTGGCGAGGCGGCGGGCGCGGTCGACGTGACCCTGCGTCGCGCGGGCCGCCGCGGCGGCGACGGCCGGCTCGATGCCCTCGCGGCGCACCAGCATGTCGGCGACGGCGTCGACCGACGGCGTGCTCAGGTTCAGATGGCGGCAGCGGGAGCGGATGGTCGGCAGGACATCCTCGATGGAAGGGGCGCACAGCAGCCAGACCGTCCGCGGGGCGGGCTCCTCCACGGCCTTGAGGACGGCGTTGGCCGACTTCTCGTTCAGCCGCTCGGCGTCCTCGACGAGGATGATCTGCCAGCGGCCGTTCGCCGGGGAGGTGAACGACTTGCGGACCGTGTCGCGCATGTCGTCGGCGAGGATCTGCGTGCCGACGGCGGCGACCGTGCTGACGTCGGCGTGCGTGCCCACCAGGGCCGTGTGACAGCCGTCGCAGAAGCCGCAGCCCGGGGCGCCGCCGAGCGCGCGGTCGGGGCTGACGCACTGCAGGGCCGCCGCGAACGCCCGCGCCGCCTGGTTGCGCCCGGCCCCGGGCGGGCCCGTGAACAGCCACGCGTGCGTCATCTTCGACGCCTCGGGCGGCGGGGCGTCGGCGGCGGCCGCGGTGACCAGGGCGTCGGCGTCCCGGGCGGCAGCGGCCAGCTGCTCGCTCACCCTCTCCTGCCCGACGAGGTCGTCCCACACGGTCACGGGTCACGCCGCCCTTCCGTCACGTCTGCGTTGCGGAATCCATTGTGGGGGTGACCACTGACAGCGGCTGACGCCCGGTGCCGCGGGGTGGGCCGGTGCCGGGTGTCGAACCGCCGGGGCTGCCCGCCCGGTGGGGTGCGGACCTGTCCGGACCCGTCCGTCCCCTGAGGGCCGGGGTCGGCCCACCGGGGACGGGGCAGACCCGCCCGGACAGGTCCGCACCCCACAGGTCGGTCCCGGCTCCCTGGTCGGCCGGACCGTCAAAGGCCTCAGCGGCCCCGGCCGCCCCTCCCCCGGCGTCCCCGGCCCTCGCCCGGCTCGTCGTCGTGCGGTCCGAGCAGTTCGTCGGCCAGCGACGGCAGGTCGTCCAGCGGTGTCTCCTCGGCCCAGTCGGACCGGCGGCGCGGTGTCCCCTCGGCGTCGACCTGGGGCATCTCCCGCGTACGGTCCTCCGTCCCGTCGGGCCGGGCGGCCGGGGCGTCGTCCCGGAAGTAACCGGGCGGCACCCGGTCCGCCGATCCGTCCCCGCGCACGGGGGGCAGCACGGCCGTCTCCTCGGCGTCCCCCGGCCGGACGGGCGGCAGCACGGCCGTCTCGTCCGACGCTCCGGAGGGCGTCCGGGAGGGGGCACGGGAGGACGTCCGCGGCTCGCGGATCTCGTCCTCCGCCCGAGGGGACACCGGCGGCAGCACCTCCGTCTCCTCCCCGGACCCGGCCCCCGGCGGAACCGGCGGCATCGGCGGCATCGGCAGCTCCGCCGTCACCTCGGCGTCGGACTCGCCGGAGGTCCGGCCCCGGCCCCGCTCCTCGTCCCGCGCCGGGCGCAGCACGGTCGTGTCGTCCGCCGAACCGCCCGGGGTCACCACGGGCGTCGGCACGGTCGCCGCGTCCTGTCCCGCCGCCGGACCGGAGGGGCGCTCCGGCGCGGGGCTCTTGGCCGTGGAGATCTTCGGCCCGGCCTCGGCCGCGGCGGCCGCCGCCTCCGCGAGCCGGCGCGCCTCCTCCGCCCGCAGCAGGGCCTCCTCCGCCTTGCGCTGCTTCTCCAGGCGGAGCGCCTCGGCCTCGGCACGCAGCCGGGCCTCCTCCTCGGCCTGCCTGCGGCGCCGCTCCTCCTCGGCCTTGCGGCGGGCCTCCTCCTCGGCGCGGGCCTTCTCCTCCGCGAGGAGCCGAGCCCGCTCCTCCTCGGCCTTCCTGCGCGCTTCCTCGGCCCGGCGCCGGGCCTCCTCCGCCTGCCGCTCGGCCTCGCGCCGCTGCGCCTCCTCCAGCTCGCGCCGCTTGCGCTCCTCCTCCTCGGCGCGCAGCTTGGCCAGCTGCTCCTGGCGCTCGCGCTCCAGGCGCTCCTCCTCGGCCTTGCGGGCGGCCTCCTCCTCGGCCTTGCGGCGGGCCTCCTCCTCGGCCTTCCTGCGCGCCTCCTCGCGGGCCCGGATCTCGGCCTCGGACAGCGGCAGCACCTGGTCGAGCCGGTGCCGGATGACGGTCGTGACGGCCTCGGGCTCCTGCCCGGCGTCCACCACCAGGTAGCGCCCGGCGTCGGCAGCGGCCAGGGTGAGGAAACCGGCCCGCACGCGCGCGTGGAACTCCGCGGGCTCCGACTCCAGCCGGTCGGGCGCCTCGGTGAACCGCTCGCGCGCGGTCTCCGGCGCGACGTCCAGCAGCACGGTCAGATGCGGCACCAGTCCGTTCGTCGCCCAGCGGTTGATCCGGGCGATCTCGGTCGGCGACAGGTCCCGGCCCGCTCCCTGGTAGGCCACGGAGGAGTCGATGTACCGGTCGGAAATGACGACCGCGCCGCGCTCCAGGGCGGGCCGTACGACGGTGTCGACGTGCTCGGCCCGGTCGGCCGCGTACAGCAGCGCCTCCGCGCGGTGCGACAGGCCCGCGCTGGACACGTCCAGCAGGATCGACCGCAGCCGCTTGCCCACGGGCGTCGCCCCCGGCTCGCGCGTCAGCACGACCTCGTGGCCCTTGGCGCGGATCCACTCGGCGAGCGCCTCGGCCTGGGTGGACTTGCCGGCGCCGTCGCCGCCCTCCAGGGCGATGAAGAAGCCGGTCGCGGCGGGCGCCTGCTCCGGATCGTCGCCGCCGAGCAGCGCGTCCTTCAGGTCCTGCCGCAGCGGCACCCCGGAACGGTCGTCGACCTTGGCGAGCACCAGCACCGCGACCGGCAGGAGCAGCGCGCCGGCCAGCATCAGGGTGAAGGCCGCGCCGCCGTGCGCGAAGACGAACTTGCCGCTCTCCAGCCGGTGCGGTCCGATGCCCGCCGCCACCAGCGGGGAGATCACCGCGGCGAGCGCCACGCAGACGCGGACGACCGCGTGCAGGTGCTCCGTCGTGCGGGGCCGCCGGTACTCCTCGGTCTCCTGGTCGAGCAGGGTGTGCCCGATGTTGGCGGCCATGCCCGCGCCGACGCCGGACAGGGCGAGGATCAGCAGCACCGTCGTGACGTCCGGGACGAGTCCGGCGGCCAGCAGCGCGACACCGGTGAAGGCGATCGCCAGCGCGAGCATCCGGCGGCGCGACAGGGCGGGCAGCAGGGCGGGCGCCGTGCGGATGCCGATCACGACACCGCCGGTCAGCGCACCCACGAACAGTCCGTAAAGCACCGGGCCGCCGCCGAGGTCCTTGGCGTGCAGCACGGCCACGGCGACGGCGGCGGACACCGCGGCGGCGACGGCCGCGCAGGCCGGCACCAGCAGCGGCGTCGCGCCCGTGCGGCCCTTGTCGGGGCCGGTGCCGGTCCTCGGGCGGCGCAGGCCTTCGAGCGGCGACCGGGCGCGCGGGGTGCGCGTGCCGGGCAGCTCAAGGAAGGTCAGCACGGACAGGGACGCGGCGAACAGGCCGGCCGCGACATAGGAGGCGAGAGCCGCCTGGTGCTGGGCGAACCAGTCGATGCCGGCGCCCAGCAGGTTGTTGAAGAGGGCTGCGGCAACGAGCACGACGGCCGCGAGCGGGATCGCCACGAACCCGGTGCGCAGCGAGAGCCGGCGCAGGGCGTCCATGTGGTCGGGCAGCGGCCGGACCGTCGCCCCCTCGGGGGGCGGGGCGGGCAGCAGCGCGGGGGCCGCGCTCTCCCGGCACACCGTCCAGAACCGCTCGGCCACCCCTGTCACGAAGGCCGTGACCAGGAGGACGGCCAGCGCGTCCTCCGGCGTCCAGTCGATCCACAGCGGCGCGACGATCAGCAGCGCGGCGCGCAGCCCGTCCGCGCCGACCATGGTCCAGCGGCGGTCGAGCGGGCCGTCCTGGGAGGTCAGCGCGGTGAGCGGGCCGAGGAGCACGGCGCCGAACAGCAGCGTCGCGAGGATGCGCACCCCGAAAACGGTCGCCACTGCGAACGCCACGCCCCGGTAGCCGCCCCCGAAGGAGCCCTCGGCGACAGCCGCCTGGAGGGCGAGGAGGACCAGCACGAGAAGGGCGAGGGTGTCCCCCACGCCGCCCACGAGCTGCGCGCTCCACAACCGCTTCAGCTGCGGGCGGCGCAGCAGGGCGCGGACGGCGCGCTCGCGGGAGTCCGCGACCAGGGCGTCGTCGGGGGCCGGCTGAGGGGCCGTTGGATGCTCGGCTCGCGTCATGCGTTCAGCCTATCGGGAGCCACCGACACCCTGGGATGCCCGGTCTGGCATGCGCACGCCCCGACACCGAAGTGTTGCCGGGGCGTTCGCTTTCCGAACCCTGGGCGAAGATCCGGACCATGGCCGCAGGGGCCGGCCCGGGACACGAACGGCCTCAGTCCTCCGCCGACTTCGCGGCGGTCGCCGTCTTGGCGGCCGTCTTCTTCGCGGCGGCGGTGGTCTTCTTCGCCGTCGCCTTCTTCGCGGTCGTCGTCTTCTTCGCCGCGGTCTTCTTGGCCGTCGTCGTCTTCTTCGCCGGGGCCTTCTTCGCGGGGGCCTTCTTGGCGGTCTTCTTCGCCGGCGCCTTGGCACGCTTCTCGGCGAGCAGCTCGAAGCCGCGCTCCGGGGTGATCGTCTCGACGCTGTCGCCGGAGCGCAGGGTCGCGTTGGTCTCCCCGTCGGTGACGTACGGGCCGAAGCGGCCGTCCTTGACGACGACCGGCTTCTCGCTGACCGGGTCGGTGCCGAGCTCCTTCAGCGGCGGTTTGGCCGCGGCCCGGCCACGCTGCTTGGGCTGGGCGTAGATCGCCAGCGCCTCCTCGAGCGTGATCGTGAACAGCTGGTCCTCGGACTGGAGCGACCGCGAGTCCGTCCCCTTCTTCAGGTACGGGCCGTAGCGGCCGTTCTGCGCGGTGATCTCCTGGCCCTCGGCGTCCGTGCCGACGACGCGCGGCAGCGACATCAGCTTCAGGGCGTCGTCGAGGGTGACGGTGTCCAGCGACATCGACTTGAACAGGGACGCCGTGCGCGGCTTGACCGCGTTCTTGCCCGTCTTCGGGGTGCCCTCGGGGAGGATCTCCGTCACGTACGGGCCGTAGCGGCCGTCCTTGGCGACGATGGTGTGGCCGGTGGCCGGGTCGGTGCCCAGCTCGAAGTCGCCGCTGGGCTTGGCCAGCAGTTCCTCGGCCAGCTCCACGGTCAGCTCGTCCGGGGCGAGGTCGTCCGGGATGTCGGCGCGCTGGTGCTGCTCGGTGTCCTTCTCGCCGCGCTCGATGTAGGGGCCGTAGCGCCCGACGCGCAGCACGATGTCGTTGCCCACGGGGAACGAGGACACCTCGCGGGCGTCGATCGCGCCCAGGTCGGTGACCAGTTCCTTGAGGCCGCCGAGGTGGTCCCCGTCCCCGTTGCCCGCGTCGGCGGCGGCGCCGGTGACCGTGCCCTCGCCGAAGTAGAACCGCTTCAGCCACGGCACGGACTGGGCCTCGCCGCGGGCGATGCGGTCGAGGTCGTCCTCCATCCTGGCGGTGAAGTCGTAGTCGACGAGCCGCCCGAAGTGCTTCTCCAGGAGGTTGACCACGGCGAAGGACAGGAAGGACGGCACCAGGGCCGTGCCCTTCTTGAACACGTAGCCGCGGTCGAGGATCGTGCCGATGATCGACGCGTACGTCGACGGGCGGCCGATCTCGCGCTCTTCGAGCTCCTTGACCAGGGAGGCCTCGGTGTAGCGGGCCGGGGGCTTGGTGGCGTGCCCGTCGACCGTGATCTCCTCGGCGCTCAGGGGATCGCCCTCGGAGACCTGGGGCAGCCGGCGCTCGCGGTCGTCCAGCTCCGCGTTCGGGTCGTCGGCGCCCTCGACGTAGGCCTTGAGGAAGCCGTGGAAGGTGATCGTCTTGCCGGACGCGCTGAACTCGACGTCGCGGCCGTCGGAGGCGGTGCCGCCGATCTTCACCGTGACGCTGTTGCCGGTCGCGTCCTTCATCTGGGAGGCGACGGTCCGCTTCCAGATCAGCTCGTAGAGCTTGAACTGGTCACCCGTCAGTCCGGTCTCGGCGGGAGTGCGGAAACGATCACCCGAGGGGCGGATCGCCTCGTGGGCCTCCTGCGCGTTCTTGACCTTCCCGGCGTACGTCCTCGGCTGCGGCGGCAGGTAGTCGGCGCCGTACAGCTGCGTGACCTGGGCGCGGGCGGCGGCGACCGCCGTGTCGCTCAGCGTCGTGGAGTCCGTACGCATATAGGTGATGTAGCCGTTCTCGTACAGCTTCTGCGCGACCTGCATCGTGGCCTTCGCGCCGAAGCCGAGCTTGCGGCTGGCCTCCTGCTGCAGCGTCGTCGTACGGAACGGGGCGTACGGCGAGCGGCGGTACGGCTTGGACTCGACCGAGCGGACGGCGAACCGCGTCTGCTCCAGGGCGGCGGCCAGGGCGCGGGCGTTCGCCTCGTCGAGGTGGAGGGTGTTCGCGCTCTTCAGTTGTCCCAGGGAGTCGAAGTCGCGGCCCTGCGCGACCCGCCTGCCGTCGACGGTCTGCAGGCGCGCGACCAGCGACGACGGGTCCGACGGGTCTCCGGCGCGGCCGGTCGCGAAGGTGCCCGTCAGGTCCCAGTACTCAGCCGAACGAAAGGCGATGCGCTCGCGTTCCCGCTCCACCACGAGCCGGGTGGCGACGGACTGGACGCGGCCCGCGGACAGCCGCGGCATGACCTTCTTCCACAGGACCGGCGAGACCTCGTAGCCGTACAGGCGGTCGAGGATGCGGCGGGTCTCCTGGGCGTCGACGAGTTTCTGGTTGAGCTGGCGCGGGTTGGCCACGGCGGCCTGGATCGCGGCCTTGGTGATCTCGTGGAAGACCATCCGCTTGACCGGGACCTTCGGCTTGAGCACCTCCTGGAGGTGCCAGGCGATGGCCTCGCCCTCGCGGTCCTCATCGGTGGCGAGGAAGAGCTCGTCCGATTCCTTCAGCAGGTCCTTGAGCTTCTTGACCTGCGCCTTCTTGTCGGCGTTGACCACATAGATCGGCTGGAAGTCGTGTTCGACGTCCACACCGAGGCGGCGGACCTCGCCGGTGTACTTCTCGGGCACCTCGGCGGCGCCGTTGGGAAGGTCGCGGATGTGCCCGACGCTCGCCTCGACGGTGTATCCGGGCCCGAGATAGCCCTTGATCGTCTTCGCCTTGGCAGGCGACTCGACGATGACGAGTCGGCGGCCGCCCTTCGCGGTCTCGCTGGTCGGGGACAACTTCGCTCTTCTCTCCGGTCGACGCTGGGGCCTCCCCGGAGTCGCTCACCGGGGCTGGGTACGTGCTGACGCTGCGGAGTGTGACGGTACATCCCGCCCCCGTGTCAAACGGGAAAAGCCCGCAACGGCCACTCGAACGGTAACCCGACTACCACCATTCCTGCCGCCCCGAGTGCCCTGACCCAGCCCGGCCCTGTGCGGAGCGCTATCCCCCGGTCACCCGCGGGCGCCTGCCCGGAGCGGGCATCACAGGCGCGTGAAGCACCATGCTCCGACCGCCAGGGCGAGCACCGAGACGACGCTCGCGACGGCCGCCGACGCGCGCGGGCTCACCCCCTCGGCGACGGGCATCTGCCGGCGCACGCGCGTCACGGTCCACGCCAGCAGGCCCCCTCCGAACAGGGAGAACACCGTTCCCGCGAAGATCGCCGGTTCGCTCTCCATGGCTCGCCGCGCCCCTTTTCCCCTGTCCGAACGGTCCCAGCCACGGGAGGCTGACACGCGCGGGCGGCGCAGAGGCGAACCCGGGGTGAACGCAGGGACGACACGGCCGCGGATCGGGGGCGTGCGGCTCTTCACGACCTGTTCCGGGCGAGGTGTCCAAATCGACTCGAAATTATTGGCGGCTTCGCGATCGAGGGGGCGGCGGACCGGTTCTCCACCGGTTCTTCCAGCAAACGGATCACCTCCGTCCCCCCGCTCAGCGCACTGGCACCAGGAACCCCTGCTCCACCAGCAGCCGGATCTGCGCCGGGGTGCGGTCGCGCAGCAGGACCGGGTCCTCGCCGATCAGCTGGGCGATGGCGTCGAGGATGCGGCCCGCGCTCATCGTGCCGTCGCACACGCCCGCGAAGCCCGCGCCGACCGTGTCGACCCGGGTCGCCCGGCGCATACCGCGGTTCTGGCGCAGCACGACGTGCTCGGGGTCCTCCGCCCCCGGCAGCCCGACCTGCTCCTGCACGACCTCGGCGGCCAGCCGGAAGTGCCCCTCCAGCAGCGCGGCGTCGTCGTGCTCGCGCAGGTGGTCGAGCCGGTCGAAGTGGTCGCGGATGGTGTCCCCGAGCGGCTGCTCGACCGGATGCGGCCATTCCTCCACCGTGACGGACGGCACGGCGGCGCCCGTCCGGCGCAGGGTGATCCAGCCGAATCCGACGGCCTTCACCTTGCGCGCCTCGAACTCGTCGAGCCACGCGTCGTACCGCGCCTGGTACTCCGCCACGTCCTCGCGGTGATCGCCCGCGTCCCGCAGCCACAGCTCGGCGTACTGATTGACGTCCTGCACCTCGCGCTGCACGATCCACGCGTCACAGCCCCGGGGCACCCACGACCTGAGCCTGTCCTGCCAGTCCTCCCCTTCCACGTGCTGCCAGTTGGCGAGGAACTGCGCGAACCCGCCCTCGTTCAGCCGCTCCCCCGCCTCCTGAACGAGCGTGCGGCACAGATCGTCCCCGCCCATCCCGCCGTCGCGGTAGGTGAGCCGGGCACCGGGCGAGATCACGAACGGCGGGTTGGAGACGATCAGGTCGTACGTCTCGTCGGCGCGGACCGGCTCGTAAAGGGAGCCCTCGCGCAGATCGGCGGCCGGTGCGCCGGACAGCGCCAGCGTCAGGGCGGTGATGTGCAGCGCGCGCGGGTTGAGGTCGGTCGCGGTCACGCGCGTGGCGTGCCGGGCGGCGTGCAGGGCCTGGATGCCGGAGCCGGTGCCGAGGTCGAGCGCGGCGGCGACGGGCGTACGGACGGTGATCCCGGCGAGGGTCGTGGAGGCGCCGCCGACTCCCAGGACGACGCCCTCGTCACGACGGCCGATCCCGCCGGCGCCGCCGACCGCGCAGCCCAGGTCCGACACGATGAACCAGTCCTCGCCGCCGGGCCCGCCGTAAGGCCGGACGTCCACCGTGGCGGAGAGCTGGTCCCCGGCGGAGCGGGCGAGCCAGCCGCTCTCCAGGCACGCCTCGACGGGCAGGACGTCGGCCACGCGCGCGTGCGGCACGGGCTGCTGCAGCAGGAACAGCCGCACGAGCAGCTCCAGCGGCGTGTCCCCGCGGGTGGCCCGGAGCGCGGGCACGGTCTCGCTCCGGGCGAGCGCCGCGTACGCGGGGGCGCCGAGCAGTTCGAGCAGTCCGTCGGCGGTGAAGGAGGCCCCGAGCAGGGCGTCCCGGAGCCGGGCGGCGACGTCGGGGCGGTCGGAGGCGGGCAGCGGGGGCAGGGGTGACTGGCTGGCGTTACTCACGCCCCCATTGTGGCGGCCGGGGGCGCTCTCGCACGTGCTCGCGCCCCTGTTCCTGCCGAGCGGGAATCGCAGCCTCTGCCAGTGCCGGGGCGGGAACCGCCTGCCAGTGCCGGAGCGGGGATCGCGTGCCCGTGTTCGTGCCGGAGCCGGAATCGTGTGCCCCCGCCCGGCCGGAGCGGGAATCGTGTGCCCCAGCCCGGGCCGGAACGGGAATCGCGTGCCCCTGCCAGTGCGATCGGAAAATCGCGTGCCCTCGCCGGTGCCGGAGCGAGGACCGCGTGCCCCTGTTCGTGCCGGAGCGGGACCGCGTGCACCCGCCCGGGCCGCGGCGAGGACCGCGCGCCCGTGCCGGGGGCGGAGCAAGGGTCGCGCGTCCCGTGCCCGGGGCGGAACGGGGGCACAGCCGGTGCCCGTCCCTCCTCACCACGTCAGCGGCCGGACCTCCTGCGGCCGCTCCGCGGTTCAGCTCTGCGTCGCGCCCGCCGACGCCGTCGCCGCCTTGCAGCTCGACTGGCGGGCCATCGCCTGGCCGACCTCGCCCTCCTCCAGGTTCCGCAGGGCGTCGTTGCCGCTCTTGCTCAGCTTGTCGAGCTCGGTGGCGATGTCCTTGAGGCCGTCGGCGAACTTGCCCTGGTCCTTGGTGTCGAGCCCGTCGACCTGCTTCTTCAGCGAGGCGTAGGACGCGGAGATCGAGTTGAGCTCCTTGACCGCGTCCTGCTGCTTCTTCTCGCCGTTCTCGACGTCCGGGGCCCCGGCCTTGTTCACCGCGCCGCCGATCGCCTTGTAGGCGTCGGACATGTCCTGGAAGGCCTGCGCGTCGGTCTTCTGGACCTCCTCGGGCGTGCTGTTGTCCGAGGTCTCCTTCTGGATCGCGGCGTTGGCCGACTCGATCTTCTTCGCCTGCGGCTGCACGGCGTCGCAGACCTGCTTGGCCCAGGAGTCCAGCTTCTCGTTGCCGTCGTCGCCGCCGCAGCCCGACAGCGCCAGTACCAGTACCGCACCGCCGGACAGTGCGGCCGCGAGCTTCTTGTTCACCGGTTTGGTCCCTTCCATGGCTCTCTCGGCCCCGGAACTTACACGCCAGATGCACGGCAACCGCACGTCGAACGTCTATTAAGACCCTTTTGTAACCTTTTGCACCAAGAGAGAGAAGGCTCACGCGTGATCGTCTCCCCACCCAGCGCGGGCGGGCGACGCGCCAACGCGCACCGCCCGCCCGCACCTTGAGCTGGGGCTCCTCGTTCCTCCCTAGGAAACCACCGCCGGATCGGCCGAATTGGGCTTCGGCTCGGCGTTGCCTTCGTCACCCATGGCGATTCCGCGCCGCTTTGACACGTACACCGCCCCGGCGATCACCAGGAACGCGAGGACCGCGATCAGGATCCGCACCCCCACGCTCTCGTCCGGGCCGTAGGAGAACTTGATCACCGCGGGCGCGATGAGCAGCGAGACCAGGTTCATGACCTTCAGCAGCGGGTTGATCGCCGGGCCGGCGGTGTCCTTGAAGGGGTCGCCGACGGTGTCGCCGATCACGGTCGCCGCGTGCGCCTCGCTGCCCTTGCCGCCGTGGTGGCCGTCCTCGACGAGCTTCTTGGCGTTGTCCCAGGCGCCACCGGAGTTGGCGAGGAACACCGCCATGAGCGTGCCCGCGCCGATCGCGCCCGCCAGGAACGCGCCCAGCGGCCCGACACCGAGCGTGAACCCGATGAAGACGGGCGCCATCACGGCCAGCAGACCCGGCGTGGCCAGCTCGCGCAGTGCGTCCCTGGTGCAGATGTCGACGACCTTGCCGTACTCCGGTTTCTCGCTGTAGTCCATGATTCCGGGCCTCTCGCGGAACTGCCGCCGCACCTCGTAGACCACGGAACCCGCCGACCGCGACACGGCGTTGATCGCCAGCCCCGAGAAGAGGAAGACGACCGCCGCGCCCGCGATGAGACCCACGAGGTTGTTGGGCTGCGAGATGTCCATCATCAGGCTCATCGGGGCGCCCTCACCGCTGAGCCTCTCCCCCACGTCCCGCGCGCCGGTGATGATCGCGTCGCGGTACGACCCGAACAGCGCCGCCGCCGCCAGCACGGCCGTGGCGATCGCGATGCCCTTGGTGATCGCCTTCGTGGTGTTGCCGACCGCGTCCAGGTTGGTGAGCACCTGCGCGCCCGCGCCCTCGACGTCGCCGGACATCTCCGCGATGCCCTGCGCGTTGTCGGAGACCGGCCCGAAGGTGTCCATCGCGACGATCACACCGACCGTGGTGAGCAGACCGGTGCCGGCCAGCGCCACCGCGAACAGCGCCAGCATGATCGACGTACCACCGAGCAGGAACGCCCCGTACACGCCCAGTCCGATCAACAGGGCGGTGTAGACGGCCGATTCGAGACCGACGGAGATTCCGGCGAGGACGACGGTGGCCGGGCCGGTGAGCGAGGTCTTGCCGATGTCCCGGACGGGCCGGCGGGTGGTCTCCGTGAAGTAGCCGGTCAGTTGCTGGATCAGGGCGGCCAGCACGATGCCGATGGCCACCGCGACGAGCGCGAGGACCCGGGGGTCGCCGTCCTTGCCCAGGATCGCCGCGTCGGTGACGCCGTCCAGCTCCGAGTACTTCCCCGGCAGGTAGACGAAGACGGCCACCGCCACCAGCACGAGCGAGATCACCGCGGAGATGAAGAACCCGCGGTTGATGGCGCTCATGCCGCTGCGGTCGGAGCGCCTCGGCGCGACCGCGAAGATGCCGATCATCGCCGTGATCACACCGATGGCCGGCACCAGCAGCGGGAAGCCGAGCCCCGCGTCGCCGAAGGCCGCCGAGCCCAGGATCAGCGCGGCCACCAGCGTCACGGCGTACGACTCGAAGAGGTCGGCCGCCATGCCCGCGCAGTCGCCGACGTTGTCGCCCACGTTGTCGGCGATGGTCGCGGCATTGCGCGGGTCGTCCTCCGGAATGCCCTGCTCGACCTTGCCGACCAGGTCGGCGCCGACGTCGGCGGCCTTGGTGAAGATGCCGCCGCCGACCCTCATGAACATGGCGATCAGCGCGGCGCCCAGGCCGAAGCCCTCCAGCACCTTCGGCGCGTCCGCCGCGTACACCAGCACCACGCAGGCCGCACCCAGCAGGCCGAGGCCCACCGTGAACATGCCGACCACGCCGCCCGTGCGAAATGCGATCTTCATCGCTTTGTGCGAGACGGCGGTCAGATCCTTTTCCGGCTCGCCCGCCGCCGGAGTGGCCTCACGGGCCGCCGCGGCGACCCGCACATTGCTGCGTACGGCGAGCCACATGCCGATATAACCGGTGGCCGCCGAGAACGCCGCTCCGATCAGGAAGAACACCGACCGTCCGGCCCGCTGATTCCAGTCGTCAGCGGGCAGCAGCATGAGCAGGAAGAACACGACCACGGCGAATACCGCGAGCGTGCGCAGCTGACGGGCCAGATAGGCGTTGGCGCCTTCCTGGATCGCGGCCGCGATCTTCTTCATGCTGTCGGTGCCCTCACCGGCCGCGAGTACCTGGCGCACCAGGACGCCCGCGACCGCCAGTGCCGCCAGTGCCACGATCGCGATGACCACCACGAGGACGCGGTTGCCATCGGTCAGTACGGCGGCTGCGAGGTCGGTGGGATGGCCCGACTGTTGTGAGAGAGAAAGCCCCGCCATTCGTCCTCCTTGACGCTTGGGCTGAGCTCAAGATGTGGACGGGATTGTAGGTACCGGAACCTGATCAAAACAGAGCGCGATAAACGGAATTGGCCTGCTGAAGTAATGCCCTGAAAGCATTCTGGCGCGACCGTGGAGCACGCGAATGATCGTGAACGAATTCACGCGATGAACGGCACAGGAACTACTGTAAAGGCGAGCACTGACACCCGCACATGACGAAGGGCCCCACGGGTGGGGCCCTTCGGGTACGAACGGGTTGCGCGGTGGCCGATCAGGCCAGGATCGTCGGTGGAGGCGTGGTCGGCCACGTCATCTTGATCGATCCGCCGTCCTCCCCCGCGCTGACCTCCACGTCGTCGACGAGGCCGCTGATGACCGCGAGGCCCATCTCGTCCTCCTCGACTTCCGCGTCGGGGTCGCCCGCGCCGGCGCGACCGCCGGGCACCGCGTGCGGAGCTTCGTCGCCGACCTCGATGGAGAACTGCTTCTCCTCCTCGATCAGCAGCACCTTCACCGGTGCCGAGATCCCGCCGGTCTGATGCAGTCCGACGGCCCGGCTGCAGGCCTCGCCGACAGCGAGCCTGACCTCGTCGAGGACGGCCTCGTCGACTCCGGCCCTGCGCGCCACCGCCGCCGCCACCAGCCGGGCGGTCCTGACATGCTCGGGCAGCGCGCTGAAGCGGAGCTCAACGGTGGCCATGCATCCCCCTCGCAACTACGGGCGTGCTGTCGAGGGGCTCCGGGCCGCCGAAAGCCCGGGCCCCCTCGGTCTTCACTTCTGCCGAACTCGTGCCGCACCGCGGCCGGCCCGGGCACGAGGCCCGGGTCCGGTCTCAGTCGGTGGCCGCTACCGCTTCCTCGACCGAGGTGTGAATCGGGAACACCTTGGTGAGGCCGGTGATGCGGAAGATCTTCAGAATGCGCTCCTGGTTGCAGACCAGGCGCAGGGAGCCCTCATGGGCTCGTACACGCTTCAGGCCGCCGACCAGTACGCCGAGCCCGGTGGAGTCGAGGAAGTCCACGCCCTCCATGTCGACGACAAGGTGGAAACTGCCGTCGTTCACCAGCTCGACCAACTGCTCGCGCAGCTTGGGCGCGGTATATACGTCGATTTCGCCACCGACCCTGACGATCGTGCGATCGCCCATGGTCTCGGTCGACAGGGACAGGTCCACGGATCCTCCAGCACCTTGCTATCGAGCGGTCGCCCTTAGGGCATCTCGGCTTCAGCCCTTGGACGCTTCGCCAGCCGCGATGGCATTCAATCACTTACCGGCAGGCGTGCACGACGCCTTGGCTCCATTGTCCGTCACGCCAGTGACACACTCGGTGCCGATGGCCAAGAATCACCGATCCGATCGAACCCCGTCGGACCCCGCCTCCCGGCCCGCGCCCGGCGCGGTCCTGGACCGGCTCGCGTCCGGTCCGGGCAGGGCTTCGCGCATTACTCATACGGAGCACTTGCCCCCGCGTGCGGGTCGGCATGCCGTCTGGCCGGACCGGATCCGCGCGGAGGTCATCTCGGCCGTGCAGGCCGCGGGGATCGAACACCCCTGGGCCCACCAGGCCCTCGCGGCCGAGCACGCCCTGGACGGCGACTCGGTCGTCGTCGCCACCGGTACGGCCTCCGGCAAGTCCCTGGCCTACCTCGTACCCGTGCTGTCCGCCCTCCTGGACGGAGCCGAGGCCCCGAACGGCCGCGGCGCGACCACCCTCTACCTGGCTCCCACCAAGGCCCTCGCGGCGGACCAGTGCCGCTCCGTGAAGGAACTTTCACATCCATTGGGCCATTCGGTGCGCGCCGCCGTGTACGACGGCGACACTCCGTTCGAGGAACGCGAATGGATCCGCCAGCACGCCAACTACGTGCTGACCAACCCGGACATGCTGCACCGCGGCATCCTGCCGTCCCACCCCCGCTGGTCCTCCTTCCTGAAGTCGCTGAGGTACGTCGTCATCGACGAGTGCCACACCTACCGCGGCGTCTTCGGCTCCCACGTCGCGCAGGTGCTGCGCCGCCTGCGCCGGCTGTGCGCCCGCTACGGCGCCTCGCCCGTGTTCCTGCTGGCCTCCGCCACCGCCGCCGAGCCCGCGGTGGCCGCCCGCCGCCTGACCGGCCTGCCGGTCGTGGAGGTCGCCGACGACGCCTCCCCGCGCGGTGAACTGGTGTTCGCGCTCTGGGAACCGCCGCTGACGGAGCTGCAGGGCGAGAAGGGCGCCCCCGTCCGCCGCACGGCCACCGCCGAGGCCGCCGACCTGCTGACCGACCTCACCGTGCAGGGCGTGCGCTCGGTCGCCTTCGTCCGGTCCCGGCGCGGCGCCGAGCTGATCTCCGTCATCTCCCGGGAGCGGCTGGCCGAGGTCGACCGGTCGCTGGCCCGGCGTGTCGCGGCGTACCGGGGCGGCTATCTCCCGGAAGAACGTCGCGCACTCGAACGCGCCCTCCATTCGGGTGAACTGCTGGGCCTCGCCGCGACGAACGCCCTCGAACTCGGCATCGACATCTCCGGCCTCGACGCGGTCGTCATCGCCGGCTACCCGGGCACGCGCGCCTCCCTGTGGCAGCAGGCCGGCCGGGCCGGACGGTCCGGGCAGGGCGCCCTGGCCGTCCTGGTCGCCCGGGACGACCCCCTGGACACCTTCCTCGTCCATCACCCCGAGGCCCTCTTCGACCAGCCGGTCGAGTCCACGGTCCTCGACCCGGACAACCCCTACGTGCTCGCCCCGCACCTGTGCGCCGCCGCCGCCGAGCTGCCCCTGACGGACGAGGACCTCGACCTGTTCGGCCCGGCCAGCGAAGGCCTGCTGCCGCAGCTGGAGGCCGCGAAGCTGCTGCGCCGCCGCACCAGGGCCTGGCACTGGACCCGCCGCGAGCGCGCCGCCGACCTGACCGACATCCGCGGTGAGGGCGGGCGCCCGGTCCAGGTCGTCGAGTCCGGCACGGGCCGGCTGCTCGGCACGGTCGACGCGGGCGCCGCGCACTCGACGGTGCACGAGGGGGCGGTCCACCTCCACCAGGGCCGCACCTACCTCGTGCGGTCGCTGGACCTCGAGGACTCCGTCGCCCTCGTCGAAGAGGCCTCCCCGCCCTACTCCACCGTCGCCCGCGACACCACGTCCATCTCCGTCCTGGAGACCGACATCGAGATCCCCTGGGGCGACGGCCGCCTGTGCTTCGGGTCCGTCGAGGTCACCAACCAGGTCGTCTCCTTCCTGCGTCGCCGGCTCATGACCGGTGAGGTCCTGGGCGAGACGAAGCTCGACCTCCCTCCCCGTACGCTGCGCACCCGGGCCGTGTGGTGGACCGTCACCGAGGACCAGCTGGACCGGGCCCGGATCGGCCCGGAGATCCTCGGCGGCTCCCTGCATGCCGCCGAGCACGCGTCCATCGGGATGCTGCCCCTCTTCGCGACCTGCGACCGCTGGGACATCGGCGGCGTGTCGATCCCGCTCCACCCCGACACGCTGCTGCCCACGGTCTTCGTCTACGACGGCCATCCGGGTGGCGCGGGCTTCGCCGAGCGCGCCTTCCACACCGCCCGCACCTGGCTGACCGCCACCCTCCAGGCCATCGCCTCCTGCGAGTGCGACGCCGGCTGCCCGTCCTGCATCCAGTCCCCCAAGTGCGGCAACGGCAACGACCCGCTGCACAAGAGGGGGGCGGTGCGCCTGCTCACCGTGCTGCTGGAGGGGGCACCGGAGGAGAAGGAGCCGGCGGCCGGAGAGGCGGTGGACCGGCCGACAGGGGCGCC
>NZ_JAPSKN010000007.1:0-74838 GCF_031181705.1 Streptomyces sp.
CTCGATCTTCACGCTGCCCAGGCCCGCGACCGTGCCGCGGGCGTTGACCAGCTGGACCTGGCCGAAGAACTCACGGCCCTCGGGGGCGGCCGCGGCGGCGGTGACGCTGCCGGAGACCGTCGCCGAGCCACCCGTGCCGAGCTTCACCGCGGAACCGTCGACGCTCACGCTGCCGAGGGAGGCGGAGAAGAACACGTCCTGGTAGTCGTAGGCGGTGGTGCCGGACGGCACGCCGTAGCCGACGACCTCGATCGTGTAGGTGCCGGCGGCCGGGGAGGGCACGGAGACCGACTCCTCCGAGTCGCCGTCGGCGGAGCTGCCGACCTGCTTGCCGGCCGCGTCGTAGACGGCCAGGTCCAGGTCGGCGGCGGCGTCCGAGACGTTGCCGATGACGACGTCCAGGGACTTGGCACCCGCGGGCACCTCGACCGTGGTGGTCTGCGTCTCACCCTGCTTGATCGACGGGCGGGCCGTCTTGGCCGAGCCCAGCGGGCCGCCGGCCAGCTTGCCGTCGATCGCCGCGAAACCGTTGGTCACCTTCCAGGTGGCGGTGGCCGGGGTGCCGACCTTCGCCTCGGGCACGGTCACGGTCTCCGGCTCGAAGGCCGCGCCGAGGACGGCGACGTCCAGCTTGTACGGGTTGTCCAGCAGCGGCGACGTACGGCGCGACTCGACCTCGATCTCCCAGACGCCCGGCTGCGGGTCCGCGTACGAACGCAGGTCGGGTCGGCAGGTGTTGGCCGGGTTCGAGTAGTTCGGGTAGCAGTTGATCGTCGACGTCGGGTCGGCCGGGACGCCGTACGGGTGGATGGAGATGAAGCGGGTCTGGCTCTTGTCCTTCAGCCCGCTCATCGCGACCTCGAGCGTCTTGGCGCCCTCGGGGACGGTGACGAAGTAGTGCTGCGAGCTGTTGCGCTGCACCGTGCCGGCCGCGGAGAAGGTGTACTTCAGCGGCTGCGAGACGACCACGGTGTGCAGGACCTGCTTGTCGATGCCCTCGGTGCGCGGGTCGTCGACCTCCAGGATCGCGCTCTTGATGCCCGCGGACTTCGGGGCGGCCTGGACCTTGACGGTCACCGGCTGGTTCAGCGGCAGCCGCACCTCGTCGGAGCCGACGATGCGGAACGTGCCGCCCGCGTTGTTCTCGAAGTGCAGCTCGTGCCGGATCGGCTTGTCGGCGCCGGACGTGCGGGTGAGGGTGACCTCGTAGGTCTTCTTCTGACCCGCCTTCAGGCCGCCCTCGCGGTCGTACAGGCCCGTGCCGTAGCCGGGGGTCTCAAGGAACTGGTCGATCGCGGTGTCGACCGGGGCCTTGACCGTGTAGGCGTGCGAGGTGGCGCCGTCACGGATCGCCTCCCAGGCGTCCTCGATGTTCATCAGGCCCGCGCCCTCCTCGTACGCCTGCACACCCTTGATGTGGTCGGCGGTCGAGGTGAGGGCCGTGCGCAGGGTGGCCGGGGTGAGGTCGATGCTCTTCTGCTTCGCGGCGGACAGCAGCAGCGCGGCGGCACCGGCGGCCTGCGGGGATGCCATCGAGGTGCCCTGCAGCATGCCGTAGCCGGCCGGCAGGGAGTAGCCCGCCTCGGCGACCGGGGCGCCCGGCATCCAGGTCTGGATGGTGTTGATCGCGGCACCCGGGGCGACCAGGGTCGGGGTGAAGCCGCCGTCCTCACGCGGGCCGCGCGAGGAGAACGGCATCATCGCGTACTTCTTCTCCACGACCGAGCCGTAGTTGGCGGCCCAGGTCTCCTTGGAGACGGACGCGCCGACCGAGATGACCTTGTCGGCCAGGGCCGGGTCGCCGATGGTGTTGGCGCCGGGGCCGGAGTTGCCCGCGGAGATCACCAGCTGCACGCCGTAGGTGTCGATGAGCCGGGTGTACAGCTCGGCGCGCGCGTTGTTGCCGTCGTTCAGCGCCGGCAGGCCGCCGATGGACATGTTGACGATGTCGACACCGCGCTTGGTGACGAGGTCGATCATGCCCTCGGTCAGCGCCACGTTGGTGCAGCCGCCGGACCAGGTGCAGGCGCGCGAGGAGACCAGCTTGGCGCCGGGCGCCGCGCCGTCCATCTTCCCGCCGAACAGGCCGTTGGCGGCGGTGATGCCGGCGACGTGCGTGCCGTGCTCGGACTCGATGACGCCGATGTTGACGAAGTCGGACTTCTTGCCGACCCAGGAGCCGCCCAGCGGGTCCATCGGGACGTCCTCGCGGACCTCCACGACGAACGGCTGCCGCTCGGCGATGTCGGTGGCCGGGTCGTCGGTGCCGAAGTACCCGATCTGGTGACCGTCCTTGTACGGCTTCATCGGGGCGTCGTCGCCGAAGTCGTTGTTGTTGTTCAGGTCGACCCGGACCGTGCCGGCCGCCGCGTCGTAGAGCACGCCCCAGACGTCGGTGGTGTCGCCGTCGCGGTTGGCGTCGCCCGCCGCGTCGCCGCCGGTGGTGTACGACTCCTTGAACAGGCTGACGGCGTAGGAGCCCGCCGGGGCCTTGTACGACTGGCCCTGGTAGGTGAAGGCCGGGCCGGACACGGCCGTGACCATCGGGCGCCAGGTGTTGTCGTTGTCGATGATCGGGTCGGTCGCCGTCACCCAGTCGACGATCTTCCGCTCACCGGTCGTGGTCTTCTGCAGGGCCGGGTGGCCGAGGTCCACGCCGGAGTCCAGGATGCCGATGGTGATGCCGCGGCCGTCCGCCTTCGGGTGGTCCTCGACGAAGTCGACCGCGCCCGTCTCGAAGGACGGGTTGTACGGGTTCTCCGCCGGGGTCCGCTTGCCCGGGGCCGGGTACGTCGCCGTGCCCTTGGCGCCCTTGGCGGCGTCCGCGCTCGGCGTCGGGTCGTCCAGCGGGATCTCCTCGCGCAGGTCGATGCCGTGCACGGAGGACAGCTTGGCGGCGGCGGCGATCGCCGAGTCGGCCTTGGCCGTCGGGACGGTGGCGCGGACGTAGCCCAGCTTGTCGTCGGCCCGGCCCACCGAGCCGCCCTTGACCGCGTCCAGCTGCCCGGAGACCTGCTCGGTCTGCCCGGGCGCGGTGGCGATCATCATCGTGACGTTCTTGTCGCCGTCGGCCTTGGCCTCGGCGAGCAGGTCCGCGTCGTCCGAACCGAGCTTGTGGTGGGCGGACTTGACGTCCCGGTCGGCCGGGGCGGCGGCGCCGGGGCCGTCCGCGGCGAGGACCAGGGGGACCGGCCCGGCCGCGGAGAGCGCGGCGACGAGTCCGGCGGCCACGGCGATGCGCGCCACGCGTCTCCGGCCCGATATCGGGTCACGCTGGGGGGTGAGGGTCATCGGCATCCCTTGGAGGTAAAGGAACGAGCGGGAACGACCGGGGTCGATCGGCCCTGGTCGCCACGGGTCCGGAACGGCAAGCCCGGACGATCGCACAGCCTTACGCAAGGGGGAGTTCTTTGGGGAGGGTTGACCGAAACGAAATGGATGTATGGGGAAAACCCCCGATGCGTTTTGCGGGTATCAGTCCCGAAGGCGGTGAAATCGGTTAACGTCCCGGAGTGCGACAGAAGTTGAGGGTGGCGGCCTACGCCATATGCGTCCGTGACGGACAGATCCTGCTCGCCCGCTCCCCCGCCCAGGACGGCACCCCCGAGTGGGTCGTGCCCGGCGGCGGCATGGAACACGGCGAGGATCCCTACGACACCGTCCGGCGCGAGGTCGAGGAGGAGACCGGCTACACCATCGAGGTGACCGGGCTGCTCGGCGTGGACTCCTCCCGCCGCACCCTCCGCGACCGGTTCGGACGCGCCGTCGACCACCACGCCGTCCGGTTCGTCTACGAGGGCCGGGTCACCGGCGGCGAACTGAGCCACGAGGTGAACGGCTCCACCGACCTCGCCGCCTGGCAGGACCTGGGCGCGGTGTCCGGCCTGGCCCGCGTGCCGATGGTGGACACCGCCCTGCGCATGTGGCGGGAGCGGCCGGTGACCGGACGGCTGGCCGGCGCCCCGGAGTAGATCCAGTACCCCGGCAGGTGAACGCCGCGTGACCGGCTCCGGGCCGTTCCCGGAGCGGTCGTCGACGCGCCGGGTAGTCCAAGATCCACGTACGGTGATCGGCGCTGCGCGTTGCCGCCTTGTTCACACGCAGGTCATCCCCGCTGCCAACCATCCAGTACGAGCGGGGTGTTCGCGTCACGAACGCCCCGTGACCACTGCCGACGCGTTCGCACTCGGGGAGAGAAGCGCATGTCGCGCACACGCTCAGTCGCCGGCTCCGGCCAGGGCATCCACCGCCGTTCCGTCCTCGCCGCCACCGGCGCGGTCGCCCTCTCCGCGGGCGCCGGCTACGCCCTGCGGCCCAGCGACAGCCAGGCCGCCACCACCAAGGAGGCCACCGAGGCCGTCGCCGCCTCCTCGCGCCAGGCCCCGGCCGCGCCCCTGGCCCCCTACACCAAGGGCACGACGGTGGCGTCCGTCGCCACCCCGCGCGCCGGCTCCGGGTACCGGCGCCTGGGCGACGGGCCAGGCTGGCAGCGGGTGGTGCGCTCCGAGCTGGCCGCGCCCCACTCCGGCCGCGCCGGGCGCCGCACCGCGCTCGCGGCGTTCGTGCAGCTCACCGACCTGCACATCATCGACGCGCAGCACCCGCTGCGCCTGGAGTACCTGCGCTCGGCCGACGTGCACGCCTGGCGGCCGCACGAGGCGCTCACCGTGCAGGGCGCGATCTCCCTGGTGGAGCGGATCAACGCGCTGCGCGGCGCCCCCGTCACCGGTGCCCCGCTGCACTTCGCCATGACCACCGGCGACAACACGGACAACAACGCCAGGTCCGAGCTGGAGTGGTTCCTGAAGATCATGAGCGGCGGGCGCATCACGCCCAACACCGGCGACCCGCGCCGCTACGAGGGCGTCCAGAACAGCGGCCTCAAGCAGTACTGGCAGCCGGACGCCGCGCTCCGCGACGCCGACAAGCAGGCCGGCTTCCCCCGCCTCGACGGCTTCCTCCAGGCCGCGATCCGCGAGGTGCAGAGCCCGGGCCTGAACCTGCCCTGGTACTCGACGGTCGGCAACCACGACTCCCTGCCGATGGGCTGCTACGCCTCGCACCGCGACTCCTACCTCACGGACCTGGCCGTCGGCGGCAGGAAGCTGATGGACGTGCCGGCCGCTGAGGCGAAGCGGCTCCAGACGCTCATCAAGAAGGCCCGCGACCCCCGGGGCGTGCGCTACCACGACTTCCTGAAGTCCCACGCCCGCGCCATGCGTTCGGTCACCCCGGACGAGAGGCGCGCCCCCTTCACGCCCGCCGAGTACATCGAGGCGCACCTGGACCCGGCCTTCCGGGGCGTCGGTCCGGTCGGCCACGGCTACTCCTCGGCCAACCTGGACGCGGGCACCCAGTACTACGCCTTCCGCATCTCCGACGACGTCATCGGCATCAGCCTGGACACCACCGACGCGGGCGGCCACTACGAGGGCTCCATCGGCTCGGCCCAGCTGAGGTGGCTCGACCGGACCCTGCGGGAGAACAAGGACTCCTACGCGGTGGTCTTCAGCCACCACACGAGCAAGACCATGACGAACACCCGCCCCGACCCGGCCCGGCCCCAGGAGCGGCGCCGGGGCGGCCAGGAGGTGCTGGCGCTGCTCGGCAGCCACCGCAACGTGCTGGCCTGGGTGAACGGCCACATCCACAAGAACGTCATCACGCCGCACTCCGCGCCCGGCGGCCGCTCCTTCTGGGAGATCTCCACCGCCTCCCACGTCGACTTCCCGCAGCTGGCCCGGGTCATCGAACTGGCCGACAACAAGGACGGCACGATCTCCCTGTTCACCACGCTGGTGGAGTCCTCGGCCCCGCACCGCACGGACTTCTCCGACCTCTCCCAGACCGGCCTCGCGGCCCTCTACCGCGAACTGTCCCTCAACGCCCCGGGAGCGAGCACGACCCTCGGCGGCAACCCCAAGGACCGCAACACCGAACTGGTCCTGAAGAAGGGCTGACGCCCCGGACACCAGGAGCGGCGCCCGGACGCGAGGAGGGGCCGCCGGTGCGCCCGGCGGCCCCTCCTCCCCCCTCCTGGTTCCGCTTCGGTCCGTCACTACCGGGGCAGCACCACGACATACGCGGCCGGTTCGCGGTCGGCCGACGCCATCAGCGCTGTACGGACCACCGTCGCCTGCTGTTCCGGACAGTCGCGCAGCTTCCTGGGCGTGATGTGGACGACCGTGATCCCGAGCCGCTCCAGGTGCTCGCGCTTGCGGGCGTACTCCGACCACACGGCGTCGTCGTCCTGGCGGGGCGCCCGGGTGTCCAGCTCGACCGCCACCGCCTGGTCGGGCCAGTAGGCGTCGAGGCCGCCGAGGTAGGGGCCGCCGGGCAGGCGCAGGTCCACGTTCCAGACCGGGTCGGGCAGGCCGTGCTCACGGACCATCCGGTACAGACGGTCCTCGGCGATGGCGCGGCCCTCGGCCAGCAGCGAGTCCACCGCGTCCACCACGTGCGGGCGGCTCAGCAGCCGCGCCTGGTTCAGCTCGCGCACCACGGAGGCCGGGTCGCAGTGGCCGCCGCGTACCGCCTCCGTCAGCAGCCGGCGCACCACGCCCGCGTCCGCCAGCTCGGCGACGGCGTCGGCCAGCGCCCGGGCCACCGGGGCCACGGGTACGCCCGTGACCTGCTCCGGGACGGGCAGCGCGGGGGTGCGCACGATCCGCGCGCACCCCGTCGAGCGCAGCCGCCGCATGCGCGGGACCAGGACGTCGAACGCGTCCAGGGACGGCAGCGGGGGCGTCGAGGAGAAGCCGTGCAGGGTGAGGGCGGCCAGCCCGGTGATCATCACCTCCGCGTAGGCCGGGGTGTGTGCCGTGCTCGCGCCGGGCTGGGCCGGAACACCGGTGCCGCGCTCCCGTGCCGCGTACATCAGCGCCGCGTGCAGCCGCTCCTCGCTGGTCGGCGGGCCCGGGTGGAGCAGGACCACGCCCGGCAGGAGCTGCTGCCAGGGGCCGCCGGGGCGGCACTGCTCGTTCGTCTCGGCCGTGGAGACCCCGTGCGAGCGGAGCCGGGCCGTCGTCGTCACGCGGGGCCGGCCGGCGCCGGACAGGTCGTGCAGGGGGCGGGGGGAGAGCGGCGTGTTCTGGGTCATGACCCGCAATTTCCCGCGTCCGGGGCGTCCTTGAACCGCTGTTACAGGTCCGTCGACAAATGCGGACAACCAAGCGCTAAAGGACGAGTGTTCGGATGCCGAAACCCCCTGGTCCGTTCGGGGGTGGACCAGGGGTTACGGCTCATCGGGCACGCATCTCGTAACAGAGCGGGAACGCCCGGATCTCAGGCCAAAGCTACTGGTCAGCAGCCTGGTCGCACGCCTGTCCACGCAACGCGCGTGCCAGATCGTCCCGGGACTCCAGGACCAGCCGGCGCAGCGCCGGGGCCGCCTCGCGGTGGGCGTCCAGCCAGGCGTCCGCGGCGTCCAGCGTCTCCTTCGACTGCTGCAGCGACGGGAACAGGCCCTGCACCACGTGCATGGCGATCTGGATCGACCGCTCGGCCCAGACCCGCTCGAGCGCCGCGAAGTACTTCTCCGCGTACGGTGCGAGCAGCTCCCGCTGGGAGCCCTGGGAGAAGCCCGCGATGGTCGCCTCGACCATCGCGTTGGACAGCGCGTCGGACTCCACGACCTGCGCCCACGCCTGGGCCTTGACCGCCTGTGAGGGGCGCGCGGCCAGGCAGCGCACCTGGTGCCGCTTGCCGGAGGCCGTGTCGTCCCGGGCCAGCTCCTCGGCCAGCGCCTTCTCGTCCACCGCCCCATGCGCGGCCAGCGGCTCCAGGAAGACCCACCGCAGCTCCTGGTCCAGCTCCAGCCCCTCGACCGTCGCGGTGCCCGCCAGCAGGTCGCGCAGCAGGTCGAAGTCGGCTTGGGCGGTGGCCGTCCGGGCGAAGAAGCGCGCCCACGCCAGCTGGTGCTCGCTGCCGGCCCCGGCCGCGTACAGCTCGCGGCGCGCGCCCTCGGCGAGCAGCAGGGCGGTCGTCGCGCGCCGGGCCGGCGCGCAGTAGTGCGTGAGCGCCGACTCGGCCCACGCGTGCAGCATCTGCAGGACGCCGATCTCGGACTCGCGCCCCGCGAACCGCAGCACCAGGTCCACGAACTCCCGCGCCGGCAGCAGCGCGTCCCGCGTCATGTTCCACAGCGCCGACCAGCACAGGGCGCGGGCGAGCGGGTCGGTGACCGACCCGAGGTGCTCGCGCAGCGTGGCCAGCGACGTCTCGTCGAAGCGGCTCTTGCAGTAGGTCAGGTCGTCGTCGTTGACCAGGACCAGGTCCGGGGCGTCGGCGCCGGCCAGCTCCGCGACCACCGTCCGGGCGCCCTCGACGTCGGTCTCCGCGCGCGCGTACCGCTCCAGCGTCCCGTCCGCCACCCGGTACAGGCCCACCGCGACCCGGTGCGGGCGCAGTTCCGGGTGCGACTCGGCGGCCTCCTGCACCACCGCCAGCTCCTCGACGCGGCCGTCGGCGTCCAGCAGCACCTGCGGCGTCAGCGCGTTCACCCCGGCCGTCTCCAGCCAGGACCGCGACCAGGCGCTCATGTCCCGGCCACTGGTCTCCTCCAGCACCGACAGCAGGTCGCCGAGGCGCGTGTTGCCGTAGGCGTGCCGCTTGAAGTAGCGCCGGGCGCCCTCCAGGAACGCCTCCTCGCCGACGTACGCCACGAGCTGCTTGAGCACCGACGCGCCCTTGGCGTACGTGATGCCGTCGAAGTTCAGCTTGGCGTCCTGCAGGTCGCGGATGTCCGCCGTGATCGGGTGCGTGGAGGGCAGCTGGTCCGCGCGGTAGGCCCAGGCCTTGCGGCGGTTGGCGAAGGTGATCCAGCCCTCGCTGAAGCGGGTCGCGCCGACCAGGGAGTACGCGCCCATGAAGTCCGCGAAGGACTCCTTCAGCCACAGGTCGTCCCACCACTCCATGGTGACCAGGTCGCCGAACCACATGTGCGCCATCTCGTGCAGCACGACGTTGGCCCGGCCCTCGTAGGACGCCTGGGTCACCTTGCCGCGGAAGACGAACTCCTCCCGGAACGTCACGAGTCCCGGGTTCTCCATCGCGCCCAGGTTGTACTCCGGCACGAACGCCTGGTCGTACTTGCCGAACGGGTACGGGTAGTCGAAGTGGTCGTGGAAGAAGTCCAGGCCCTGCTTGGTGACCAGGAAGACGTCGTCGGCGTCGAAGTGGGGCGCGAGGGCCTTGCGGCACAGGGCGCCGAGCGGGATCTCCAGCGTCGTGCCGTCCGCGAAGGTGCGGGAGTAGGAGTCCGTCACGTGGTGGTACGGGCCCGCCACCACGCAGGTGATGTACGTCGAGATCGGCTTGGTCTCCGCGAACCGCCACACCCCGTCGGACCGCTCACCGGCGCCGTTGCTCCACACCGTCCAGCCCTCGGGGGCCCGCACCTCGAAGCGGAACGGGGCCTTGAGGTCGGGCTGCTCGAAGTTGGCGAAGACACGGCGGGAGTCGGCCGGCTCGTACTGCGTGTACAGGTACACCTCGCCGTCCTCCGGGTCGACGAAGCGGTGCAGGCCCTCGCCGGTGCGGGAGTAGGCGCACCGGGCGTCGACCACCAGCTCGTTGTCCGCGGCCAGGTCCTCCAGCGTGATCCGGCAGCCGTCGAAGACCTCTCCGGGGTCCAGGTCGCGGCCGTTGAGCGAGACGGACGTCACACTCGGGGCGATCAGATCGGCGAAGCTGCTCGCACCGGGCTCGTTGCAGCGGAAGCGGATCGTCGTGACCGAGCGGAACGTGCGGGGCCCGTCGCCGCTGTCCTCGCCGACCGCGGACCGCAGGTCGAGGGACACCTCGTACCCGTCGACGCTCAGCAGGGCGGCCCGCTCGCGGGCCTCGTCGCGGGACAGATTCTCACCGGGCACGGGCGGAACTCCTCAAGCGTCGTGGAATACGGCTGAACAGCACCGATCCTGCCACGCGCCCCTGACACGGGTCAGCCGGGAATGGCCGGGGACCGCCGAGGCGTTTCCCCGGGGAAACGGCTTCCTCACGAGGAGAGACATGTCGGACAAGACCCCCGTCGACTTCTGGTTCGACCCGCTGTGCCCCTGGGCGTGGATGACCTCCCGTTGGGTGCTGGAGGTGGAGAAGGTCAGGGACATCAAGGTCCGCTGGCATGTCATGAGCCTCTCCGTGCTCAACGAGGACAAGCTGGACGAGCTGCCCGAGCGGTACCGCGAGCTGCTGGAGACGGGCTGGGGCCCGGTCCGGGTCGTCATAGCCGCCCAGCAGGAACACGGCGCCGAGGTGCTCGGCGACCTCTACACCGCGCTCGGCACCCGCATCCACAACCAGGGCGAGGGCCACGGCAAGGAGACCGTCGCCGCGGCCCTGAAGGACGTGGGCCTGCCCGACTCCCTCATGGAGCACTGGGACGCCACCCCGTACGAGGCCGAGCTGCGCGCCTCCCACAAGGAGGGCATCGACAAGGTCGGCCAGGACGTCGGCACGCCCGTCATCGCCGTGCCCGGCGCCGACGGCGAGCAGATCGCCTTCTTCGGACCGGTCGTCACCCCGGCGCCCAAGGGTGAGGAGGCCGCCCGCCTGTGGGACGGCACCCTCGCCGTGGCCTCGGTGCCGGGCTTCTACGAGATCAAGCGCACGCGCACCAAGGGCCCGGACTTCTCCAATCTCTGAGGCTCACGCCGAGGCGTCGGCTCCCGGGTTCCGCAGTTCCTCCGGGAGCCGGCCCCCGGCAGCCCGGTGGTCCCAGGGCTGGTACCACCGGCAGCCCGGTGCGGTGCAGCGCCACAGGTCCGCGCGCCGTGTCCCGATGGCCTTCCTCTCCTCGGGCTTGAGCGGCACGAACACCTGTGTGCCGCTGCCGGGACAGGTCGGGCAGTGCTTGTCCCTGAAGAACATCAGCCCCTCCTCGCGCTGACCGCCAGGTCCGGGAAGTCGGTGACGACCGCATCGACCCCCATGTCGTAGTACAGCGCGTATTCCGCCAACGCGTCCCCGAAATCGGCGGGTCCGCTCCCGCGCCGGAACCGGGCCGGCAGGAACTGGTTCTCCGCGCGGAAGGTGTACGGCCCGATCCGCAGCCCCGCCGCGTGCGCGTCCGCCACGAGCGACGTGCCGGCGACCGAGGACTTGTCCGGCCCGATCCAGTCGGCGTACGCGGCGATCCGGGCGAGCCCGGCCGGACTCATCATGTCCCGGTACGTCGTGGGATCACCGGCCGAGACCAGGTCGTACGGCCCGCCCGTCGTCCCCAGCGCCTGCCACAGCGGCACGCCCAGCCGTTCCGCGGCGATCCGGCTGAGGCTCGTCGGCTCGAAGGACTGCACGACGCACTCGCGCGGCCCGAGCCGGTTGCGGCGGATCGCCGAGGCCAGCCTCGGCTCCAGCGGCAGCCCGATCGAACGGAAGTACGTGGGGTGCTTGGTCTCGGGGAAGACGGCGACCGTGCGGCGGTGCGCCTTCGACAGCCGCCGCGCCAGGTCCACGACCTCCTGGAACGTCAGGATCCGAGCACGCCCGTCGAAGACGGTGTTGCGGTTGCGCACCGCCGGCAGCCGCTCCACCGCCCGCAGCGTCCTCAGCTCGGCCAGGGTGAAGTCCTCCGTGAACCATCCGGTGACCTGGCGGCCGTCGACCGTCTTCGTCGTGCGCCGGCCGGCGAACTCCGGCCGCAGGGCCACGTCGGTCGTCTGCGAGATCTCGTTCTCGTGCCGGACCACCAGCTCGTGGTCCTTCGTCGGCACCAGGTCCGGTTCGATCCAGTCGGCGCCCGTCTCCACCGCGTGGATGTACGAGGCCGCCGTGTGCTCCGGGCGCCAGCCGGCCGCGCCGCGATGGCCGATGACGACCGGGCCGCGTGCACCCGGTCCGGCCACCGCCGGGGCGCCGGCGGTCACCGTGGCCGTCCCCGCGGCCGCCGCGAGCAGGAGGCATCTCCGTCCGAGCTGCATGCGACTCCCCTTCATGGATGGGATGTTCAGGCCCGGGCCCGGGCCCGGGCCCGTGCCCCGGCCAGCCGCTCCAGGTGCTCCGCATAGCCCTCCGTGTAGAACGCGGCCCGGCCCGGGTCCGGCTCGACGACCGCCGTCGGCCTCGTCCACGCCGGTGCGTCCAGCCCGGCCCCGAACCGCTCGGCCGCCGCCAGCACCGCCCCCCGCGCCCCCACCTCGCCCTCGACGACCCGCAGGGGCCGCCCGAGCACGTCCGCCAGCAGCCGCATCCAGGCGGGGCTGCGCGTGCCCCCGCCGCAGACGGCGAGGCTCCCCGTCAGGCCGGCCGCCTCCAGGCAGTGCCGGGCCGCGTACCCGATGCCCTCGCAGGTGGCACGGACCACATCACCCCGGGTCGACTCCAGGGACACACCGGTGAGTTCGGCGCGCAGCCGCGGCTCCACGAAGGGGGCGCGTTCCCCGGAGGGCGCGAAGTAGGGCAGCACGCGTACGCCGTGCGCGCCGGGCGGGGCCTGCGCCAGCAGCCCGTCCACCTCGTCGTGCCGCACGCCGGTCGTGGACAGCACCCAGTCCAGCGCGGCCGTGCCGACCATCGCGGGCATGGCGCGCAGCCAGTGCCCGGGCCGGTCCGTGGAGATGTACAGCCCGGCCGGTTCGCCGGTCAGGTCGAGTTCGGCCGTGGCGACCAGGCTGGCCAGGCAGGTGCCGACGATCAGCAGCCCGTCGCCCGGGGACGTCACACCGGCGCCCAGCGCGCAGGCCGGCAGATCGTAGGGGCCGTTGGCGATCCGGGTGCCGGCCGGCAGGCCCTCGCCGCGTGCCCCGGCCGTGGCGACCGGGTCGCTGACCGGGGCGAGCAGGCCCCGCCGGTGGCTCAGCCCGAGCAGTTCGACGACCCGGTCGTCGTACGCCCGACTCCGCGGGTCGAGGAACGGCATGGACGCGTCCGACACGTCCGTGGTCGGGCCGGCTCCGGTCAGCCGCTGGAACACCACGTCCTTGCAGTACAGGGCGGCCCGCGCGGTGTCCAGCGCCTTCGGCTCGTGGCGGTCCAGCCAGGCCAGCAGCGGCCCCGGGCAGCCGGGGAACAGCGCGCTCCCGGTCCGCCGGAACACCGTCTCGAACGTGCCGTCCGCCAGCCACCGGTCGACCAGTTCGTGTGCGCGCCCGTCCATCCAGGAGGCCGCCGCCCGCACAGGCCGCCCCTCGGCGTCGACCAGCCACACCCCGTCGCCCTGCCCGGTCAGCCCGGCGAACTCCACCGGCTCCGCCACCGCGGCGGTCAGCGCGCCGAGCACGCCGACGACCGCCGCGTACACCTCCTCCATGTCCTGCTCGACGACCCCGCCGTGCAGCGACAGGCCCACCGGCCTCGCCTCCACGGCCAGTTGGCGGCCCGCCGTGTCGAAGGCCGCCGCCTTGACCATGGACGTGCCCACATCGATACCGACGTACATGCGGCTCTCCTCAGGGTCCTCAGGTCAGACAGTGCGCGAGCGGCTCTCCCCGCACCCAGCGGCCCACCTCCTCGGCGGCGATCCGTGCGGCCTTCTCCGCCACCGCGCGCGAGGCGCCGCCCAGGTGGGGTGTGAGCACCACGCGTTCGGCGAATCCCCGCAGCCGGGACTCCACCGGCAGCGGCTCCCGCTCGTAGGTGTCGAGCGCCGCCGCCGACACCCTGCCGCTGTCCAGCGCGTCGCACAGCGCGTCCTCGTCCAGCAGCGGACCCCGGGCCACGTTCACCACCACCGCCCCGTGCGGCAGCAGGCCCAGCTCCCGGGCGCCGACCAGCCCCCGCGTCTGAGCGGTGAGCCGGGCGTGCAGGGTGATCACCCGGGAGCGGCGCAGGAGGTCGTCGAGCGAGGTGACGCGCAGGCCGTGGATCTCGCCGTGCACATACGGGTCGTACACCATCACCCGTGCCCCGAACGCGCACAGCACGCGTGCGACCCTGCTGCCGACGGCCCCGTACCCGATCAGTCCGACGGGCAGGTCCTCCAGCTCGTGGCCGCTCTCCTCGTACGTGTAGTACGTCGCCCCCTCCCAGCTGCCCCGCCGGACCAGCGGCTCGTGGGCCTGGGGGATGCGGCGCAGGGCGCAGAGCATCAGGGCGAGGGTGAACTCGGCGGTGGCGGCGGCGTTGCGGCCGGGCGCGAAGCACACCCGCACGTCCCGCCGCTTCGCCGCGTCCAGGTTGACGTTGACCGGCCCGCCCCGGCAGACCACGACCAGCCGCAGGTCCGGGCAGGCGGCCAGGACCCGCTCGGTGACCGGACCCATCTGCGTGACCAGCACCTGCGCCCCGGCCAGCGCCTCGATCAGCTCGTCCTCGGCGTCACTGGCCTCCCGCACCTCGGCGACCGGCCCGAACGGCTCCAGCGGCCAGCCCAGCCGCAGTTCCCGCACCTGCGCCCGCTCCACCTCGTGCGCCACCGCCCGGGTGATGAGCGACGGCAGGACGAAGTGGTCACCGGCGGCCACGACACGCACGCTGTTCTCGGCAGTCATCGCAGTGAGGCTCCTGTCTCGGCGTCGAAGACATGGGTGTGTGCGAGGTCGGCGGCGACCCGGACCCGGTCGTCGTGGGCGAGCCGTGCTTCGGGATCGGTGAGGACGAGCAGGTGCCGCTCCACACCGTCCAGGGCGAGGGTCGCCAGGCCCGACTCAAGGAGCGGTTCGTGCGCGACGACCCGGGCGGGCAGGCCGTCCCCGGCGGTGAGCCGGACGTCCTCGGGGCGGATGCCGACCACCACCTCGCGGCCCCGCTCCACCGGCACGGGCAGGGCGATGCGGACCGTGTCGGACAGGCGGGCGTGGCCGTCGCCGCCGGCGATGCCGGGCAGCAGGGTGATCGCGGGCTCGCCGACGAAGTCGGCGACGAAGACGTCGGCCGGGCTGTCGTAGATCTCGTAGGGGGTGCCGAGCTGCTGGATGACGCCGTCCTTCATGACGGCGATCCGGTCGGCGAGGGAGAGGGCCTCCTCCTGGTCGTGGGTGACCAGGATGGTGGTGTGGCCGAGGTCCTTCTGGATGCGCTTGAGTTCGCGGCGGGTGGTGTCGCGCTGGGCCGCGTCGAGGTGGGAGAGGGGCTCGTCGAGGAGCAGCACGTCCGGTTCGCGGATCAGGGCCCGGGCCAGCGAGACGCGCTGTTTCTGGCCGCTGGACAGACCGGCCGGGCGGGCGTCCAGCAGCTCGGTCAGGCCGACCCGTTCGGCGATCTCCTTCACCTTGCGGTCGACATCGCCCCGGGCGGACCTGCGCCGGGCCTTCAGCCCGAACGCCAGGTTCTCCGCGACCGACAGCGGCGGATACAGCGCGTAGTTCTCGAACGCGACCCCGATGTTGCGCCGCCGCGCGGGCCGCTCCACCACCGACGCCCCGCCGACCAGGATGTCCCCGCCGGTGACGGACTCCAGCCCGGCGATCATCCGTAACGTGGTCGACTTGCCGCAGCCGGACGGCCCGAGCAGCCCGAGCAGTTCCCCGGACCGCAGGCTCAGGTCGATCCCGCGGACGGCGTCCACGGAGGGCCGCCCACGCGACCGGTAGGTCTTGCGCAGCTCACGTAGCTCCAGTCCCGTCATGGCCGCCCTTCGTCGCGCAAACCTCGTAACGGACCTTGTGCTCGTCCAGGTCCCGCAGTGCCTCCGGCGACGCCCCGTCGTCCACGAGGACGGTGTCGAAGCGGGACAGCGGGACGACCCGGTGCAGGGCGACCCGGCCGAGCTTGGTGTGGTCGATCAGCAGGACGTTCCGGGCGGCCGCGTCGAGCATCGCCCGCTTCACGGACACGATGTGCTGCTCCTGGTGGTACGCGTAACCCCCGTGCACGGCGGACGTCGACGCGAAGCACACGTCCACCCGCAGCTGCTCGACCGCCTCCACGCACGACACCCCGAGGAACGAGGAGTGCAGCGGGTCGTAGTCGCCGCCGAGGGCCATCAGGTGGATGCCCCGCTGGTCGGCCAGGAGGTTGATCGCCTCCAGGAAGTTGGTGACGACCGTCAGGGGCGTGATCTCGCCCGTGCGCAGCCGCCTGGCTATCTCCAGGGTGGACGTGGAGTCGTCCAGCAGGACCGCCATGCCGGGCTCGACCATCCGCAGGGCGTGTTCGGCGACGGCGGCCTTCTCGGCGCGCATGGTCTTCAGCCGGTACTGCACGTTCGACTCGAAGACCCCCGACGGCTGCGCGGTCACCCCGCCGCGGAACTTCCGTACGACGCCCTGCCGTTCGAGCTCGTCCAGGTCCCGGTGGATGGTCATCAGGCTCACTCCGAACCGCTCGGCCAGCTCCGCCGCCGTGGCCGAGCCGTCGGCCAGCACCTGCTCGGCCATGGCGGCCTGCCGCGCCGCGGGCCCCTGCTGTCCCCCACTGCTGTTGCTCATCGCTGTGTCTCTATCCGTCGTCCCGGTCGTTCCGGCCGGTCGGCCTCGAACAGCAGCAGGTTCTCAGGCCGGACCACGAGCCGTACCGCATCGTCCGGACGAAGGCGCGCCGCGTCCGCCCGGGGGGCCACCAGGGACACCCGCCGCTCCCCGGTGCCGAGCCGGACGGTGACCTCGACGGACCGGCCGAGCACCTCGGTGACGTACACGGTCCCGGACAGTTCGTGGCCCTCGCCGCCGTGCAGGGCGATGTCCCGGGGACGGATGCCGACGAGGACGTCCGTGCCCGGCGCGGTCCGCGCGCGGACCGGCAGCTCCACCCCGCCGTCCGACCGCACCCCGCCCTCCGTCACCACCCCCGGCAGCAGGTTGATCCGGGGCCGGCCGAAGGCCCGCGCGACCTCCGTGTCGTGCGGCCGGTACCAGATCTCCTCCCGCGTGCCCGTCTGCACGATCCGCCCCTTTCGGATCACCCCGATCCGGTCGCCCAGCGCCAGCGCCTCGACCGAGTCGTGGGTGACGTAGAGGGTGGTGGTGCGCTGCACGGCCCCGATGGCCTTCAGCTCGGCCCGCATCTGCTGGCGGAGCTTGGCGTCGAGGTGGGAGAGCGGCTCGTCGAGCAGGAACGCCCGGGCGGGGCGGACCAGCACCCGGCCGAGGGCGACGCGCTGCCGCTGGCCGTTGGACAGCTGCCCGACGGGCCGGTCCAGCAGCCCCGAGATCCCGAGCAGCTCGGCGATCGCGCCGATGCGCTGCCGGGCCTCGGCGGCGGGCAGCCGGTGCCGGGGCGAGCGCAGGGGCGAGGCGAGGTTGTCGTAGGCGGAGCGGTGCGGGTAGAGGGCGTAACTCTCGAAGCACATCGCCACGCCCCGGTCGTACGGTTCGACACCGCGCATGTCCTCGCCGCCGAGCACGACCGTGCCCGAGTCGGGCTGTTCGAGTCCGGCGACGGTCTTCAGGGTCGTGGTCTTGCCCGCGCCGGACGGGCCGAGCAGGCAGAAGAACTCGCCCTCGCGGACCTCCAGTTCGAGCGCGTCCAGCGCGACGGTCCGTCCGTAGGCCTTGCGTATCCCGCTGAGCCGGATCACGACTTCACCGCCCCGAACGACAGGCCCCGCACCAGATAGCGCTGGATGGTCAGCGCCAGCAGCAGCGGCGGGACGACGGAGACGAGCGCGGCGGCGGCCGTGAGGTTGTACTTGGGCCGGTCCCCGCCGAGGAAGGACAGGGCGCCGACGGTCACCGTCTGGGCCTCGTTGGAGGTGAGGATCAGCGGGAAGACGAAGTTGTTCCAGGCGAAGATGAACGCCAGCAGCGACACGGCGGCGATGCCCGGCTTCACCAGCGGCAGGGCCACCTTGAAGAAGGCCTGCTTGCGGGTGTAGCCGTCCAGCAGGGCCGCCTGCTCCAGCTCGGGGGTGAGGTCGGCGAAGTAGGACCGCATGATCCACACGATCAGCGGCAGCGTCACCAGCTGCAGCACCCACACCATGCCGACGTACGTGTCGAAAAGGCCGAGCTTCTGGTACAGCACGAACAGCGGGATGATCACGGTCAGTTCGGGGGCGAAACGGAACGACAGCAGCGTGAACATCAGGTTCTCGGAGCCCTTGAACCGCCACCGGGCCGAGGCGTACGCGGCCGGGAGCCCGACCACCAGTGACAGCGCGACCGCCCCCACCGACACCACCAGGCTGTTGACGAAGAACCGCACGAACGGGATGCCCTCGCTGTCGCCGAGCACCGTGCGGTAGCCGTCGAGGGTGGGGGAGAAGGCGAAGTAGGTGGAGAACAGCTGGTCCGCCGGCTTCAGCGACAGGATCACCATCCAGGCGATCGGGAACAGCGCGAAGACGAAGTAGAGGATCAGGGCGGCGTCGCCCAGCCATCCCAGGACGCGTCTGCTCATGTGGTGACCTCCGCGGCCTTCCGCTGGATCTTCCCCAGGTGCTTCACCAGCACCATCGCGGCCAGGTACACCACGGCCCACAGCACGATCGTGTAGGAGATCCCGAAGGAGTAGCGCTGGAAGCGGATGGCTTCGAGATACGCCCGGATCTGGAGCACCATCGTCGAGTCGCCCGGCCCGCCCTCGGTCAGGGCGTAGATGATGTCGAACACCTTCAGCGAGTCCATGAACCGGAAGATCACCGCGACCAGCACGTACGGCCACAGCATCGGCAGGGTCAGCCGCCGGAACGTGTACCACCACCCCGCGCCGTCCACGGCCGCCGCCTCGAACGGGGAGGCGGGCAGCGACCGCAGACCGGCCAGGGCGAGGATCGCCACGAACGGGGTGTACACCCACACGTCCACGGCGATCGACGACAGGAGGGCGCCCGCAGGGGTGTCGGTCCACTGCACCCCGCCCAGGCCGAAGGGCCCGAGCAGGTGGTTGACCACCCCGACCGACGGCTGGAGCATCAGCTTCCAGATGATCGCCGCGATCACCGGGGCGATCATCAGCGGCAGGATCAGGATCTTCTCCAGCACCCGGCCCACCAGGGTCGACCGGTGCAGCAGCAGGGCGACGGCCACCCCGAGCACGGTCTCCGCGAGCGCCGCCCCGACCGCGTACAGCACCGTCACCCACGCCGAGTTCCAGAACGCCTCCTGCGTGAAGACGGCTCGGTAGTTCTCCAACCCCACCATGTCCGGCTGCGGTTTGCTCGCCGAGAAGTCGAACAGCGTGTAGTACAGCCCGAGCCCGAAGGGGTACAGGATCCCGCAGGTGAGCAGCAGGGCCGGGACGATCAGGAGGTACGGGCGCAGCGCGAGCCGCATGGCTAGCCCACCTTGCCGGCGAGGTCGTCCGCCAGCCCGTCCAGCACCGACTGCGCGCCCTTGCCGCCGTAGATCTCCTGGAGGGCCGCGGCCCAGCTGGTCGTCGCGTCGAAGAACTGCGCCTGCGGGGTGAACTGGATCCTCGTCCGGTCGACGACCGTCTCGAAGGTCTCCAAAAACCCGGGCAGGTGCCGCATCTTGTCCTTGTAGGCGGCGTCCTCGGCGACCGACCTGCGCACCGGGTCGATGTGGTTGTGGGTGATCGCGCCCTCGCGCAGGTGCTCCTTGCCGGTGGCCCACTGCAGGAACAGCCAACTGGCGCTCTTCTTCTTGCTCCTGGCGTTCATGCCGAGCGACCAGATCCACATGTTGGTGGCCAGGGAGCCGTCCGGTCCCTTCGGCCCCGGGTGGAAGGCGATCTTCCCGGAGGCGGGGCTCGCGCCCTTCACGGCCTGGAAGTAGGCGGCCGTGTCGGCGTCGAACAGCATTCCGGCCTTCTTCGCGCCCAGGTCGCTGGAGCACTGGTACCAGGTGTAGGAGGTCCAGGACGGCGGTCCGCCCCGCTTCACCATCCGCGCCCAGTCCTCGGTGAAGGCGACGGCCTCGGGGCTGTTCATCGCCGGTGTGAGCTTCCCGCCGTCGACCGTGAAGTCCTTCAGGCCGTTGCGCGCGTACATCGTCATGAAGCCGGGGTGGATGGTGGCCCAGCTCCTCGACCCGCGCACGGCGATCCCGTACATGCCGTCGAAGCCCGCGCCCGGCGCCTTCCGCTTGATGGTGGCGGCGAGTTCGGACAGCTCGTCGAAGGACTCGGCCGGTTTCAGGCCGAGCTTGCCGAACACCTCGGTGTTGTAGGCGACGACGTTGGTCTCCCAGCCCCACGGCAGCGCGTACTGCCCGCCCCGCCCCAGCGGCGCGCCCGCCTTCAGCGACCACTGGTCGGCCCGGAGCAGGTTCGGGAAGAAGTCCGCCCGGTCCCACTCGTCGCCCGTGGCCGCGGAGTTGCGCATCCAGGGCCCGAGGTCCTCCAGCCAGCCCGGCGGCCCGTACTGCCACACCATGTACGCGCCGAGCATGAAGACGTCGTAGGAGGCACGCCCGCTGGACAGGTCGACGGTGAGCTTGTCGAAGTAGTTGTCCTCGGGGAAGACGTCGTACTCGACCTCGATGCCGGTCTTCGCGGTGAAGGACTTCAGGTCGGCGATCAACGCGTCCGTGTACGGGTGCTTGTTGAGCAGCGCCTTGACCGTCGTGCCCTTCTCCCGCTTCCAGTCGAAGGAGCCGGTGATGTCGTCGGCGGCGGACCCGTCGCTCTTGCTGTCGTTCCCGCCGAAACCGGCGCCGCAGGCCGTCAGCAGCGGGGCGGCGGCGGCCCCGGCGGCGAGGGCCAGGAAGCGCCGGCGGTCGTGCGCGTGCGTGTCCATCCGTACCTCCGCGTGGAGCCTGGTTAACACGTCGAGTCGACTCGCTAACAGAGGGTGGAACGGCTGAAGTGGGGCGTCAATCCCTCGCGCACGGGAAAATATCGGGGCACAGTGAGAAGTTCACAGATCCGGCTGCGACGGCGTGGGAGGTTCCGGATGGCGGACGAGGATGCGGGCTGGCTGGGCGTCGACCTGGGCACGCAGAGCGTCCGCGTGCTGCTCGTCACCGCCGACGGCACGGTTCTCGGCAGCGGCTCGGCCCCGCTGACCGGGCGGCGCCGCGGGGTGCGGCACGAGCAGGACCCGCTGCGCTGGTGGGCCGCGCTGTGTGCGGCGTCCCGGGCGGCCCTCGGCGCCGCGCCCTCCGGCACGCCGGTCGGCGGACTCGCCGTGTGCGGCACGTCCGGCACGGTGCTGCTGACGGACGGCTCGGGCCGGCCGGCCGGCCCGGCGCTGATGTACGACGACGCCCGCGCCGCACGGGAGGCGGCCCGGGCCCGCCGGGCGGGGCTCGCGGTCCAGGACACCTGGGCGCTGCCGAAGGCGCTGTGGCTGCTCGGGGAGTACGGCCCGGGCCTGCGCCTCGCCCACCAGCCCGACCTGATCGTCGCCCGCCTCACCGGCGCACCGCCCCCGGCCGACTCCAGCCACGCCCTCAAGACCGGCTACGACGTGGCGCACGAGTCCTGGCCGGAGGTGGCCCTGGCCCGACTGGGCGTCCCCGAGGGCCTGTTGCCCGAGGTGGTCCGCCCGGGCACCCTCCTCGGCGAGGTCCGCCCGGCCGCCGCCGACGCCACCGGCATCCCCGCCGGCACACCGGTGCTCGCCGGGATGACCGACGGCTGCGCGGCCCAGATCGCCTCGGGCGCGCTGCGGCCCGGCTCGTGGAACTCGGTGCTGGGCACGACCCTGGTGCTCAAGGGCGCGGCCCGCGACCCGGTCCGGGACCCCGCGGGCGTGGTCTACAACCACCGCGCCCCGGACGGCACCTGGCTGCCCGGCGGGGCGTCCAGCGTGGGGGCCGGGGCGCTCGCGGCGCACTTCCCGGACGCCGATCCCGCCGCGATGGACGAGCGGGCCGCGGCGTTCGAGCCGTCGAGCGCGGTCGCCTATCCGCTGGTCTCACCGGGGGAGCGGTTCCCGTTCCGGGCGCCGGAGGCCACCTCGCTCCTGCTGGGCGACCCCGCGGACGACGCCGACCGGTGGGCCGCCGTGCTCCAGGGCGTCGGCTTCGCGGAACGCCTGTGCCTGGACTACCTGCACCACCTCGGCGCCCCCCTCGACGGGCCGCTCACCTTCACCGGCGGCGGCGCGCGCAGCCCCTACTGGAACCAGCTGCGCGCCGACATCCTGGGCCGCCCGGCCCGCGTCCCCGAACAGACGGAACCGGCCCTGGGGATGGCGGCGCTGGCCGCGTTCGGGGCGTCGGGGGCCGGCTCGCTCGCCGGTGTCGCCGAGCGCATGGTCCGCGTCCGGACCGTCCTCGAACCCCGCCCCGGCCGCACGGCGGCCTTCGCCGAGCCGTACGCGCGCCTCGTCGACGCCCTCCGGGACCGCGGCTGGCTGCCCGCCGCCGTCGCGGACCACGCCCGGGCCCGGCTGCACCCGGACACGGACCGATCATGACCAGGGCCTTGGTGTGCCCTCGCGCGCCGGCGTGTCGACCAGCCCGGCGCCGCCCTGGGGCGGTGGGGCGGTGATGACCGGGACCTTGGTGCGGGTCCTGCGCCGACAGGGCACTCATGAGCGGGACCTTGGCGCGGCCCCGGGCCGGTGTGCCGGTCCGTCGGATGCCGCCTTGCGCCGGTGGGCAATCATGAGCAGGACCTCGGTGCGTCGCGGCGCCGGCGTGTCGACCAGCCAGGCACCGCCCCGCACCGACCACCCCACCGCACGCGAACGGACCGGCCCATGACCACGACCCTCCTGCTGGCCCGCCACGGACAGACCGTCTGGCACGCCGAGAACCGCTACGCCGGCATCAGCGACATCGCCCTCACCGACACCGGCCGCGCCCAGGCCGAGGCCCTCGGCCGCTGGATCGCCGCCCACCCGGTGGACGCGGTCCACACGTCCCCGCTGTCCCGGGCCGTCGCCACCGCCGACCCCGCCTGCCGCGTCCTCGGCCTCCCCCCGCAGCTCGAACCGGACCTGCGCGAATGCGACTTCGGCGTGGTCGAGGGGCGCACGCTCGCCGAGTTCGAGGCCGAGGACCCGGAGTGGGCCGCGGCCTACCGGGCCGACCCGGTGGCGCACTCCTTCCCCGGCGCCGAGGACCCGGCGGCGGCAGCGGCCCGGGGGGTCCGTGCCCTGCGGGAGATCGCCGCCGCCCATCCCGGCGGGCGCGTCCTGGTCGTCGCCCACAACACCCTGCTGCGCCTGGTGCTGTGCAGCCTGCTGTCGATCCCGGCGCGGGAGTACCGCAGGGTGCTGCCGCGGCTGCGGAACGCGGCGGTCAGCGAACTGCGCATGCATCCCGACGGTTCCGCCGCGCTCCTCTCCCTCAACGTGCCGTGCGATCCGGACCTGCCGTAGCCGGACCTGCCGTAGCACGATGAGCCCACGCCCCTGACCGGCGTCTGCGCAGAAGACCCCCGCGAGTCCTGTCCTCGCGGGGGTCTTCCTCTTTCCGCCTGCCGTTCGTGAAGGGTGAGAAGACGATCACGAGGCAGGACGCTTCACACGACCGGCCTCAGGGGGCCAGCAGCAGCACGTCCGCCCGGGACTTGGCGGCCTCGTAACGCCGGGCCACGTCCTGCCAGTTGACGACCTGCCACATCGCCTCGACGAAGTCCACCTTCTGGTTGCGGTACTGCAGGTAGAACGCGTGCTCCCAGGCGTCGAAGACGAGGATCGGGGTCGCGCCCTGGCCGACGTTGCCCTGGTGGTCGTAGACCTGCTCGACGATCAGCCGGCCACTCAGCGGCTCGTGGGCGAGCACGCCCCAGCCGGAGCCCTGCGTGGTCGCGGCGGCCTTGGACAGCTGGGCCTTGAAGCGGGCGAAGGAGCCGAAGGACTCGGTGATCGCGTCCGCCAGCTCACCCACGCCGTCCTGCGCGAGCGGCTCGCCGCCGCCGTCCTTCGGGCCGGTCATGTTCTGCCAGTAGATGCTGTGCAGGATGTGCCCGGAGAGGTGGAAGGCCAGGTTCTTCTCCAGCCCGTTGATCGACCCCCAGGCCTCCTTGTCCCGCGCCTCGGCGAGCTGCTCCAGCGTGTCGTTGGCGCCCTTCACATAGGCCGCGTGGTGCTTGTCGTGGTGCAGCTCGATGATCTCGGGGCTGATCACGGGGGCGAGTGCCGCGTAGTCGTACGGCAGGTCGGGCAGCGTGTAGACGGGCATGGGCGGGTTCCCCTCCGAACCTCTTATTGCAACTAGCTTGCAACTGCACGCTAGCAGCAAGAGTGCCGGGAGGGGTGGCAGGGCACAGAAAAAGGCCCCCGCGTGTTCCGCGGGGGCCTGTCGTTCGAGGCGGCTACCGCCGGGCGCGCGCCTTCTGCCAGGCGTAGCCGACGGCCGCGAGGGCCAGGGTCATCCCGCCCGTGGAGTACAGCTGCACCCGCGTGTCCGGCTCCCTGGCCATCAGGACGAACACGGCGGCCATGCCGGCCAGGGCGAGCCACGTCAGCCACGGGAACGCCCACATGCGCACCACCAGCTTCCCGGGCGCCTCGCGCTCCATCCGGCGGCGCAGCCGCAGCTGCGAGACGGCGATGAAGATCCACACGACGAGGATCACCGCGCCGATCATGTTCAGCAGCCAGGCGAAGACGTCGTTCGGCCGCCAGTAGCTCAGCAGCACGCACAGGAACCCGAACACGCAGGACGCCAGGACGGCGGTCCGCGGCACCCCGCCCGAGACCCGGCCCAGCCCCTTCGGGCCCTGCCCGCGCTCCACCAGCGAGTAGGCGATGCGGGAGGCCCCGTAGATGTTGGCGTTCATCGCGGACAGCAGCGCCACCAGCACGACCACGTTCATCAGCTGGCCGGCGCCCGGGATGCCCAGCTCGTCGAGGGCGGCGACGTACGGGCCCTTCTCGACGACCTCCTCGGAGTCCCACGGCACGAGCGTGACGATGACCGCCATCGAGCCGACGTAGAACAGCGCGATGCGCCACATCGCCGTGCGGACCGCGCTCGCCACGCCCTGGACGGGGTTCTCCGACTCGGCCGCGGCGATGGTGACCGTCTCCAGGCCGCCGTAGGCGAAGACCGAGGCGAGCAGGCCGATCACCAGGCCCTCGCCGCCGTTGGGCAGGAAGTCGGTGAGGTTGCCCGTGCCGGGCGAGTCCGTGCCGGGCAGGACGCCCAGGATCGCCAGGACGCCGAGCACCAGGAACAGGGTGATCGCGGCGACCTTCAGCGCCGCGAACCAGAACTCGAACTCGCCGAAGTTCTTCACCGCCGCGAGGTTGGTGCCGCAGAAGACGACCATGAACAGCGCTACCCACGCCCACTCCGGCGTGCCCGGCAGCCAGCCGCTGACGATCTTCGCGGCGCCGATGCCCTCCAGGCCGACCGCCGTGCACAGCAGCACCCAGAAGGACCAGCCCGCGGTGAACCCGGCCCAGGGGCCGATCGCCCGCTCGGCGTGCGCCGAGAAGGAACCCGACGACGGATACGCGGCCGACATCTCGCCCAGCATCCGCATCACCAGCATCACGAGGAGACCGGAGAGGGCGTAGGCGACCACGATCGAGGGACCGGCCGCGGCGATGCCGGCGCCGGAGCCGACGAACAGGCCGGCGCCGATCACCCCGCCGAGGGCGATCATCGACAGATGGCGCTGCTTCAGGCCGTGGGAGAGGGAGACGCCGTCCGTGCCGGTCGGCGTCTCCTGGGTGGTGCTGCTGGGCATGGGCGCGACTCGTCCAATGCGTGAGGGGCGTGCGAGGGCAAAACGCCGCCAGTCTCGGACGCCTCCCCGCCCCTAGGGAGAGGCATCCCACGATGTGGACGCCCGTGTCGCTCAGCGTGTCTGCACGGCGACCGGGGCGTGTGGTGCGAGGGGCCGCCCTCGATGCGGTGACCGTCTCCGGCGCGGCACGGTGGCTCGGCGCCTTTGGGGGAAACCTACAGACGGCTCCTGTGCCCCTCCCGTGTCGTACGGCACCCGAGCACCGTGACCGGCGTCACGCCGTACTCGGTGCGACCGGCGCTCTTTGTATGGAGCCGACCAACTGCCGGTTCGCGCCTTTGTCGACCGCTGACGGTGATCGGGCCGAGGGCGCTGGGATAGCGTCACGATGTCCCACCGGCCCTCACCCTCGCGGAGTCCCCATGAGCACCGCTGCCGCCACATCCGCCCGCACCGGACAGGTCCTCGCCGACCTGCTGCCTGCCTCCCGTGTCCGGGACGCGGCCCTCGTGCTCGGCGGCGCCGCGCTCACCGGCCTCGCGGCCCAGCTCTCCGTGCCCGTGCCGGGCTCCCCGGTGCCGGTGACCGGCCAGACCTTCGCCGCCCTGCTCGTCGGCACGTCCCTCGGCGCCGGCCGCGGCTTCCTGGCCCTGGCGCTGTACGCGGTGGCGGGCCTCGCCGGCGTGCCGTGGTTCGCGGGCGCCTCCTCCGGCGTCGCCCCGTCCTTCGGCTACATCCTCGGCATGATCCTCGCCGCGACCGTCGTGGGCGCCCTGGCCCGCCGCGGCGCCGACCGCTCGGTGTGGCGCATGGCCGGCGCGATGCTCGTCGGCGAGGCGATCATCTACGCCGTCGGCGTGCCCTACCTGGCCCTCGCCACCGGCATGTCGGCCACCGCCGCGATCGCGGCCGGCCTCACGCCGTTCCTCATCGGCGACGCGCTGAAGGCGGCGCTGGCCATGGGCGCGCTGCCGACGGCGTGGAAGTTCGCGAACAAGCGCTGACCTCGCGGAAGTCGGCAGAGGCCCGCCGGGAACACCGTCCCGGCGGGCCTCTTGCCGTGTCCGCCCCACGAGCAGCCCGGATCAGCCCTCCCGTACCACCGGCCGCCGCCGCTGCGACCACCACGGACCGGCCACGCCCAGCAGGGGAGCGGCCGGCGCGTCCGGCGACGGGGGTTGGTCGTGCCGAACGGCACCGGGCCCTGCTGCCGGAACGTCCTGGTCCCGTCGCCCGCCCGCACGGGCAGGCAGATGTACCCGGTCTCCCCCAGGCCGTACGTCGCGTCGACGGCGTACGACCTGGACCCACTCGCCGATTGACGACAAGCCCGTCGAAACCGACGACCAACGCCTTGTTCTTCCGAGCTTCGCGGTGCTCCACGGCAGCGAAATAGGGCAGCGAAAGGGCCTGCGGCGCGTGCGCCGAAGCAACACGCGCCGCAGGCCCGGCCGTTCACGGGGACGGCGAGCGCCTCAGGGCTCAGCCGGCGGAGATCTTGTCCCGGGCCTCGGCCTCACCGGCGGCCCGTCGCCCGCCGCGCACCTTCTCCTTCACGAAGGCGATGACGAGCACCACCGCCGCGACGAGCAGCGACAGCGAGATGGTGGTGCGCCCGTCGTGCTCGGTGTCCGTCAGCATGTAGCCGAGGATGAACACGATCAGCGCGGCCGTCGCCCAGGTCAGGTACGGGTACAGCCACATCTTCACGACGAGCTTCTCCGGCGCCTCGGCCTGGATGATCTTCCGCATGCGCAGCTGCGAGAAGCAGATCACCAGCCACACGAAGAGGGCGACCGCACCACTGGAGTTCACCAGGAACAGGAAGACGGAGTCCGGGAACTTGTAGTTGAAGAACACGGCGACGAAGCCGAACGCGACGGACGCGAGGATCGCCGTGCGCGGCACGCCGTTGGAGGTGGTGCGGGCGAAGGACTTCGGCGCGTCCCCACGCTGGCCGAGCGAGAACGCCATGCGGGACGCGGTGTAGAGGCCCGAGTTGAGGCAGGACAGCACCGAGGTCAGCACGATGAAGTTCATGATCTGACCGGCGTGCGGAATGCCGAGCGAGTCGAGCGCCGCCACGTAGGAGCCGTCCTCGGTGATGGACTTGCTGTCCCACGGCAGGAGGGCGACGACGACGAAGATCGAGCCGAGGTAGAAGACGGCCACACGCCAGATGATGCTGTTGGTCGCCTTGGTGACGGCCTGCTGCGGGTTCTCCGACTCGCCGGCCGCGAGGGTCGCGATCTCACTGCCCATGAAGGAGAAGACGACGAGCAGCACACCGGTGAGGATGGCCCCGGCCCCGTTGGGCAGGAAGCCGCCGTGTTCGGTGAGGTTGCTCAGCCCGGCCTGCTCGCTGTCGACACCCGGCAGCAGACCGAACACGGCCAGGCCGCCGATGAGGATGAACGCGGCGATGGCGACGACCTTGATGCCCGCGAACCAGAACTCGAACTCGCCGTAGGAGCCCACGGAGACGAGGTTGGTGGCGGTCAGCACGACCATCACGATCAGGGCCCAGGCCCACTGCGGCACGGCCGGTATCCAGCCCTCCAGGATCACGGCACCGGCGGTCGCCTCGACCGCGAGCACCACGACCCAGAAGAACCAGTACAGCCAGCCGATGGAGAACCCGGCCCAGGGGCCGAGCGCCCGGTCGGCATGGGCGGAGAACGAACCCGAGGTCGGGTTGGCGGCCGACATCTCGCCCAGCATCCGCATCACCAGCACCACGAGCGTGCCGACGAGGGCGTAGGAGAGCAGGATGCCGGGGCCGGCGGTGGCGATGCCGGAGCTGGACCCCACGAAGAGGCCGGCGCCGATCACACCGCCGATGGCGATCATCGACAGATGCCGGTTCTTGAGTCCGGCCTGCAGCCCGGAACCGTGCACCCCGGGATCTCCGGGGCCTTGGGGTTCGTTTCCGGTTGTCTTCATCGTCGGCTGCGAGGTCATGGAACGGATTTCCTTTGCGCCGGGGAGTGGTACTTCCGTACGGAACCGCACGCGCCGTACGAACGGGGTGTGTCGCGGCATGACGGTGTACGGGGGCTCGTACGAGCGGTGTACAAGCCGGTCCAGTGAAACGGAGGCGAACGTCGAGGAGAACCTTTGAATCCAGATTGTTACTTGAGGTTTCCCTGAGCTTCCGTAATGCGGCTCACATTCTGCTCACGTTTTACCGAGCGCCACCCCGCGCGCCTTCCCTGAAACACCCGTGTCACACTCGTCCCATGCGCGTGTACCTCGGCTCGGACCATGCCGGCTACGAACTGAAGAACCACCTCGTCGAGTGGCTGAAGGACGCGGGTCACGACCCCGTCGACTGCGGCCCGCACATCTACGACGCCCAGGACGACTACCCGCCGTTCTGCCTGCGCGCCGCGGAGCGCACGGCCGCGGACCCCGACTCCCTCGGCATCGTCATCGGCGGCTCCGGCAACGGCGAGCAGATCGCCGCGAACAAGGTCAAGGGCGTCCGCGCGGCCCTGGCCTGGAGCGAGGAGACGGCGTCCCTCGGCCGCCAGCACAACAACGCCAACGTGGTGGCCGTCGGCGCCCGCATGCACTCCCAGGACGAGGCGACCAAGTTCGTCGAGGTGTTCCTCAACACCCCGTTCTCCGGTGACGAACGTCACATCCGCCGCATCGACATGCTGTCGGCGTACGAAACGACCTCGGACCTCCCCCCGATCCCCCCGCACCACCCCCAGCAGTAAGCCCCCGCGCGCCCTGTCCACAGAACGCGGCCTCGCGAAAGCGGAGTGTCGCTGCGGCCTACAGGTGCGCGGAGGGGCAGGAGGACGTAGCCGCGGCCGTGGGCCACGCGGGCACGGGGAGCGTAGCCGCAGGCCGGGGCCCTGAGGGGTGCAGGCGACGCAGTCCCCGCCCGGGCCCGGGGCGGAGCCCCGGGGGGCCTGTCGACCCCGGCCTGTGAGCGAACCGTGTCGGGCGGGCCGGTGGGCGGGTGGGCAGAACCGTAACGACCACAGGGAGCACCCCGTGCCGGAGGGCCACACCATCCACCGCCTCGCCCAGGACTACGCCACAGCCTTCCGCGGCACCACCCCCCACGTCACCAGCCCCCAGGGCAAGTTCACCCCCGCCGCGACCCTCCTCACCGGCACGGAACTCACCGCCACGGACGCCCACGGCAAACACCTCTTCCTGGGCTTCCGCGGCTACCGCGGCTCGCGCGAACCCCACTGGATCCACATCCACCTCGGCCTCTTCGGCAAGGTCACCGCGGGCCCGGCCCCCGCGCCCCCACCCACCGGCACCGTCCGCCTCCGCCTCGCCAACGACACGGCCTACGTCGACCTCCGGGGCCCCACCACCTGCGCCCTGATCACACCCCCGGAGAAGCAGGCGATACACGGCCGTCTCGGCCCCGACCCCCTCCGCGACGACGCCGACCCGGACACCGCGTACCGCCGCATCGCCCGCAGCCGTACGACGATCGCCGCTCTGCTGATGGACCAGAAGGTCATCGCCGGCGTGGGGAACGTCTACCGCGCGGAGGTCCTGTTCCGGCACCGCATCGACCCCTACCGCCCCGGCAGGGACATCACCCCCACCGAGTGGCACGCGATCTGGACGGACCTCGTCACCCTCATGCGCGAGGGCGTCCGCAACAACCGCATCGACACGGTCCGCCCGGAGCACACCCCGGAGGCGATGGGCCGCCCGCCCCGCGTGGACGACCACGGCGGTGAGGTGTACGTCTACCGCAGGGCCAACCTGCCCTGCCACATCTGTGGCGGCGAGATCCGCACCGCCGATCTCGCCGCCCGCAACCTCTTCTGGTGCCCTACCTGCCAGCGCCCCTGACCCACTGCGGCCTCGACATCCCCGGACAGCCCCCCCCGATCCGGTCGCCAGCAGCCTCACGCAACACCGGCCGACCCGCGCGAGCCGCCCGCAACCCACCGCATCAGAACCCGTGCGGCAGCCAGGGCGCCGGCCCACCGCCGCCGCCCCCGAACCCCAGCGAAGCCTCGGCCAGCGCCCCCCGCCGAACCTCCCGCACCCGCCCCGCCGCCCCCAGCGAGGCCAGCGACACGCCCCCGAGGTACGCCGCCCCCAACTCCCGCACCGACAGCACGACATCCGCCGCATCCGCCGTACGCTCGCAGGACGCCCCCTTCTGATCCCCGCTCAGCCGCCAACGCCCGGCGTTCCAGGGGCAGAACGCGTCCTCCACCTCGAACACGACGTCCACCGGCGTCTGATACGTCCGCGCCTCCAGCGCGGCCCCCACCTCCACCGGCCGGACGTACAGCGAGTCCCGCACCCGCGGCAGGCACCGCCGTATGTCGGACACCAGGTACTGCCACGCGTCGTCGACCGGCCGTCCCCGCGCCACCACCTTCGACGTCAGGTCGATGTCGAACAGGAAGCGCCACAGCGCCGCGTCCGCCGCGGGGTCCAGCGCGGCCAGAGCCTCCACGACCACCGCGCCGTTGGGCCCGGCGGTCTCCCACTCCGGCTTGACGCGGTACCGGGCGTATCCGACGGTCTCGCCGTCCCGTTCGGCGACGACACACTGCAGCGGCGACGCCCCGCCCCGCTCGCTCTCCGGGTCGAGCACCCCGAGCCGCTCCCAGCCGGGCCGCCGCGCGAGCATCCCGGGCCGCGACGGCACCAGCCGGGCGTACACCGCCTCGCACGCGTCGAGCACGTCGGCCGGAGCCGCGAACCGCAGCCGTACGTCGTCCGTACCGGGCGGCACCGACAACCGCACCCGGCTGGTGTCGATCTCGGCGTTCAAGTGGTAGGTGGCGTTGCCGTATCCGAACCGGCCGTAGATCGCCGGCTCGCTGGCCGTGAGCACCGCCAGCGGCTCACCCCACGCGCGTACGTCGTCCAGCTGCCGGCGCATCATCGACGTCAGCACCCCGCGGCGGCGGTGCGTCGCCGCCACGCTCACCATCGTGACGCCCGCGGCCGGTACCGACGCCCCGCCGGGCACGGTCAGCCGGAACGAGAACGCCCCCGCCGTGCCCACGCACTCGTCCCCGTCCCACGCGCCGAGCGAACGGTCGAACTCGGTCAGCGAGTTCCACAACTCCCGTTCCTCGGCGGACTCCGGCACCCCGCCGAAGCCCCGGAGCAGGGCGTCGTAGAACTTGTCCCATTCGTCCCGCCGGAGCACCCGCAGGTCGGCCGCAGAGCCGGTCATGTCAGTCGCCATGCGCCATGCCTACCAGGGCAATGCGGGACGAGCGAGGGAATTTCTCCCGGCCGAGGGCGGGGCGGCGCGCTGTGAAGTTCACTGTGACGTGCGCCCTCGGACGGGGGACAAGTAGGACCTCCCGTGCCAAGGGGCTGGTCCGCTGGATAGGGTCCCGAACTAATGGCATCAGGACGAGAGCGGCGCGCGGCAGCCGAGACGTTCACGGCCCGGTTGAAGAAGCAGTGGCACCGGGCCCGCGTCGGCGTGCGCCGGGCCGCCGTGGACTACTTCCGCGGTGACGGCTCGGACTGGATCGCCCTGGCCGGTCTGCTCCTGATGGTTCCGGTGATCGCGGCGGCGACACTCGCCAACTCGGTGTGGTTCTCCCCGGCCGCGCTGGTCCTGCCGGTCGTCGTGGGCGGCCTGCTCCTGCGTCCGGCGAGCCTGCTCGGCCTGTACGCGGCCGCCGCCACGGCGCTGATCGTGGAGTCGGTGCGGCTCGGCCCCTATACGGAGGGCCCGTCGCGGGTCACTCCGGGCGTGGTGCTGGTGGTCGCGGCCTGCGGGTTCTTCGGACTGCTGCTGGCGCAGTTCCGCAGCCGGGTCGGTGTGCCCTGGCGGCGCGGCGGCACCATGCTGTTCGACCTGCGGGAACGCATCCGCGTGCAGAGCAAGCTGCCCGGCCTGCCGGACGGCTGGCACCGCGAGATGGCCCTGCGCCCGGCGGGCGGCCAGTCCTTCTCGGGCGACTTCGTGGTGGCGGCCCGCACCAACGGCGGCCGCACGCTCGAAGTCGTCCTCACCGACGTCTCCGGCAAGGGCATGGACGCGGGTTCCCGCGCGCTGCTGCTGTCCGGCGCGTTCGGCGGCCTGCTCGGCTCCCTCCCGCCGCACGCCTTCCTGCCGGCCGCCAACGGTTACCTGCTCCGCCAGGACTGGGACGAGGGCTTCGCCACCTCCATCCACCTGGTCCTGGACCTCGACTCCGGCGACTACGAGCTCTACTCCGCGGGCCACCCGCCGGGCCTGCAACTCAGCGCCGGCACCGGCCGCTGGGAGGAGAAGGCCGCCGAGGGCCCGCTCCTCGGGGTGTACGACGGTGCCCAGTTCGACCCGGTGAAGGGCTCGCTGCGCCCCGGCGACGTGCTGATGCTGTTCACGGACGGCCTGGTGGAGACGTCCGACCGCGACATCGTCGAGGGCATCGACCGCCTCACCGGCGAGGCCGACCGCTATGTGGCCGGCGGCTTCCACGGCGCCGCCTGGCACCTCATCGAGGCGGTCGCCAAGGACGTCAACGACGACCGGGCCCTGCTGCTGATCTGCCGCGAAGGTCCCACGGCCGCCGCCACCCGCTGACGCGCCGTCGCCCGCCCGGGGCACACTGGAGCCGTGACCGAGACGCCCCGAACACCCCTGACCCTGGCCCGGATCGAGGCCACCGCCCGTGCCGCGCACGCCGGCCGGACGGACAAGGCCGGACGGCCCTACGAGGAACACCTGCGGGCCGTCGCCGAGGGCGTCCGGGCGCGCGGCGGCGACGAGGAGCAGATCGCGGCGGCCTGGCTGCACGACGCCGTCGAGGACGACGCCCTCTCGGAGCGGTGGCTGCGGGAGGCCGCGTTGAGCAGCCGGACGAAGGCCATCGTGCGGGCGGTCACCAAGCGGACGGGCGAGCCGCCCGAGACGTACGCCGCCCGCATCCTCGCCACGCCCGGCGCGCTGCTGGTGAAGGAGGCGGACCTGGCGCACAACGCGGACCCGGCGCGTCTCGCGGTCCTCGACGAGGCGACTCGCGAAAGACTGACCGAGAAGTACGCGCGGATGCGCGCACTTCTCGGTCTGACCGGCTGAGCCGGGTGAGGGTCAGGCGTCGACCTTCTCGCGCTCGCGCTCGCGCCGCTCGGCGCTCTGGCGCTCGCGGGCGAGCTCGGCCGCGTCCCGCTTGAAGGCCCACTCCATCCTCGGCTCCATCGCGAACCGGAACACGCGCTGCACCGGCTTGGTGCACAGCACGGTGACGACGGCGGCCGCGAGGACGGTGACGGCGATCTCACCGGCCGGGTGGTGCAGCCAGGAGGCCTCGAACCAGCCCTGGTAGTCGCCGGCCTTCACCAGGAAGCCGTGCAGCAGGTAACCGTAGAGCGTGCCGGCGCCGAGGGCGGTGAACCACATGTGGCGGCGCGGCACCCAGGCGAAGAAGCACGCGGTCAGCACCAGGGAGCAGCCGAACAGCGCGAGCACCATCACGGGGCCGGTCCACCACGGGGCGCCCAGCTCCTGCGCGGAGTCGCGGTGGTAGAACCACGCGGTGTTCATCCGCGGCACCGCCCACCAGCTGACGGCCAGCGCCGCCGCGAACACGGGCACCGACGCGATGCGCACCGAACGGCGGCGCACCATGTGGAAGTGCTCGGGCTTCATCGACAGTCCCAGCACGAAGAACGGCAGGAACTGCAGGACGCGCTGCAGGTCGAGGTCGTCGCCGATCGAGGGGCTGATGGTCGCGAGCATCGCGAGGCCGAGCGCGAGCGGCAGCGGCCAGCGGGCCAGCTTCCAGATGGGGGTGGTGACCCGCCAGACGAACAGCGCGACCAGGAACCAGGTCAGGTACCAGGGGTCGAGGAGGCTGATGTCCTGCCCCGGGTCGTCGTCGATCCAGCGCTTGAAGAGCGGGTAGGCCGTCTCGAAGACGATGTACGGCACGGCGACGCCGGTGATCAGGCGCTTCAGCCGGTCCGGCCGCATGTCGAAACTGCGGGAGAAGTAGCCGGAGATGATGATGAACGCCGGCATGTGGAACGCGTAGACGACCTGGTACGCGGCCTCGAGTATGCGGCTGTCGCCCTTGAGCGGTTCCCAGGCGTGGCCCATGGCCACCAGCACGATCGCGAGGTACTTGGCGTTGTCGAAGAACGCGTCGCGCTGCTTGCCGTTCTGCTTCTTCTGCGGGCTGTGCGGCGAGCGCGGGCTCGGCACTCCGTCGGCCGGTGGCTGGGCCGGGGGAAGTGGCGCCTTGCGGTCGCCGTTCGGTCGCAGCGAGTTCGTCACAGACCCTCCCACCAGGAGCTCGGGGAGACGGTCCGGGACCTCGCTGCGCTGACGGGGGACGAGGCAGCGTGGAACATCTGAGGCACCCTAGCGTTCCCTGCAGCTATTCGTAAAACGCCGGATGTGAATCCTGGCTATTCGCTCCGGGTACCCCGGATTACGGGTGGTTGACATCGCCATCCGAGTGATGGCCAACACATCACCCGATGACGGATCGTGTGCACCGACCGGGTCCTGCTTGTCGGGATACGTCCGGACTAAGCGGTGCATAAGACCAGCAGGGGACTCCGGCGGAATGTCCGCTTCGGCGCCCTTCAGGGCTGCCTCGCAGCGTCGTTGATGAGGTCCTGGCGACAATTCGAATTAATGGCGAACGCGTTGTGTGGAGACGGAAACGACGCGCTCGAATTCCCCGCACGGGTGGCGCGTCGAAATGCCGTACGAGTACCCGCCGTTGAGCCCTCGCCCTCCGGGCGGCGTGTGCGCCTCCGGGCGACACGGAGGCGGTCGATGCGTCAGCCGCCGCATAGCCAGGCCGCGTTGGTGGCACGATGGTTCTGGCGGGGTGCGCGGGGTCGCGTCCCCGGGCCGGGAGAGCGGACCGACCGAGGGTGTGATCAGTTGTGGCCATTTCACTGTCTGTGGTGCTGCTGTTGGCGATCATCCTTGTGGTGTTGCTGAGAGGAGGATCCATCAAGGCAGGTCCCGCGATCGTGGCGATCCTCTTCGGCTTCTTCCTCGCCTCGACCGGCATGGCCCCGTCGATCAACCGGTTCCTGAACTCGATAGCGGAGACCATCAACTCCATCAGCTTCTGACGGCCGGCACGGGTCCGCGCGCGTACGGGGCCGGGCCCGCACGACTCCGCCCCCCGAGGGGGAGCGGCCGCCGCACCGATGACCGCCTCGGCCCCGACGGCGGGCAGCACCCCCGTGAGGCAGCCGAAGCCGGACCACCCGGCGTCCTGCGGCCCGAGCCCGCCCAGGCGCGTGAGGGCTCCCGACCGCCTCCGCCACCTGCGTGTACATGACGCCCCCCGGCGGCCGCCCTGCGTGCGCGCACCGGGCCGGAGAAGCACCTCGGGCCCGGTTCCGAGGAACCGGGCCCGAGGCCAGAAGAGCGGGCGACGGGAATCGAACCCGCGTAGCTAGTTTGGAAGACTAGGGCTCTACCATTGAGCTACGCCCGCACAGCACGCGCCGCAGGTCGGAGCGACCCCGGCACTGAAGGCATGGTAGCGGGTCCGGACCGCACCACGCACGCCGCGTTTCCGGCCCGCGCCGACGCGGCCCCGGCCCCCGTGGAAATACGGCGGCCGCACCGCCTGCCGGCATGTACCCTACGTGTCGCACCAGACGGGGTGTGGCGCAGCTTGGTAGCGCGTCCGCTTTGGGAGCGGAAGGCCGTGGGTTCAAATCCCGCCACCCCGACCAGTCATCGGCCACCTCGGGTGATCCTCATCCGGCCCCCCCGGGTGATCGTCTCCCGATCACTCGCGTGATCGCCTTTTGGGCGGTGTAGTCGCTGCCGTTACTATGCAAGCTGCACGCCCGTGTGTCTCATCGTCTGAAGTCCTCCGGGCGGCGAAATCCGCCGGGCCGTTCTGGCGCCGGCAGAAACCAAGAAGTCAGCCACAAGGAGACCGAACCGTGAAGAGCGCCGTGGAGACCCTGAACCCGACTCGGGTTCGGCTCACTGTCGAGGTGCCCTTCGAGGAGCTCAAGGACAGCCTCGACGCGGCGTACAAGAAGATCAACCAGCAGGTCACGGTGAAGGGCTTCCGCAAGGGCAAGGTCCCGGCCCGGGTCATCGACCAGCGGTTCGGCCGCGGTGCCGTGCTGGAGGAGGCCGTCAACGACGCGCTTCCGAAGTTCTACACCGACGCGGTCAACGAGGCCGAGCTCAGCCCGCTGGGCCAGCCCGAGGTCGACATCACGGAGCTGAAGGACGGCGAGACGCTGAACTTCACCGCCGAGGTCGACATCCGCCCGGCCATCGAGATCCCGGACTACTCCGGCATCGAGGTCGAGGTCGACGCGGTCGAGGTCACCGACGAGGACGTCGACAAGGCCGTCGAGGAGCTGCGCGAGCGCTTCGCCTCCACCGCCCCGGTCGAGCGTGCCGCCGAGGACGGCGACGTCGTGACGATCGACCTGGAGGCCAAGGTCGACGGCGAGGTCCTGGAGGACGGCGTCGCGAGCGGCGTCTCCTACACCATCGGCTCCGGCGAGCTGCTGGACGGCATCGACGACGCCGTCAAGGGCCTGGAGGCCGGTGGCGAGGCCACCTTCACCTCCGAGCTCAAGGGCGGCTCCGCCGCCGGCAAGGAGGCCGAGGTCACCGTCAGGGTCACCCAGGTCGCCAAGCGTGAACTGCCCGAGCTGGACGACGAGTTCGCGCAGCTCGCCTCCGAGTTCGACACCCTCGAGGAGCTGCGCGCCGACAGCCGCAAGCGCCTGGAGAACATGAAGCAGTACGACCAGGCCACGCAGGCCCAGGAGCGCGTCCTGGAGAAGCTGCTGGAGCTCGTCGAGGTGCCCGTCCCCGAGAAGCTGCTCGAGGACGAGATCAACACCCGCAAGCACAACCTGGAGCACCACCAGCTCGGCCAGATGGGCCTCGACCTCGCGAAGTACCTGGAGATCCAGGGCAAGACCGAGGAGGAGTTCGAGACCGAGACGCGTGAGGCCGCGGTCAAGGGCATCAAGACCCAGTTCGTCCTCGACGAGCTGGTCAAGCAGGAGAAGCTGAACGTCAACCAGGAGGAGCTCACCGAGCACCTCATGCGCCGCGCGGCCTCCTCCGGCATGTCCCCCGACCAGTTCGCCCAGGCGGTCGTCGAGGGCGGCCAGGTTCCGCTCCTGGTCGGCGAGGTCGCCCGCGGCAAGGCCCTCGCCGTCGTGGTCGAGAAGGCCACGGTCAAGGACACCAACGGCGAGATCATCGACCTCGACGACGAAGAGGACGAGACCGAGTCCGCCGAGGCCGCGGCCGAGGAGACCCCGGCCGAGTCCGCCGAGGAGAAGACCGAGGGCTGAGCCCCGGCAGCGACGAGCGACTGAGAAGGCCCTGGGGCACGCCCCAGGGCCTTCTTGCCCCCCAGAAAGGCGAGCGCACCTCAGGGGCGCGGGGAACTGCGCGACATGCCCCCACCCGCCCGCAACCCGGCGATCGCCGCACCACCCACGACGAGACCGCACGCCGCCCCGGCGGAGCCCGCCGCGCTACGCCCCCGGCGAACACCCCCATCTCCGGGATTCCCCGAAGGGACCCGCGCGTTAGGGTCCATGAATACCAGGGCAGTGGAGTCTCCGATACGGCTCCCGCCCCGCAGGGAACACGTGAGACGGCCCGGCGCCGTCGTAAGACGAGCAGGTGGATACGTGACGAATCTGATGCCTTCAGCCGCCGGCGAGCCTTCCATCGGTGGTGGCCTCGGCGACCAGGTCTACAACCGGCTGCTCAACGAGCGGATCATCTTCCTCGGCCAGCCGGTCGACGACGACATCGCCAACAAGATCACCGCACAGCTGCTGCTCCTTGCCGCCGACCCGGACAAGGACATCTACCTGTACATCAACAGCCCCGGCGGTTCGATCACGGCCGGCATGGCGATCTACGACACGATGCAGTTCATCAAGAACGACGTGGTGACCATCGCCATGGGTCTCGCGGCTTCCATGGGCCAGTTCCTGCTCAGCGCGGGCACCCCCGGCAAGCGCTTCGCTCTGCCGAACGCCGAGATCCTGATCCACCAGCCCTCCGCGGGTCTGGCGGGCTCCGCCTCGGACATCAAGATCCACGCCGAGCGGCTGCTGCACACCAAGAAGCGCATGGCCGAGCTCACCGCTCAGCACACCGGCCAGACGGTCGAGCAGATCACCCGCGACTCGGACCGCGACCGCTGGTTCGACGCCTTCGAGGCCAAGGAGTACGGCCTCATCGACGACGTGATCCCCACGGCCGCCGGTATGCCGGGCGGCGGCGGCACCGGGGCCTGAGAGGTCCTACGCGGCTCCACGAGCCCCGTAGGACCCCGCCCGGGCCCCGGAGCCCCGGGACGCCCCAGCAGCCCCAGCCGACCGCCTCAGCCCCTTTCAGGAGACACCGTGAACGCATTCCCCGGCAGTGGGATCTACGACCGCACTCAGGCCGTGCAGGACGTGAGCGCCTCGCAGGGCCGCTACACCGGCCCGCAGGCCGAGTCCCGCTACGTCATCCCGCGCTTCGTCGAGCGCACCTCCCAGGGCATTCGCGAGTACGACCCGTACGCGAAGCTCTTCGAGGAGCGCGTGATCTTCCTCGGCGTCCAGATCGACGACGCCTCCGCCAACGACGTCATGGCGCAGCTGCTGTGCCTGGAGTCGATGGACCCCGACCGGGACATCTCGGTCTACATCAACAGCCCCGGCGGCTCCTTCACGGCGCTCACGGCGATCTACGACACGATGCAGTACGTCAAGCCGGACATCCAGACGGTCTGCATGGGCCAGGCGGCCTCCGCCGCCGCCGTCCTGCTGGCCGCCGGTACGCCGGGCAAGCGCATGGCCCTGCCGAACGCGCGCGTGCTGATCCACCAGCCCTACAGCGAGACCGGCCGCGGCCAGGTGTCCGACCTGGAGATCGCCGCCAACGAGATCCTGCGGATGCGGACGCAGCTGGAGGAGATGCTGGCCAAGCACTCCACCCAGGCGATCGACAAGATCCGCGAGGACATCGAGCGCGACAAGATCCTCACGGCCGAGGACGCGCTGAACTACGGACTGATCGACCAGATCATCACCACCCGGAAGATGGACAACTCGAGCCTGCGTTGAGGCGTGAGGCTGTATCGTCTGCCGCCCCTTGGCACGGTTTGGCACGGTTCACGTCAAAGCGAACCGTGCCAAGGGGGGCCCGGACGAGGGGCCCGGCAAGGTACCGTCGGACATAAGGCAGCACCAGGAGTCCGCTGGACGTCGACGTCCAGGAGTCTCCCAGGCGAAGGGGAAGCACACCGTGGCACGCATCGGTGACGGCGGCGATCTGCTCAAGTGCTCGTTCTGCGGCAAGAGCCAGAAGCAGGTCAAGAAGCTCATCGCAGGGCCCGGTGTCTACATCTGCGACGAGTGCATCGATCTCTGCAACGAGATCATCGAGGAAGAGCTGGCGGAGACCAGCGAGGTCCGCTGGGAGGAACTCCCGAAGCCGCGCGAGATCTACGAGTTCCTCGAGGGCTACGTGGTGGGCCAGGAGGCCGCCAAGAAGGCCCTGTCCGTAGCGGTGTACAACCACTACAAGCGCGTCCAGGCCGGTGAGAACGGCGGGGGGAGCGGCCGCGACGACGCCATCGAGTTGGCGAAGTCCAACATCCTCCTGCTCGGCCCCACGGGCTCCGGCAAGACCCTCCTCGCGCAGACCCTGGCGCGCATGCTGAACGTCCCCTTCGCGATCGCCGACGCCACGGCCCTGACGGAGGCCGGCTACGTCGGCGAGGACGTCGAGAACATCCTCCTGAAGCTGATCCAGGCCGCCGACTACGACGTCAAGAAGGCCGAGACCGGGATCATCTACATCGACGAGATCGACAAGGTCGCGAGGAAGAGTGAAAACCCCTCCATCACGCGCGACGTCTCGGGCGAGGGTGTCCAGCAGGCCCTGCTGAAGATCCTGGAGGGCACCACGGCGTCGGTCCCGCCGCAGGGCGGCCGCAAACACCCGCACCAGGAGTTCATCCAGATCGACACGACGAACGTGCTGTTCATCGTGGGCGGTGCCTTCGCCGGTCTGGAGAAGATCATCGAGTCCCGGGCCGGCGCCAAGGGCATCGGCTTCGGCGCGCAGATCCGCTCCAAGCGCGAGATGGAGTCCAAGGACCAGTTCCAGGAGGTCATGCCGGAGGACCTGGTCAAGTTCGGCATGATTCCCGAGTTCATCGGCCGCCTGCCCGTCATCACCTCGGTCCACAACCTGGACCGCGAGGCCCTGCTGCAGATCCTCGTCGAGCCGCGCAACGCGCTCGTCAAGCAGTACCAGCGCCTGTTCGAACTCGACGGTGTGGAGCTGGACTTCGAGCGCGAGGCGCTGGAGGCCATCGCCGACCAGGCCATCCTCCGCCAGACCGGCGCCCGCGGCCTGCGCGCCATCATGGAGGAAGTCCTCCAGGGCGTGATGTACGAGGTCCCGTCCCGCAAGGACGTGGCCCGGGTCGTCATCACGGCGGACGTCGTCCAGTCGAACGTCAACCCGACCCTGATCCCGCGCGATGCGCGGGGCCGCGGGCCGGGCGAGCAGAAGACGGCCTAGGCCTCACCCCCGGCCACAGAAGCCCCCGGCACACAGAAGGCGCCCGGCGACATCGCCGGGCGCCTTGGTCGTTCCTGGGGTCAGGCCTTCACGCGGATCTCGCTGCGGACCTTCGTGGTGAGGTCGATCGCCACGTCCTTGGTGACGCCCTGCGCCGCGTCACCGGGCGAGATGAGGGCGATGGTGCTGTAGTCGGCCCACGCGCAGAACCAGTTGGTCTTCTCCTTCTTCGTCACCTGGTCCTGGCCCTTGACCGACTGGCACTTCATGACCGCGCCGTCGAGGTCCGCCGACTCCGGCTCGCCGACCAGTTCGGGCTTGCCGGACCCGGTGGAGGACTCCTTCTCGGCCGACTTCCTGAAGTTGGCGAAGAACAGGTCCAGCGTCTTCTCCGGGTCGGAGATCTCGCCGTAGGCACCGGCCACCGAAAGGGTCTTGGCCGTGGCCATCTTCGCGGCGGACGACGGATCGTCGGGGTCGTAGTCGCTCAGGTCGACCGTGGAGTAGAGGCCCGCCGCCGTCTTGGCGTTCTTGACGCCGCTCTTCTCCAGCTCCGCCGTCGAGTCGCCGCCGGCGGTCTGCCCGTCCTTGGTGGTGCGGTTGTAGTCGGTGAGCACCTTCGCCGGTGTCGCCAGCTTGTGCGGCCCGTCGTCCTCCAGCGCGCCCGCGCCGCCGCTCCCGCCGAGCACGAAGTACGCGCCCACGCCGATCGCGGCGACGACGGCGACCGCGCCGATCACGATGCCCGTCTTCTTCCTGCCGCCGCCCGGCGCCGGGGGCTGCGGCATGCCGTACGGGGCCTGGCCGTAGGGCGGCTGCGGCTGCTGGCCGTACGGGGGCTGCTGGCCGTAGGGAGCCTGCTGGGGCGGGACGCCCTGCGGGGGCTGCTGCGGGTAGCCGTAACCGGGCTGGGGCGAAGGGGCCTGCTGGGGGTAGCCGTAGCCGGGCTGGGGCGCCTGCGGCTGCTGGCCGTACGGGCCCGGCTGGCCGTACGGTCCGGGCTGCTGGGGCTGCCCGCCGTACGGGCCCGGCTGGTTGTAGCTCATCTTCTGGGTTCCCCTCCAGATGGTCAGGTCTTTCCGACATCCTGGCGCAGCCCCGCCGTGTGCATGGCATCGGGCCCCCCACCGTTACAAGACAAACGCGTTTCGGGACGGCGTCGTGACACCTCTAAACTGACCCCCGTGACCGAGAACGCTCAGCAGCAGCCACCAGCGCCCAGCACCGACCTGCCGACCCAGTACGCGCCGGCCGACGTAGAGGGGCCGCTGTACGAGCGCTGGGTGGAGCGGGGTTACTTTGAGGCGGACGCCAAGAGCGAGAAGCCGCCGTACACCATCGTCATCCCGCCGCCGAACGTCACGGGCAGCCTGCACCTCGGGCACGCCTTCGAGCACACCCTCATCGACGCCCTGACCCGCCGCAAGCGCATGCAGGGCTTCGAGACGCTGTGGCAGCCCGGCATGGACCATGCCGGCATCGCCACGCAGAACGTCGTCGAGCGCGAGCTGGCCAAGGAGGGCAAGTCCCGGCACGACCTGGGCCGTGAGGCCTTCGTCGAGCGGGTCTGGCAGTGGAAGGGCGAGTCCGGCGGCCAGATCAGCGGCCAGATGCGGCGGTTGGGCGACGGCGTCGCCTGGTCGCGCGAGCGCTTCACGATGGACGAGGGCCTCTCCAAGGCCGTCCAGACCATCTTCAAGCGGCTCTACGACGACGAGCTGATCTACCGCGCCGAGCGCATCATCAACTGGTGCCCCCGGTGCCTGACCGCGATCTCGGACATCGAGGTCGAGTACCAGGACGACGACGGCGAGCTCGTCTCCATGAAGTACGGCGACGGGGACGACACCATCGTCGTCGCCACCACCCGTGCCGAGACGATGCTCGGTGACACGGCCGTCGCCGTCCACCCCGAGGACGAGCGCTACAAGCACCTGGTCGGCAAGCTGGTCAAGCTGCCGCTGACCGACCGCTCCATCCCGGTCGTCGCGGACGAGCACGTCGACCCGGAGTTCGGCACGGGTGCCGTCAAGGTCACCCCGGCGCACGACCCGAACGACTTCGAGATCGGCCAGCGCCACGGCCTCCCGGCCCTGACGATCATGGACGAGCACGCGGTCATCACCGCGCACGGCCCCTTCCAGGGCCAGGACCGGCTGGAGGCCCGCTCGGCGATCGTCGCCGCGCTGCGCGCCGAAGGGCGGATCGTCGCCGAGAAGCGCCCGTACGTCCACTCCGTCGGCCACTGCTCGCGCTGCAAGACCACCATCGAGCCGCGCCTGTCCATGCAGTGGTGGGTCAAGGTCGGCCCGCTCGCCAAGGCGGCCGGTGACGCCGTCCGCGACGGGCGCGTCAAGATCCACCCGCAGGAGATGGAGAAGCGCTACTTCGACTGGGTCGACAACCTCCACGACTGGTGCATCTCGCGCCAGCTGTGGTGGGGCCACCGCATCCCGGTCTGGTACGGCCCCGAAGGCGAGGTCGTCTGCGTCGGCCCCGACGAGGAGCCGCCGAGCGGCGAGGGCTGGCGCCAGGACACCGACGTCCTCGACACCTGGTTCTCCTCGGGCCTGTGGCCGTTCTCCACGCTCGGCTGGCCCGAGCAGACCGAGTCGCTCGCGAAGTTCTACCCGAACTCCGTCCTGGTCACCGGCTACGACATCCTCTTCTTCTGGGTCGCCCGGATGATGATGTTCGGCCTGTACGCGATGGACGGCACCCCGCCGTTCCACACCATCGCCCTGCACGGCATGGTCCGCGACCAGTTCGGCAAGAAGATGTCGAAGTCCTTCGGCAACGCGGTCAACCCGCTGGACTGGATGGACAAGTACGGCTCCGACGCCCTGCGCTTCACCCTCGCCCGCGGCGCCAACCCGGGCGTCGACGTGCCGATCGGTGAGGACTGGGTCCAGGGCTCGCGCAACTTCGCCAACAAGATCTGGAACGCCACGCGCTTCGCGCTGATGAACGGCGCCACCGTCGAGGGCCCGCTGCCCGAGCCGTCGAAGATGTCCTCGACGGACCGCTGGATCCTCTCCCGCCTGAACTCGGTCGTCGCCGAGGTCGACGCGTACTACGACGACTACCAGTTCGCGAAGCTGTCCGACGCCCTGTTCCACTTCGCGTGGGACGAGGTCTTCGACTGGTACGTCGAGCTGTCCAAGACGACGTTCCAGGCGGGCGGCGAGGCGGCCGAGGTCTCCAAGCGCGTCCTGGGCGAGGTCCTCGACGTCACGCTGAAGCTGCTGCACCCGGTGGTCCCGTTCGTCACCGAGACGCTGTGGACGACGCTGACCGGCGGTGAGTCGGTCGTCATCGCCGAGTGGCCGAAGGCTGTGGCCGTTCCCGGTGCTGACGCACCGGGCGGCTTCCGGGACGCCGACGCCGAGCGCGAGATCGAGTCGCTCCAGTCGGTCATCACCGAGGTCCGCCGCTTCCGCGCCGACCAGGGCCTCCAGCCCGGCCAGCGGGTCCCGGCCCGCCTCACCCTGGACGGCACGCCGTTCGCGCCGCACGAGGCGGCCATCCGCCAGCTGCTGCGCCTCCAGCCGGAGGGCGAGTCCTTCACGGCCACGGCGACCCTCCCGGTCGCCGGTGCCGAGGTCGCCCTCGACCTCTCCGGCACGATCGACGTGGCGGCGGAGCGCAAGCGCCTGGCGAAGGACCTCGCCGCGGCCGAGAAGGAGAAGGCCCAGGCGGGCGCCAAGCTCGGCAACGAGGCGTTCCTGGCGAAGGCCCCCGACCACGTCGTGGACAAGATCCGCACCCGCCTCGCCAAGGCGGAGGAGGACATCGCCCGCATCCAGGTCCAGCTGGAGAGGCTGCCGCAGGCGTAGCCCGTTCGCAGCAGTGCAGGCCCCGGTGCCACTGGGTACCGGGGCCTTACGCGTACCCGCTTTCCAGGGGCGCGGGGCAGTCATCGGTATGCGGCTCCGCCGCGTGGGCGCGACAAGCCGCGGACGGCCCGCGCCGACGACGACACAAACCACCCCCGACCGATGTCACTCCGCCTCCGTAGACTGGCCCCGTGAGCGAGCTCCCTCCAGACCACAGCGCCGACGACCAGCCCGACCCCCTCACCGCCTTCGACGAGATCATCGCGGAGGAGACCACCCGCGACCCCGACCTCGCGGTCATCGAGGCCGGCAGCCGGACCCTGCGCACCCAGGGCGGCCCCCCGGAGGCCGACATCCCGGCCCGGCCCGCCGACCCCGAGGTCGACAAGGCCCTGCGCGAGGTCGAGGCGGAGCTCGCCACGCGCTGGGGCGAGACCAAGCTGGAGCCCTCGGTCGCCCGGATCGCCGCCCTGATGGACGTGCTCGGAGAGCCGCAGCGGTCGTACCCGTCGATCCACATCACGGGCACCAACGGCAAGACCTCCACGGCCCGCATGATCGAGGCCCTGCTGGGCGCCTTCGAGCTGCGCACCGGCCGCTACACCTCGCCGCACGTGCAGTCGATCACCGAGCGCATCAGCCTGGACGGCGCCCCCATCTCGCCCGAGCGGTTCATCGAGACGTACCGGGACATCAAGCCGTACGTGGAGATGGTCGACGCCTCGCAGGACTACCGGCTGTCGTTCTTCGAGGTGCTCACGGCCATGGGGTACGCGGCCTTCGCGGACGCCCCGGTGGACGTGGCCGTCGTCGAGGTCGGCATGGGCGGCTCCTGGGACGCGACGAACGTGATCGACGGGGACGTCGCCGTCGTCACGCCCATCGACCTCGACCACACCGACCGGCTCGGCACCACGCACGCCGAGATCGCCACGGAGAAGGCCGGCATCGTCAAGCAGGACGCCACCGTCATCCTGGCGCAGCAGCCGGTCGAGGCGGCGCAGGTGCTGCTGAAGAAGGCCGTCGAGGTGGACGCGACGGTGGCCCGGGAAGGGCTGGAGTTCGGTGTCGTGGACCGGCAGGTGGCCGTCGGCGGGCAGCTGCTGACGCTGCGCGGGCTGGGCGGCGAGTACCGGGAGGTGTACCTGCCGCTGCACGGCGCGCACCAGGCGCACAACGCGGCCGTGGCGCTCGCCGCCGTCGAGGCGTTCTTCGGCGTCGGCGCGCAGCGGCCCGACCCGCTCGACCTGGACACGGTCCGCAAGGCGTTCGCCGCCGTGGCCTCGCCGGGCCGGCTGGAGGTCGTGCGGCGCTCCCCGACGGTCGTGCTGGACGCCGCCCACAACCCCGCGGGCGCCCGGGCGGCGGCCGAGGCGATCGGGGAGGCCTTCCAGTTCAGCCGCCTCATCGGCGTGGTCGGTGCGAGCGGTGACAAGGACGTGCGGGGGCTGCTGGAGGCCTTCGAGCCGGTGTTCGCCGAAATCGTCGTCACGCGGAACTCCAGCCACCGCGCGATGGACGCCGACGAACTGGCCGGCATCGCCGTCGAGGTGTTCGGCGAGGAGCGCGTCCAGGTCGAGCCGCGGCTGCCCGACGCGCTGGAGGCCGCCATCACGCTGGCCGAGGAGGAGGGCGAGTTCGCGGGCGGCGGTGTGCTCGTCACCGGTTCGGTCATCACCGTCGGCGAGGCCCGACTGCTCCTGGGGAGGGGCTGAGAACCCATGCGTACGCTCTGTTCTTCCACCCTGATCGGCGAGTTCTTCGTCATCGGCTTCGCCGGGCTGGTCGCCATGAAGGATCCCGACCTGTCCATGACCACCGTGTGGACGGTCAGCGGCATCGCCATGTTCCTGTGCGTGGTGCTGTGCGGCCTGGTGACGCGGCCCGGCGGGGTCGCCCTCGGCTGGGCGCTGCAGATCGCGCTGATCGCGTCCGGCTTCATCGTGCCGACCATGTTCTTCCTCGGCGCGATCTTCGCGGCCCTGTGGTGGGCGTCCGTGCACTACGGGCGGAAGGTGGACGAGGCGAAGGCGCGATTCGCCGCCCAGGCCGGCTCCTCCACACCTGACGCTGCGTAACAGGCGCCCCGACACGCCGGGTAATCTCGTCCCACCGGATCACCGCATCACCGCATCACCGCACAGCCTTCACGCATAAGGAGCCCCGTCGTGACCCAGCGCACCCTCGTCCTCCTCAAGCCCGACGCCGTCCGTCGTGGCCTGACCGGCGAGATCATCAGCCGCATCGAGCGCAAGGCGGGCTGGACGATCACCGCGCTGGAGCTGCGCACCCTGGACCAGGACACGCTGGAGCAGCACTACGGCGAGCACAAGGGCAAGCCCTTCTACGAGCCGCTGGTGGATTTCATGGCCTCCGGTCCGGTCGTGGCGATGATCGTCGAGGGGGAGCGGGTCATCGAGGGCGTGCGTCAGCTGGCCGGTCCGACCGACCCGATCGCCGCGGCGCCCGGCTCCATCCGCGGCGACTTCGGCGTCATCGTCCGGGAGAACCTGATCCACGCCTCCGACTCGGAGGAGTCCGCCGAACGCGAGGTGAAGATTTTCTTCCCCGGCCGGGCGTAGCGTCCGCACGTCATCAGCACATACGGCAGGTCCGGGGGCGCCGCCCCCGGGCTTTGCGGCATATGCGTGGCGTACGAGGGAACGATCGCCCCCGAACGCCCGTCTCCACAAGCGAACGCGCACGGCATCTGCTGACAATGGCGGAGACCCTCCCGCAGTGTTCGCGAAGGCGCGTCTACCATGGAAGCCTTCACGTCACAGCACCCACCTTTGCCGACCTGAAAAGCCCTCAAAAGCTCATGGGAAGGCCAGACGAATCCTGATGGGGAACTCAATGTCGTTCATCGGCCGTGACATGGCTGTCGACCTCGGGACCGCCAACACGCTGGTGTACGTCAGGGGTCGCGGGATCGTACTCAACGAGCCGTCCGTTGTCGCGATCAACACCAACACCGGTGGCATCCTCGCGGTCGGCGCCGAAGCGAAGAAGATGATCGGGCGCACGCCCGGCAACATCGTTGCCGTTCGTCCGCTGAAGGACGGCGTGATCGCCGACTTCGAGATCACCGAGCGGATGCTCCGCTACTTCATCCTGAAGATCCACAAGCGGCGGTATCTGGCTCGTCCGCGGGTCGTCGTCTGTGTGCCCTCGGGCATCACGGGCGTCGAGCGCCGTGCCGTCATCGAGGCGTCGTCCCAGGCCGGCGCCCGCCAGGTGCACATCATCGAGGAGCCCATGGCCGCGGCCATCGGCTCCGGCCTGCCGGTCCACGAGGCCACGGGCAACATGGTGGTCGACATCGGCGGCGGTACGACGGAGGTCGCGGTCATCTCCCTCGGCGGCATCGTCACCGCCCAGTCCATCCGGGTGGCCGGCGACGAACTGGACAACGCGATCATCCAGCACATCAAGAAGGAGTACTCCCTCCTGCTGGGTGAGCGGACGGCCGAACAGATCAAGATCACGATCGGTTCGGCGTACGACCTCGACACCGACGAGCACACCGAAATCCGCGGCCGGGACCTGGTCTCCGGCCTGCCGAAGACCGTCGTCATCTCCGCGGCCGAAGTCCGCAAGGCGATCGAGGAACCGGTCAACGCCATCGTCGACGCCGTCAAGACGACCCTCGACAAGTGCCCGCCGGAGCTGTCCGGCGACATCATGGACCGAGGAATCGTTCTGACCGGCGGCGGGGCGCTGCTGCGGGGCCTGGACGAGCGGCTGCGCCGGGAGACGGGCATGCCGATCCACATCGCCGAGGACCCGTTGGACAGCGTGGCGCTCGGATCCGGAAAGTGCGTCGAGGAGTTCGAGGCGCTGCAGCAGGTTCTGGACGCCCAGCCGCGCAGATGACATAACTCTTCGATTCCGCCGTACGGGACGATCTCCTCTCGTACGGCGGATCGTTGATATAGAGGCATAAGCTCCCACAAAGCAGCCCCTCGGTATTCCCTGGGGCTTCCCGAATTCCTATGAGGAAGGGCACGGCCGCCGCACGTGAGGGACACACGAGAGAGCCGGCTGCTCCTGGTGCTGCTGATCGCCATCGCGTTCGCGTTGATCACGGTGGACATCCGCGGTGGGGAGGACTCGCCCGTCGACGGTGCCCGGCAGGCCGCGGCGACGGTCTTCGGCCCGATCGAGAGCGGCGTGTCGTCCGCGGTCGACCCGGTCGGCAACGCGGTCTCCGCCATCCGCGACTCCGGCGAACGGCACGACAGGCTCGCCGCGCTGGAAGAGGAGAACGCGGCCCTGAAGGCCCGCCTGGGCAGCGACGACCGCGCCCGCAGCCGCCTCAAGCAGCTCGACAAGCTGCTGAAGGTCGCCGGGCAGGGCCAGTACGGCATCAAGGGCGCCGAGGTCATCGCCATCGGAGCGGCCCAGGGCTTCTCCTGGACCATCACCATCGACGTCGGCGCCAACGACGGCATCAAGCGCGACATGACCGTCCTCAACGGCGACGGGCTCGTCGGCCGCGTCACCACCGTCGGCCCCAACACCGCCACCGTGCTGCTCGCCAGCGACCCCGACTTCACGGTCGGCACCCGCATGGAGTCCGGCGACGAACTCGGCTTCGCCTCCGGGCAGGGCGACCGCCCGCTGCGCGTGGAACTCCTCAACGGCAAGGCCGAGGTGAAGAAGGGCGACCGGCTCGTCACCTTCGGCTCGCAGGCCGACCGGCCGTTCGTGCCCGGCGTCCCGGTCGGCGTGGTCTCCCGCGTCGACCCCTCCGGCGGCGGCCTGACCCGCACGCTCTACGTCACGCCCTACGCCGCGTTCAGCAAGCTCGACATCGTCGGTGTCGTGGTCCAGTCCCCGAAGAAGGACCCGCGTGACACGGTGCTCCCGCCCAAGCCCAAGCCGACCCCGAGGCCGACGGTGACGGTGACCGTGACGCCGTCCGCCGGGGCCCCCGTGGACGGCCAGAACCAGCAAGAGCAGTAGGAGCTGTCACCCCATGCGCGTCAACCGGATCCTGCTCTCCTCCGCCCTGGTCGTCGTCGCCCTGGTGATCCAGGTGAGCGTCCTCGCCCGCCTGCATCTGCCGGGCGCGGTGCCCGACCTGCTGCTGCTCACCGTCCTGGGCCTGGCGCTGGTGTACGGGCACGTCGGCGGGGCCCTCGTCGGCTTCGGCGCGGGCCTGCTCGCCGACCTGGCCCCGCCCGCCGACCACGCCGCCGGGCGGTACGCCCTGGTGCTGTGCCTCATCGGCTATCTCGCGGGCCTGGTGAAGCCCGAGAACGGCCAGCTGAAGTCCGCGACCGGCCCGATGGTCGTGGTGGCCGCCGCAGCGGTCGGCTCGACCCTGCTGTACGCCGGGGTCGGGGCCCTCGTCGGGGACACCGCCGCCCGCCACGTGGGCCTGGGCAGCCTGCTGTTCACGGCCGCCCTGTACGACCTGCTGCTCGCCCCGTTCGTGGTGCCGGGGGTGATGGCCCTGGCCCGGCGCGCCGACAACGACCCGCTCGCCGAGTCCACGTCGGCCGCCGCCAAGGCCACGGACATCTCCTCCGGCTGGCTCGCCGGCGGCACCGGCCTGAGGATCGGCAGCCAGCGCAACGGGCTGCGGGTGAAGGCGGCCCGGGCCCGGATGGCGCGGGCCGGGCGGATCAAGGGGGTCAAGCGGCTGTGAAGCCGGGGAAGTTCACCGGAACGGGGCGGTCCGGCAGGAACGCCGGCGTGTGGGCCCTTCGTTCCCCACATGTCACCGCACACACGTGTCCGGACAGACCGTCGTACTCGCACATCCGTACACGCAGGGAGAGGGGGAGGCAGCCGCAGTGACCAACATTCCCGAGACCGGGCGGAACCCACGGGTCCAGATCCGGCTCGTCGTCATTCAGGTCCTGGTCCTGTCCCTCCTGCTCACCCTCGGCGGACGCCTGTGGTACCTCCAGATCCGTGAGGGCGCGGCCTACGCCAAGGAGGCGTCGGGCAACCACGTCCAGCAGGTGGTCCAGCCCGCCGTCCGCGGCTCCATCCTGGACGCCCGCGGCGTGGCCCTCGCCGACAACGAGACGCGCCTGGTGGTCTCCGCCTCCCGCACGGACCTGCTGAAGATGAAGGACGACGGCAAGGGAGTCCTCACCAAGCTCGCCGGCGTCCTGGGCATGACCCCCGAGGAGGTCATGGAGAAGGTCCGGCTGTGCGACGCCAAGACACCCCAGCCCTGCTGGAACGGCTCGCCGTACCAGCCCATCCCCATCACCGACGAGGCCACGCCCAAGCAGGCCCTGCAGATCCGCGAGCGCGCCGAGGACTTCCCCGGCATCACCGCCGAGCCCCAGGCCGTGCGCCGCTACCCCAGCCCGGGCAAGGCCAACACCGCCCAGGTCCTCGGCTACCTCTCCCCGGTCACCGACGAGGAGATCAAGAAGGCGCAGAACACCGACTCGCCGTACCTGCGCTCCGACCAGGTCGGCCGCTCCGGCCTGGAGCGCCAGTACGACAAGCAGCTGCGTGGCAAGGCCGGCGTCACGCGCTACGAGGTCGACAACCTCGGCCGCGTCATCGGCCAGGCCGAGGCCGACCCCGCCCACCCCGGCGACAACCTCGTCACCAGCATCGACGCCCGCGTCCAGCGGATCGCCGAGTACGAGCTGAACGAGGCCATGAAGCAGGCCCGCAAGGAGCACGACCGCAACACGGGCACGAACTACAAGGCCGACTCCGGCGCCGTCGTCGTCATGGAGGCCAAGACCGGCCGCGTCGTCGCCATGGCGTCGAACCCGACGTACGACCCGAACGCCTGGGTGGGCGGCATCTCCGCCAAGGACTACGCCAGGCTCACCGGCAAGAAGTCCAACTACCCGCTGCTCAACCGCGCGATCCAGGGCCAGTCGGCGCCCGGCTCCATCTTCAAGGTCATCCCGACCGCCGCCGCGGTCAACGCCGGCTACTCCTTCAACGGCCCCTACGAGTGCTCCAGCTCGTACTCCATCGGCGGCCAGGTCTTCAAGAACTTCGAGTCCAAGGGCTACGGGGCGATCAGCCTCGGCCGCGCCCTGGAGGTCTCCTGCGACACGGTCTTCTACCGCCTCTCCCACGAGGAGTGGAAGCGCGACGGCGGCACCAAGCCGAAGAAGAACGCCAACGACTGGTTCTACAAGACCGCCCACCAGTTCGGCCTCGGCAAGGAGACCGGCATCGACCTGCCCAACGAGGTCACCGGCCGCGTCCCCGACCGCCAGTGGAAGCTCGACTACTGGAAGGCCAACAAGGACGTCTGGTGCCGCACCGGCAAGCGCAACGGCAGTTACGCCGAGAAGATCGCCTACGAGAACTGCCTCGAAGGCAACCGCCTGCGCGCCGGTGACTCCGTCAACTACTCCATCGGCCAGGGCGACACGCTCGTCACGCCGATCCAGATGGCCACCATCTACGCCGCCATCTCCAACGGCGGCACGATGTACACGCCCTCCGTCGGCAAGGCCGTCATCAGCGCCGACGGCAAGACCGTCACGCCGATCAAGCCCCAGGCGCACGGCAAGCTCCCCATGAGCCAGAAGACGCGCAGCGAGATAAGCGATGCCCTCGCGGGAGTCGCCACCCGCGGTACGGCCGCCTGGAGGTTCGGCGGCTGGCCGCAGGACAAGATCCCGATGCACGCCAAGACGGGTACGGCCGAGGTCTACGGCAAGCAGACGACCTCCTGGTTCGCCACGTACACCAAGGACTACGCGGTCGTCATGACGATCTCCCAGGGTGGTACGGGCTCCGGCGCCTCGGGTCCGGCCGTGCGCAACATCTACAACGCGCTGTACGGCGTGTCCCCGGACGGCGACATCGACCGGAAGAAGGCCCTGCTGCCGACGCCGCAGAAGAGCCTCCCGAAGGTCAAGGTCGACGGCACGATCGCCTCCCCGAAGCTGTCCAAGGACCCGGCCAAGGACCAGCAGGCGAACAAGAAGGACCCCAACGCCCCGGCCGACCCGCTCCAGCCGGCGACGGCGGCCCCGCCGACGCCCGAGAACCGTGACACCCGAAGGCGCCGGCGCCGGCGGGGAAGCCGGAGGATGCCGACATGACCGGCGGTGTGAACAGCTTCCAGGTCTCCGGCTACGGGCCCGAGCGCTCCGGCTGGACGCGCCTGCTGGCCCGTGACTCGGTGGCACGACGGCTGGACTGGCCGATCCTGCTGGCGGCCCTCGCCCTGTCCCTGATGGGCACGCTGCTGGTCTACTCGGCCACCCGCAACCGCACGGAGCTCAACCAGGGCGACCCGTACTACTTCCTCGTCCGGCACCTGCTGAACACCGGCATCGGCCTGGCGCTGATGGCCGCCACGGTCTGGCTCGGCCACCGCGCCCTGCGCACGGCCGTGCCGATGCTGTACGGCTTCTCGGTGCTGCTGATCCTGCTCGTGCTCACCCCGCTCGGCTCGACGATCAACGGCGCCCACTCCTGGATCAAACTCCCCGGCGGCTTCTCGCTCCAGCCCTCGGAGTTCGTGAAGGTCACGATCATCCTGGGCATGGCGATGCTGCTGGCGGCCCGGGTCGACGCGGGCGACAAGCAGTACCCCGACCACCGCACGGTCGTGCAGGCCCTCGGCCTGGCCGCCGTGCCCATGGTGATCGTGATGCTCATGCCCGACCTCGGGTCGGTGATGGTCATGGTCATCATCGTGCTCGGCGTGCTGCTCGCCTCCGGCGCCACCAACCGGTGGGTGTTCGGCCTGCTGGGCGCGGGCGCCACCGGCGCGATCGCCGTCTGGCAGCTCGGTGTGCTCGACGACTACCAGATCGCCCGCTTCGCCGCGTTCGCCAACCCCGAGCTGGACCCGGCCGGCGTCGGCTACAACACCAACCAGGCCCGCATCGCCATCGGCTCCGGCGGACTGACCGGCTCCGGCCTCTTCCACGGCTCGCAGACCACCGGCCAGTTCGTGCCCGAGCAGCAGACGGACTTCGTCTTCACCGTGGCGGGGGAGGAACTGGGCTTCCTCGGCGGTGGCCTGATCATCCTGCTGCTCGGCATCGTGCTGTGGCGGGCCTGCCGGATCGCCCGGGAGACGACCGACCTGTACGGCACGATCGTGGCCGCCGGCATCGTCGCCTGGTTCGCCTTCCAGACGTTCGAGAACATCGGCATGACCCTCGGCATCATGCCGGTCACGGGCCTGCCGCTGCCGTTCGTCTCGTACGGCGGCTCCTCGATGTTCTCCGTGTGGATAGCGGTGGGACTGCTGCAGTCGATCCGGGTGCAGCGGCCGATGTCGGCATGACACCGCGCGGGGTGGCCCTCTGCCGCCCCGCGCCCCGGCCGACTAGATTCGGTTCATGGCGGACACCAAGCGTGAGATCGAGCGGAAGTACGAGGCCGAGGACGGCGGGCTGCCGGACCTGACCGGCGTGGCCGGAGTCGCGAACGTGGTCGACAGGGGGGTGGCCCATCTCGACGCGACCTACTACGACACCGCCGACGAGCGGCTCGCCGCGACATCCGTCACCCTGCGCCGCCGCACCGGCGGCTCGGACGCGGGCTGGCACCTGAAGTTCCCGGTCGGCCCGGACACCCGGGACGAGATCCATGCCCCGCTCTCCGACACCCTCCCCGGCGAACTCGCCGGACTCGTCCGCTCCCGCGTCCGCGACGGCGAGCTGGTCCCCCTGGTCCGGCTGCGCTCCGAGCGCGACGTACGGCACCTCGTGGACGCCGGGGGACGACTGCTCGCCGAGGTCAGCGTGGACGCCGTGCACGCCGAGCGGCTCACGGCCGGCGGGGGCGAGGCGCAGTGGACCGAGTTGGAGGTCGAGCTCGCCGACGGGGGCGACCCGGCCTTCCTCGACCGGGTGGAGAAGCGGCTGCGCAAGGCGGGGGTGCGGCCCTCGAAGTCGCCGTCCAAGCTGGCACGGGCCCTGGCGGAGACCGCACCCGAGGAGCGGCGCCCGTCCGCGGACGCCGGGGACCCGGTGACCGCCGCGGACCACGTGCTCGCGTACGTACGCGAGCAGCGCGACGCGATCGTCGCGCTCGACCCGGCCGTCCGCCGCGACGCCGAGGACTCCGTGCACAGCATGCGCGTGGCCACCCGGCGGCTGCGCAGCACCTTCAAGTCGTTCCGGGACATCCTCGACCGGGCCGTCACCGACCCGATCGCCGACGAACTGAAATGGCTGGCCGGGGAGCTGGGCCTGGACCGTGACCGCGAGGTGCTGGCCGCACGGCTGACGGCGGCCCTGGACGAGGTGCCCGACGGCCTGGTCCGCGGACCCGTGGCCGAGCGGCTGCGCGACTGGTCGAGCGCCGAGCACCACACGGCCCGCGGCCGGCTCCTCGGGATCCTGGACTCCCGCCGCCACCTCGCCCTGCTCGACACCCTGGACGCGCTGATCGCCGCACCGCCGCTGCTGAAGGCGGCCGGGAAGAAGCCCGGCAAGCCGCTCGCCGAGGCCGTGAAGAAGGACTTCCGCAAGGTGTCCCGGCTGGTCGAGCGGGCGCTGGAGCTGGAGCCCGGCACCGAGCGGGACGTCGCCGTGCACGAGGCCCGCAAGAAGGCCAAGCGCGCCCGCTACGCCGCGGAGGTGGCCGAGCCGGCCCTGGGCAAGCCCGCCAGGACCGTGCTCAAGTCCATGAAGTCGCTGCAGAAGCTGCTCGGCGAGCACCAGGACAGCGTGATGGCCCGGCAGACCCTGCGCGAGCTGTCGGCGGTCGCCCACGCGGCGGGCGAGAGCGCCTTCACCTACGGCCTGCTCCACGAGCGCGAGGAGCAGCGCGCCCTGCGCACGGAGGCCGAGCTGCCCGGGCTGTGGGAGGAGGTCAGGGGCGCGGCGGCGGGCCTGTGAGCCTCGCGGCGTACGGAGGTGCTCCGTGGCCGCGTTAGGCTGGATGGTCACCCCTGTCAGTTAAGTCCAGCTCACGAAGGTGCGCGACATGCCTGCCGAAGTCGCTGCGTCGGTGTTCCCGCAGCTCGAAGCTCTGCTCCCGCATGTGCAGAAGCCGATCCAGTACGTCGGCGGAGAGCTCAACTCCACGGTCAAGGACTGGGAGTCCTGCGACGTCCGCTGGGCGCTCATGTACCCGGACGCCTACGAGGTCGGTCTGCCCAACCAGGGCGTCCAGATCCTGTACGAGGTCCTGAACGAACAGCAGGGCGTCCTCGCCGAGCGCACGTACAGCGTGTGGCCGGACCTGGAGGAGCTGATGCGCGAGCACGGCGTCCCCCAGTTCACGGTCGACAGCCACCGGCCGGTGAAGGCGTTCGACGTGCTCGGCCTGTCCTTCTCCACCGAGCTCGGCTACACGAACATGCTGGCGGCCCTGGACCTGGCGGGCATCCCGCTGGAGTCCAAGGACCGCGGCCTGGACGACCCGATCGTCCTGGCCGGCGGGCACGCCGCGTTCAACCCCGAGCCGATCGCGGACTTCATCGACTGCGCCGTCATCGGCGACGGTGAGCAGGCTGTCTTGGAGATCACCGCGATCGTCCGCGCCTGGAAGGCCGAGGGCCGCCCGGGGGGCCGCGAGGAACTGCTGTTCCGCCTGGCGAAGACGGGCGGGGTGTACGTGCCCGGCTTCTACGACGTCGAGTACCTGCCCGACGGCCGTATCGCCCGGGTGGTGCCCAACCGCAGCGGTGTCCCGTGGCGGGTGTCCAAGCACACCGTCATGGACCTGGACGAGTGGCCCTACCCCAAGCAGCCGCTGGTCCCGCTGGCCGAGACGGTGCACGAGCGCATGTCCGTGGAGATCTTCCGCGGCTGCACCCGGGGCTGCCGCTTCTGCCAGGCCGGCATGATCACGCGCCCGGTCCGGGAGCGTTCGATCACGGGCATCGGCGACATGGTCGAGCAGGGGCTGAAGGCGACCGGTTTCGAGGAGGTCGGCCTGCTGTCGCTGTCCTCCGCGGACCACAGCGAGATCGGTGACATCGCCAAGGGCCTCGCCGACCGCTACGAGGACGACAAGATCGGCCTGTCGCTGCCGTCGACCCGGGTGGACGCCTTCAACATCGACCTGGCCAACGAGCTGACCCGCAACGGCCGCCGTTCGGGCCTGACCTTCGCCCCCGAGGGCGGCTCGGAGCGCATCCGCAAGGTCATCAACAAGATGGTCTCGGAAGAGGACCTGATCCGCACGGTCGCGACCGCCTACGGCAACGGCTGGCGGCAGGTGAAGCTGTACTTCATGTGCGGCCTGCCCACCGAGACCGACGACGACGTCCTGCAGATCGCCGACATGGCGACGAAGGTCATCGCCAAGGGCCGCGAGGTCTCCCGCTCGAACGACATCCGCTGCACGGTCTCGATCGGCGGTTTCGTCCCCAAGCCGCACACGCCCTTCCAGTGGGCCCCGCAGCTCTCCGCCGAGGAGACCGACGCCCGCCTGGCCAAGCTCCGGGACAGGATCCGCGGCGACAAGAAGTACGGCCGCTCCATCGGCTTCCGCTACCACGACGGCAAGCCCGGCATCGTCGAGGGCCTGCTCTCCCGCGGCGACCGCCGCATCGGCGCGGTCATCCGCGCGGTGTACGACGACGGCGGCCGCTTCGACGGCTGGCGCGAGCACTTCTCCTACGACCGCTGGATGGCGTGCGCGGACAAGGCGCTGGAGCCGTTCGGCGTGGACGTCGACTGGTACACCACCCGCGAGCGCACCTACGAGGAGGTCCTCCCCTGGGACCACCTCGACTCGGGCCTGGACAAGGACTGGCTCTGGGAGGACTGGCAGGACGCCCTCGACGAGACGGAGGTCGAGGACTGCCGCTGGACGCCGTGCTTCGACTGCGGGGTGTGTCCGCAGATGGACACCCACATCCAGATCGGCCCGACGGGCAAGAAGCTGCTGCCCCTGACGGTCAAGAACGCGGCACCCGCGCCGAGCGGCCACGCGCACTGACGGGACAGACCGGTGAGCCCCCTCCGAAGCGGAGGGGGCTCACCGCTGCCTCCGAACGAGTGGACTCCTCCCCGGCCCGGTCGGAAGGAGGCCGTCGGTGTGGGGCGGGCGGTGATGATCCTCGCGTCCGTCACCCTCCGGAAGAGGCGCCCCATGCGACGTACTCCCTCCCGCCGTCTGTTCACCGCGGCGCTGGCCGCCCTGGCGGCGACGCCCGTCACCTCCGGCCACGCCGCGGCTCTCGCCCGGCACGACGCCGACGACTGCCCGCCGCGCGGTCTCGGGCGTGAGCTCACCGCCCGGCTGGACGGGACCGTCGAGGACACCCGGCTGCAGGCGGGCATCCCCGGTGTTGTCGTCGGACTGTGGCTGCCGGGCCGGGGCAGCTACGTCCGTTCGTTCGGGGTGGCCGACACCAGGACGGGCGAGCCCATGGCGGTGGACTCGTACGTCCGGATCGGCAGCGAGACCAAGACCTTCACCGTCACCGCGCTGCTCCTCCTCGTGGACGACGGCCGGATCGGGCTGGACGACCCGATCTCCCGGTACGTCAAGGGCGTGCCCAACGGGCACCGGATCACGCTGCGGCACCTCGCCGGGATGCGCAGCGGACTCTTCCCGTACACCGCCGACCCCGACTTCATCCACGAACTGCTCAGCCACCCGCAGCGCTCCTTCACCCCGCGTGAGGCGCTCGCCTACGGCTTCCGGCACCCGAACACCTTCGCGCCGGGGCAGGACTTCCAGTACTCCAACACCAATCTCGTGCTGCTCGGCCTGGTGATCGAGAAGGTCAGCGGACGGCGGCTCGCCGACTTCATCCACGAGCGCGTGCTCCGCCCCGCCGGACTGCACCACACCCTGTTCCCGAAGGGCGACGAGTTCCCCGAACCGCACCCGCGCGGCTACACGAACCAGACGCTGAGCGGGGAGGTGGAGGACGCCACCGACTGGAACCCCAGCTGGGCGTGGGCGGCCGGGGCGATGATCTCCAACCTGCACGACCTGCGCCGCTGGGCCCCGATCCTCGCCACGGGCCGGCTGCTCAGCCCCGAGACCCAGGCCCAGCGGCTCATGACGCAGCCGACCGGCTACCCCGGTACGACGTACGGACTCGGCATCTTCGAGACCAACGGGTGGATCGGGCACAACGGCTCGATCCCGGGATACGAGACCGTGACGGTGTATCTGCCGCCGCGGCGCGCCACCCTGGTCATCATGATCAACACGGATGTCACGGTCGAGGGCCAGGAGCCGTCCACGACGCTCGCCCGGGCGGTCACGGCGGTCGCCACCCCGGACCACGTGTACGACGGTTCGGTGATCGCCCGCTAGCGGCGCTTTTCCGCCGCGGAACGACGGGTGAGACACCGCGGTCCCGGGGGACCCGCTGAGGAGGCGGAGTCGGTGACGCTCCCCCGGGGGACCGGCCCCGTCAGGTTCCCCCAGTTCAGAACATGTGCTGGGGGAGCCGTCAACTCAGCCCGCCGTGTTCGCACACCCGGCGGGCGACCTCCCGGAGCTTGATGTTGTGCTCCTGGGAGAAGCGGCGCAGGACGTCGAAGGCCTGCTCCTCGGTGAGGCGGTGGCTGCCCATGAGGATGCCCATCGCCTCGCCGATGACGTGCCGCGTGGCGATGGCCTGCTCCAGCTGGGCGTGGTTGCGGGCGCTCGAGAAGGCGACGGCGGCGTGCGAGGCCAGCAGCCAGCCGGCGGTCTCACTGTCCTCGGAGAAGGACCCGGGGCGGTGGGAGTACAGGTTGAGCGCGCCGAGATCCTCGTCCTCGGTGTACAGCAGGAAGCCCATCATGCTGCCGATGCCCAGGTCCTCGGCCCGGCTGGCGTAGGCCGGCCAGCGGGACCGCTCGGTGGTGAGGTCGCCGATGCGGTACACCCGCTCACCGGTGCTGGTGCGGGCCGCGTCGAAGCAGGGGCCCTCGCCGAGACGTTCCTGGAGCCGGTCGCTCTCCACCACCAGGTCGTGGGTCGGGGCGAGCGACTCCACGGTCTCGCCGCGCAGCAGCAGGACGCCGGCCGCGTCGCACCCGGAGACCAGCTCGACGGCCGCGCGGGTGATCTGGCCCAGCGTGGCCTCGACCGAGTCCTGGGCGAGCAGGTCCCGCGCCATGGAGGCCATCTCCCGTGCGAACACGCGCCAGTCCACCGTCGTCCTCCTCAGTCCGGGTACCGGCCTTGATGCCTCTTGCCACGGTGTCACGGGTCGTACGCCTCCGGGGAACAGCCACTTGCCGGATCTATCGAATCTCGATAGATTTCCATCGTGGTTCGATTGGGAAGGCGGGGACTGGGGATGGGGAAGCTGGCCGTGACCGCGTTGCGCGCGGTGCTGGCGGTGCTGCTGGCCGGTTCGTTGTTCGTGCAGGGCGTGATGGTCCCGCTGCTGGCGACCGACATGAACGGGCTCAGGCCCGAGTACGCCCATCTGCGCACGCCGGTCCTGGTGATCCTGGTGCTGGGTGTCGTGGCGGCCCAGGTCGTCCTCGTCTGCGTGTGGCGCCTGGTGACGATGGTGCGGCGCGGGACGGTGTTCTCCACGGGCGCCTTCCGGTACGTGCACCTCGTGATCGGCGCGTTCGTGGCGGCCGCCTGCCTGGTGTTCGCGCTCGGGGTCGTGCTCGCGCCGGGCGAGGCCGTCGCGCCCGGGGTGGTGCTGCTGCTGGGCGGGGCCGGCGTGGCCGTGCTGGGGGTCGCGCTGGTCGTGCTGGTGCTGCGGATGCTGCTGGCGCAGGCCGTCGCCCGGGACATCGAGGCGGCCCGGATGCGGGCCGAGCTGGAAGAGGTCATCTGATGCCGATCGCCGTCGACATCGACGTGATGCTGGCGAAGCGGAAGATGTCCGTGGGCGAACTCGCCGAACGCGTCGGCATCACCCCCGCCAACCTGGCCGTCCTCAAGAACGGCCGCGCCAAGGCGGTCCGCTTCTCCACCCTCGCCGCGCTCTGCGAGGTGCTGGAGTGCCAGCCGGGCGACCTGCTGCGCTTCGAGGCGGACGGGGACGCCTCCGGAGCCTGAGCGCGGTCCCCCACCTCGCCGGCGGCCTGGCCCGGCCGGGCTCCCGTACACGGCGGATGTACCTCCCGCGGGCGCCTCACCGGGCCTCATGTCGCCGGGAACCGGGCGGTACGACCATGGGTCGGGCGGAGGATCTGCGGGGGAACGGAGCGGGATGGCGCGGTGCGGGATCCGGACGGCGCGCTGAGGCGTCTTCGACGGTATGGATCTGGAGAAACCGCCCCGTGAGGGTTCCGCACCGCGGGTCGGTCCGCGCGCGCGTCCGGCCGGGCCGCCCGTCCGGCGGCAGCCGCAGGCGCCCGAGGGGTGCCTCGCCGTCGCGATCCGGATCCCGGTGCGGATCGTCGTGCTCGTGCTGGTCGTCCCCGTGCGGATGGTCTGGGACGCGCTCGTCGTCACCGGCCGGTTCCTGAACGACACCCTGCTCCGGCCGCTCGGCCGGGCCCTGCTGTGGCTGGGCCGGGCGGTGTTCGTCTGGCCGTTCGTGGGGCTGTGGCGGTACCTCGTCGTGCCGCTGGGCAGAGCCCTCGCCTGGCTCGGCAACGTCCTCGTCGTGGTGCCGCTCGTCTGGCTGTACCGGTACGTGCTGACCCCCCTGGGACACGCGCTCGCCCGCGCCGGGCGGGGCGTCGGCGCCGTGCTCGGCTGGGCGTACGCGCACCTGCTCACCCCCGTCGGGCACGCCGTGATGTGGGTGGTGAGGGGGATCGGGGCCGTGTTCGCCGCGCTCGGGCTCGGCGCCTGGACGGCCGTGGCGTGGCTCGTCCGGTACCTCGTGGTCGTACCGGCCGTCTGGCTGTACACCTGGGTGCTCGCGCCCGTCGGACGCGCCCTGCTGTGGTGCGGCAAGGGGCTGGTGCGGTTGGTGAGCACGGTCGTCACCGGCGTCGGAGCGGCCCTGTACTGGATCGCGCGGATCCTGTTCGTGCTGCCCGCGCTCGCCCTGTGGCGCTGGGTCCTCACGCCCGTGGGCCGTGTCCTCGCCGTCGTGGGACGGGAGGTGCGGGACGCCCTGGGCCACGCCTGGCGCGTCGCCGGCCACGTCTCGCTCGCCGTCGGGCGGTTCCTCGGCACGCTGTTGCGGTGGATCTTCGTGGAGCCGGTGCGGTGGGTGTACCGCAGTGTGCTCGCACCCGTCGGGCACGTCCTGCGCGACACCCTGCTGCGGCCCGCCGCCGAGGCCGCCCGCAGCGCCGGACGCGCCACCCGGCAGGCCCTGGCCGCCGCCCGCGCGACCGTCCGGCAGACCCGCGCCGACGTGCGCCGAATGCTCCTCGGGGAGCCGAGGCGGCCCGCGCCGGCCGCCCGGAGGGAACCATCCGGCCGCGAGGCACGTACTCTTGGTAGCAGTACGACCGCTCTCACGAAGGACTGAACGACACTGGGCAAGCGACAGCCCGAAGGCCCGCCGCCCGCACCCGCGGTGCAGCGCATCCGACTGCGCTACACCAAGCGCGGCCGCCTCCGGTTCACCAGCCACCGTGACTTCCAGCGCGCCTTCGAGCGTGCGTTGCGCCGTGCCGAGGTGCCGATGGCCTACTCGGCCGGGTTCACGCCGCACCCGAAGGTGTCGTACGCCAATGCCGCACCCACCGGCACGGGCAGTGAGGCGGAGTACCTGGAGATCGCGCTCACCGCGCGCCGCGACCCGGAGCAGCTCAGGGTCCTCCTCGACGAGTCGCTGCCCGCCGGGCTCGACATCGTCGAGGCGGTCGAGGCCCGCACCTCGGGCCTCGCCGACCGGCTGACGGCTTCCGTGTGGGAGCTGCGGCTGGACGGCGTGTCGCCGCAGGAGGCTAGCCGGGCGGCGGACGCCTTCACCGCGGCCGAGACCGTCGAGGTCCAGCGTCTCGCCAAGAACGGCGTGCGCACCTTCGACGCCCGCTCCGCCGTCGTGAGCCTGGAGAGCCGCGACCTCGCGGAAACGCGGAGTTCGCAGGCTGATAGGCCGACCGACCAGCCCTGTGCGATACTGCGGCTGGTTGTTCGGCACGTGACGCCTGCCGTACGACCCGACGACGTCCTGTCCGGTCTCCGCGCCGTGGCCGACCTGGCGCCGCCGGTCCCCGCAGCGGTGACCAGGCTGGCGCAGGGGCTGTTCGATGAAGAGACCGGCACGGTGACCGACCCGCTCGCGCCCGACCGCGAGGCAGCGCAGGCCCACTCAACGGCCGAACAGTCTGCCACCGCGACGGCGCCGGTGTAAGGAAGGTCCCGCGTAGGGACGGACGTCGTAGCGCCGCCCTCGGACTCGGGAGCCACCTGGGTCGGGCAGCGTACCGACCAGAAGACTTTCGCCAGGCCGTACGCATTCGGCGTACGGAACCGGCGAGACAGGACACGGAGAGCTCCCGTGCGGCGCCCGCGCCCCGGACGGCGGCGACGCGCACAGCGCGAGCCGCGGACGTCACCGGCATCGCCGGACCAGGCGCGGCGCCCGGGAGCCTGACGGGAGAAAAGCCCGCATGCTCGAACCGACCGAACCCACAGAGTCCTCACAGGGCTCCGAAGAGAACACCCCCAGCGACACCCTGCCGCCCCGCCGGCGGCGCCGTGCCGCGTCCCGCCCGGCCGGTCCGCCCGCCGGTGCCACCGACGCGCCGGTGGAAACCGTCGCACCGGCCATACCGGCCGCCGAGGCCGAGGAACTCGCGGCCGACGCCGTGGAGACCGACGAGGCCGAGGGGACCGCCGCGGCCTCCCCGGTGGAGGACACCGCGTCCGCCGGGCGCAAGCGGCGCCGTGTGGTGCGCCGTGCCTCCGCACCGGCCGGGGCTCCGGCCGCCGAGGCCGCCGAGACCGTGCTGCCCGCGACCGCCGCCGCACCCGCCGCCCCCGAGGCGCCGGAGCAGGCCGAGGTCTCCGCACCCGCCGAGGACGCCGCTCCCCGGCGCACCCGGCGCCGCGCGACCCGCAGTGTCACCTCGCCCACCGCGTCCGCTTCCGCCGAGAACGACACGCCGGCGCGCAGCGACCAGGCCGCGCAGAACGCGCCGGTCGACTCCGAGCCGGCCGTCGCCGAGGCCGCCGAGGCCGCGATCGCCGGTGCCGACACCACCGAGGAGGCGGCTCCGCGCCGCACCCGCCGACGGGCCTCGCGGCGCGTGTCCGCGCCCGCCGAAGCGGCCGACTCCGGCGTCGACGCCGGTCCGTCCGGCTCCACCGCCGCGTCCGCCGAGGCGCCCGCGGAATCGCCCGAGGAGGCGAAGGCCCCTGTGACCGAGAACCCCGCCGAACCGGCCCGCAGGTCCAGGTCCCGGTCCCGCTCCAAGGCCGCCGCCGAGACGGCCCCCGTCACCGACGCCGAAGAGGCCGCGCCCGCCGCGCGGACTTCCGCCCAGGCCCCCGCCGCGTCCGAGACCCCCGCCGAAGCCACCGCCCAGGCCCCCGCCGCCGAGCCCGCCGAGGACGCCGCCCCGCGGCGTCGCCGCCGGGTCGTGCGCCGGGCCGCCGGCGGATTCGCCGAGCCCGCCCAGCCCGCCGGGCGCGCCGCCGGTACGGCCGCCGGTGAGAACGAGGGACCGGCGCGCCCGGCACGGCCCGCCGTCGCCCTCTTCCAGCCGCCCGTCTTCACCGAGCCCCAGTTCCAGACCCCGGAGCGGGCCGCCGCCGCGGCCGCAGCCGAGGTGGCCGGTACCGCCGAGGACCCCGAGGACCTCACGCAGGACACGCCGGACACGCCGGAGACCCCGGAGGGACGCGACGACCGGTCCGACCGGGACGAGCAGACCCCCGGATCCCGTCGCCGTCGCAGGCGCCGGGGCGGCGAGGAGCCCGAGGCCCCGGCCGCCGAGACGGCCGTCGAGGAGCCGGAGGAGGCCGAGGAGTCCGCCGAGGACCAGGTCGAGGACGACGACCAGGACGACTCCGAGGGGCCCGGCTCGCGCCGGCGCCGCCGCCGGGGCGGTCGCCGCCGCCGTCGCGGCGAGTCCGCCGAGAGCGACGGCGACGCAGCGGACGGCGACTCCGACGAGACCGACGCCGCACAGGACGCCGAGGACGCCGCCGAGCAGACCGAGGAGGACCGGGAGGACGCCGACGAGGCCACCGACCGGGACGACTCGTCCGGTGGGGGCGGCTCCAGCAGCAGCCGCAGGCGCCGTCGCCGCCGTCGCCGCGCCGGTGACTCCGGCCTTGAGGCCGACCTGTCCGACGACGACCCCGAGCGCACGGTCGTCAAGGTCCGCGAGCCCCGGCCCGCCCGCGAGAAGAGCGCCGAGCCGTCCGACGAGGTGCAGTCCATCAAGGGCTCGACGCGTCTGGAGGCCAAGAAGCAGCGCCGCCGCGAGGGCCGTGAGCAGGGCCGCCGGCGCGTTCCGATCATCACCGAGGCCGAGTTCCTGGCCCGCCGCGAGGCCGTCGAGCGCGTGATGGTCGTCCGCCAGCACGGCGACCGCACGCAGATCGGCGTTCTTGAGGACGACGTGCTCGTCGAGCACTACGTCAACAAGGAGCAGGCGGTCTCGTACGTCGGCAACGTCTACCTCGGCAAGGTGCAGAACGTCCTGCCGTCGATGGAGGCCGCCTTCATCGACATCGGCAAGGGCCGCAACGCCGTGCTGTACGCCGGTGAGGTCAACTTCGAGGCGCTGGGCATGGCCCACGGGCCACGGCGCATCGAGTCCGCCCTCAAGTCCGGCCAGTCGGTGCTCGTCCAGGTGACGAAGGACCCGATCGGCCACAAGGGCGCCCGTCTGACCAGCCAGGTCTCCCTGCCGGGCCGCTACCTCGTGTACGTGCCCGAGGGCTCCATGACCGGCATCAGCCGCAAGCTGCCCGACACCGAGCGGGCCCGGCTGAAGACCATCCTCAAGAAGATCGTCCCCGAGGACGCGGGCGTCATCGTGCGCACCGCCGCCGAGGGCGCGAGCGAGGACGAGCTGCGCCGGGACGTCGAGCGGCTGCAGCAGCAGTGGGAGGACATCCAGAAGAAGGCCAGGAGCGGCAACGCGCCGACGCTGCTGCACGGCGAGCCGGACATGACCGTCCGGGTCGTGCGCGACATCTTCAACGAGGACTTCTCCAAGGTCGTCGTCAGCGGCGACGAGGCCTGGTCGACGATCCACGGGTACGTCTCGCACGTGGCCCCGGACCTCGCCGGGCGGCTGCAGAAGTGGACCTCCGAGGTCGACGTCTTCGCCACGTACCGGATCGACGAGCAGCTCGCCAAGGCCCTGGACCGCAAGGTCTGGCTGCCCAGCGGAGGCTCGCTGGTGATCGACCGGACCGAGGCGATGGTCGTCGTCGACGTCAACACCGGAAAGTTCACCGGCCAGGGCGGCAACCTGGAGGAGACCGTCACCAGGAACAACCTGGAGGCGGCCGAGGAGATCGTGCGCCAGCTGCGGCTGCGCGACCTCGGAGGCATCATCGTCATCGACTTCATCGACATGGTGCTGGAGTCCAACCGGGACCTGGTGCTGCGGCGCCTGCTGGAGTGCCTGGGCCGGGACCGTACGAAGCACCAGGTCGCCGAGGTGACCTCGCTGGGTCTGGTGCAGATGACCCGCAAGCGGGTGGGCCAGGGCCTGCTGGAGTCCTTCTCCGAGACCTGCGTCCACTGCAACGGGCGCGGTGTCATCGTGCACATGGAGCAGCCCACCTCCACCGGGGGCGGCGGCAAGCGCAAGAAGCGGGCCCGTGCCGGTGCCGCCGAGCAGCCGCACGTCCACGAGGCGGCCGTCGAGAGCGCCGAGCAGGAGGCCGAGACCGAGGCCGAGGTCGTGGCCGAGGCCGCCGAACCGGTCGCGCTGCCCGAGCCGGCCTTCGAGCCCGACGAGGAGCTGTACAGCAGCGCCGCCGAGGCGGAGGCCGCGGCCACCCGCGGCCGGTCGCGGCGCCGGGCGAGCCGGCGGGCGTCGGCCCCGGCGGGCGCGCCGCGCGGCGAGTCCGTGAGGGCGGAGAGCAGGGCGGCCGAGCCGGTCGCGGACGCCGCCGAGGTGCCCACGGCCCAGGACGTCACCGCCGCGGAGGAGGTCGCCCGTCCCGTGCAGCCGGAGCCGGCCGCCGAGGCGCAGGCCGAGCCGATGGCCGTGGAGGACCCGGTGGTGGAGGCGGCGCAGCCCGAGCAGCCCGCTCCCGCCGCTGCGGCCGAGGAGGCCGCGCCGAAGGGCCGCACCCGGCGGCGGGCCACCCGCAAGGTGTCCGCTCCGGCCGGTTCGCCGGCGGGGGCCGAGGCCGCCGTGGTGACGGTGGCCGAGACCGCGCCCGCGGTGTCCGAGGCCCCGCAGGCCGAGCCGGTCGCCGAGCCGGTCGCCGAGGCGCCCGCCGAGAGCGCCGCTCCGGCCCGTCCGCGGCGCCGGGCCGTGCGCAAGTCCACGGCGCCCACCGCGTCCGAGGAGGCGGCCGTCGTGGTCGTCCCGTCGGCCCCGGCGGAGGAACCCGCGGCGGAGACCGGTGCTCCGGCCGCCGACGCGGGTGAGACGGCCGAGACGGGCGAGGAGCCCGCAGCGGCCAAGAAGACGGCCCGCAAGACGGCCAAGAAGGCCACGGCGAAGAAGGCCGCCACCAAGAAGACCGCGGCGAAGAAGACCGCGGCCAAGAAGACGACGGCCAAGAAGGCGGCGAAGACCACCAAGACGGCCGCCAAGAAGGCCACGTCGAAGAAGACCGCGGCGGCCGAGCAGACGCTCTCCTCCGTCACGGCCTCCACCGACGAGGGCTGACCCGTACGGCGGACACAACGGGGCGTGCGCGGCCACGCGCACGCCCCGGGTGTCGGCCCGTGGGTCCGGAGTGACCGGACGCACAGGCCGGGGGCCCGGCTCGGTTTGACCCCCTCGACCGCGGCCCCGTAACCTTGACCGTCGGCGTGTCGACTGACGCGTCACATCCCCGTAAACCTCATCCTCCGGGCGCCGGGCGCCCAGGAGAGGCCGCCCGCTCTGCCGGGCGGCTGGCCTGCGGGGGTGCCGTTTCCCGAGCGAGAGAGTGAGTTCCGCGTGTACGCCATCGTGCGCAGCGGTGGTCGCCAGCACAAGGTTGCTGTCGGCGACATCGTTGAGGTTGACAAGATTTCCACTGCCAAGGTTGGCGACACGGTCGAGCTCTCGACCCTGCTCGTTGTCGACGGCGACGCCGTGACCAGCGACCCGTGGGTGCTGGCCGGTATCAAGGTCCAGGCCGAGGTCGTGGACCACCACAAGGGGCAGAAGATCGACATTCTGCGCTACAAGAACAAGACCGGTTACCGCCGTCGCCAGGGCCACCGCCAGCAGTACACGGCGATCAAGGTCACCGAGATCCCCACGGCTGCGAAGTAAGGGACTGAGGAGAAATGGCACACAAGAAGGGCGCATCGTCCACTCGGAACGGTCGCGACTCCAATGCCCAGCGGCTCGGCGTGAAGCGCTTCGGCGGTCAGGTCGTCAACGCTGGTGAGATCCTGGTCCGTCAGCGCGGCACCCACTTCCACCCGGGTGCGGGCGTCGGCCGTGGCGGCGACGACACGCTGTTCGCGCTCCAGGCCGGTTCGGTGCAGTTCGGCACCCACCGTGGCCGCAAGGTCGTGAACATCGTTCCGGTCGCCTGATCGGACACTCTCGCGAGGCGGACCTCACTTCCCGTTGCGGGAAGGCGGGTCCGCCTTTCGCTTGTTGAACAAGTACATCGCGTTGAACAAGTAAATCTCGTACGTACTTCTGGAGGCACCCACCATGACCACCTTCGTGGACCGCGTCGAACTGCATGTCGCCGCGGGTAACGGAGGCCACGGCTGTGCCTCCGTCCACCGTGAGAAGTTCAAGCCGCTGGGCGGCCCGGACGGCGGCAACGGCGGTCGCGGCGGGGACGTGATCCTCACCGTCGACCAGTCCGTCACCACGCTGCTCGACTACCACCACTCCCCGCACCGCAAGGCCACCAACGGCAAGCCCGGCGAGGGCGGCAACCGCTCCGGCAAGGACGGGCAGGACCTGGTCCTGCCGGTGCCGGACGGCACGGTCGTGCTGGACAAGGCGGGCAACGTCCTCGCGGACCTGGTCGGGCACGGCACGTCGTACGTCGCCGCGCAGGGCGGCCGGGGCGGGCTCGGCAACGCGGCCCTGGCCTCGGCCCGGCGCAAGGCGCCCGGCTTCGCGCTGCTCGGCGAGCCGGGGGACGTGCAGGACATCGTCCTGGAGCTGAAGACGGTCGCCGACGTGGCGCTGGTCGGCTACCCGAGCGCGGGCAAGTCGTCCCTGATCTCGGTGCTGAGCGCGGCCAAGCCGAAGATCGCCGACTACCCCTTCACCACGCTCGTGCCGAACCTCGGCGTCGTCACGGCCGGCTCGACGGTCTACACCATCGCCGACGTGCCCGGGCTGATCCCCGGGGCCAGCCAGGGCAAGGGCCTGGGGCTCGAGTTCCTGCGGCACGTGGAGCGGTGCAGTGTGCTCGTGCACGTCCTGGACACCGCCACGCTGGAGTCGGACCGCGACCCGCTCTCCGACCTCGACATCATCGAGGAGGAGCTGCGCCAGTACGGCGGGCTGGACAACCGGCCGCGCCTGGTCGTGCTGAACAAGATCGACGTACCGGACGGCAAGGACCTGGCCGAGATGGTGCGGCCCGACCTGGAGGCGCGCGGCTACCGCGTCTTCGAGGTGTCGGCCGTGGCGCACCTGGGGCTGAGGGAGCTGTCGTTCGCGCTCGCCGAGCTCGTGGCCACGGCGCGCGCCGCGAAGCCGAAGGAAGAGGCCACGCGCATCGTCATCCGGCCCAAGGCCGTGGACGACACGGGCTTCACCGTGACCCGCGAGGACGACGTCTTCCGGGTGCGCGGCGAGAAGCCCGAACGCTGGGTGCGGCAGACCGACTTCAACAACGACGAGGCGGTCGGCTACCTGGCGGACCGGCTCAACCGGCTCGGTGTCGAGGAGGCCCTGATGAAGGCCGGCGCCCGGGGTGGCGACGGCGTCGCCATCGGCCCCGAGGAGAACGCGGTCGTCTTCGACTGGGAGCCGTCCGTGACGGCCGGTGCCGAGATGCTCGGCCGGCGGGGCGAGGACCACCGCTTCGAGGAGCCGCGTCCGGCCGCTCAGCGCCGCCGGGACCGGCAGGCCGAGCGGGACGACGCGCAGCAGGAGTTCGACGACTTCGAGCCGTTCTGAGCCGAGCCCTTCCCCCGACGGGTCGTACGGGGCCGCGCGGATGAGGAGCCCTGACCCCTCCCGCGCGGTCACCGCCCTCGGGGTTTCGCTCACCCACCTCTAGCTGAACACCTGTCAGACTCGCCCCCGCAACGGCTTGTTCCAGCGCTGGCGGCGGGTCTTCTTTTGTCTGCTTAGTTGTCATGTACGTGAACCCCGGCGTTCAGCGGGCGGACCGCCCGCGAGCGTGAAGCTTCCCCGTGTCCATGTGGCCAGCGAGGTAAGGGAGTCCGCCGATGACCGGAGCAGTATCCCCCGACCGACGTCGCTTTCTGACCGCCGGCGCCGCGGTGCTCGGTGCCGCGTCCTCCGCCGGCCTGTGGTTTCCGGCCGCCGCGCAGGCGGCCGGAACGCCGTTGCCCGACGGGGTGTTCAGCCTCGGCGTCGCCTCCGGGGACCCGCTCCCGGACGGCATCGTGCTGTGGACCAGGCTCGCCCCGGACCCGCTGAACGGCGGTGGCATGCCGGACCGTGTGGTGCCCGTGGAGTGGCAGGTCGCCGAGGACCACCGGTTCAGAAAGGTCGTCCGCCGGGGCACCGCCCAGGCCCGGCCCGAGTACGGGCACAGCGTTCACGTGGACGTACGCGGACTGCGCGCGGACCGTGCCCACTGGTACCGCTTCCGCACCGGCGGCCAGCTCTCGCCCGTCGGCCGCACCCGTACCGCGCCCCACCGCCACAGCTCCGGTGGCTCCCTGCGCATGGCCCTCGCCTCCTGCCAGAACTGGCAGCACGGCTACTTCACGCCCTACGCGGACATGCTGCAGCAGGACCCGGACGTCGTGGTGTTCGTCGGCGACTACATCTACGAGTCCACGCCCTCGGCGACGGCCCTGCGGCGGCACGAGGGCACCGGCGAGCCGTTCAGCCTCGTCCAGTACCGCAACCGGTACGCCCAGTACCGCACCGACCCGGACCTCGCGGCGATGCACGCCAGCGCGCCCTTCGTGGTGAGCTTCGACGACCACGAGGTGGACAACGACTTCGCCGGCGAGATCCCGCAGGACCCGGACAAGCAGCCGCACGACGCGTTCGTGGCCCGCCTGACCGCGGCCTACCAGGCGTTCTACGAGCACATGCCGGTCCGCGCCAGCGCCGTGCCGAACGGCCCGCACATCCGGATGTACCGCCGCCTGGAGTTCGGCCGCCTGGCCCGCCTCAACGTCCTGGACACCCGGCAGTACCGCAGCGATCAGGCCACCAGCCAGGAAGGCGCCCAGGACCCGTCGCTGACCATGCTGGGCGCGCGGCAGAAGCAGTGGCTGCTGAACGGCCTGCAGGACTCGCCCGCCCGCTGGAACCTCATCGCCTCGCAGATCATGATGGCCGAGACGGACCTCAAGGTGGGCGAGGGCAAGCTCTGGTTCTACGACGCCTGGGACGGCTACCAGGCCGAACGCAACCGGTTCATGGAGGAGTTCAGGCAGGTCCGCAACCCGGTGGTGCTCTCCGGCGACCGGCACCTGACGATGATCAGCGACCTCAAGGAGGACTACGCCGACCCGGACTCCGCGGTCGTCGGCGCCGAGTTCGTCGGCACCTCCATCTCCAGCAACGGCGACCAGGACCAGGAGGCCTTCCGCAGGGAGTGGGACCCGCGGCGGCCGGACAACCCGCACTGGAAACTGCTCGACGCGCACCGCGGCTACCACCTGTTCGACATCCGCCGGGCCGGCATCGACGCCCAGGTGCGGGTGGTCGACACGGTGCGGCAGCCGCGGGCGACGCCGAGCACGCTGGCCCGGCTGCGGGTCGAGGCGGGCCGGCCGGGCGTGCAGGTCGTCTGACCGCCACACCGCCACGCCGGGGACGCACAGGAGCCCGGGACTCTTCGGAGTCCCGGGCTCCCGCCGTACGGGCGGAGGTTCGGCGCGCGGGCGCCACCTTGCCCGCGCCGAGACCGAATTGCTGCGGAATCTTGATCAGGAACTCCTTGTGGAGTTACTCACAGCAATTAGAGGGGCCCCCGCGACGCCGTGGAACCGTCTCGCCAATCACCAGCAGTACCAGGTGAATGACAGGTTGCGCGCACATATGCGGCGGAGGGCGCTCACCTTGCACTGCGGTAACCAAGAGTGGGACCATTTCGAAGTTCCCTGTCGCCCCAAGGTAGGTCACCTGTGTCCCAGCACATAGCCAAGCCCCGTACCACCGCAGTGATCCTGGCCGGTGGCACCGGTCAGCGGGTGGGTCTGTCGATCCCCAAGCAGCTGCTGAAGATCGCCGGCAAGGCAGTCATCGAGCACACGCTGACCACCTTCGAGAACGCCGACTCGATCGACGACATCATCGTGCTGATGGCGCAGGGCTACGTGCCCGACGTCGAGAAGATCGTCGCGAAGGCCGGATTCAAGAAGGTCACCAGGATCATCGAGGGCGGTTCCACGCGGAACGAGACCACCGAGCGCGCCATCGCGGCCCTCGGTGAGGGTCTCGCCGAGGGCGAGGACCTCAACGTCCTCTTCCACGACGCCGTACGCCCCCTGCTGTCGCAGCGCGTCATCGACGACTGCGTCACCGCGCTGGAGCGCTACCAGGCCGTCGACGTGGCCATCCCCTCCGCGGACACCATCATCGTCACGCGCACGCACGGCGAGGACGGCGAGTTCATCACCGAGATCCCGGACCGCTCCCGGCTGCGCCGCGGCCAGACGCCGCAGGCCTTCAAGCTGTCCACGATCAAGCGGGCCTACGAGGTCGCCGCCGGCGACCCCAACTTCCAGGCCACCGACGACTGCTCCGTCGTGCTCAAGTACCTGCCCGACGTGCCGATCCACGTCGTCGCGGGCGACGAGTACAACATGAAGGTCACCCAGCCCGTCGACGTCTTCATCGCCGACAAGCTCTTCCAGCTCGCCTCCACGGCCGCGCCCGAGCAGGTCTCCGAGCAGGCCTACCGCGAGCTGCTCACCGGCAAGACGATCGTCGTCTTCGGCGGCAGCTACGGCATCGGCAAGGACATCGCCGAACTCGCCGGGTCCTACGGCGCCACGGTCTACGCGCTGGGCCGCTCCACCACCGGCACCCACGTGGAGAACCCGGAGGAGGTCGACGACGCGCTGTCCAAGGCGTACGCCGAGACCGGCCGGATCGACTACGTCGTCAACACCGCCGGCGTGCTGCGCATCGGCAAGCTCGCCGAGACCGACAACGCCACCATCGAGGAGGCGCTGAAGGTCAACTACCTGGCCCCGGTGCAGATCGCGCGCTCGTCGTACAAGTACCTGTCGGAGACCAAGGGCCAGCTGCTGCTGTACACCTCCAGCAGCTACACCCGCGGCCGCGCCGAGTACAGCCTGTACTCCTCGACCAAGGCCGCGATGGTGAACCTCACCCAGGCCCTGTCCGACGAGTGGGCCGGCGACGGCGTCCGCGTCAACTGCATCAACCCCGAGCGCACCGCGACCCCCATGCGCACCAAGGCCTTCGGCCAGGAGCCCGCGGGTTCCCTGCTGTCCTCCGAGGCGGTCGCCCGTACGTCGCTCGACGTGCTGCTGTCCGAGCTGACCGGGCACGTCATCGACGTCCGCCAGCAGGACCCGACGGCCGGCGCGGCCCGCGCGTCCGGCTTCGAGCAGGCGCTGGCCTCGGTGCTGGACCGGCAGGACGGCGTGTAATAATTGGCGGCAATTAGACTTCGGTAATTCAGGCCTCTGCGCCCTCCTGTTCACGGGTATGTGTCAACAGGAGTGTTCGCAGGGGCCTGAATCCATACAGTCCCGCGAATATTCACAGACCAGCCGCATTCAGAACCAAGACCGGCACACCCCTCCCAAGAGCAGGTTTCTCCGTGATATCCACCGCTATTCGCGTCGCCCGGGTGGGCAGCGCGGCCGAGCTGGCCGCGGCGGTCCTCATGGTGGCGGGCTTCCCCGCCCTCATGCTGGCCGCGCTCGTCCCGAGCGTTCCCGCCTTCGCGGCAGCGGCCGCCGTGACGTACCTGGCGGACCACTATCTGCACCGCAAGGGCAGCTACCTGATCAACCGCCTCGGCAAGGTCCGGGCCGGCCTGTCGATCCGGTTCCTGATCCGGCAGTTGCTCCTGGTCCTGCTGCTGGCCCGGCTGTCCCTGGCGGACAACCTGATCTACTACGGCGCGATCGCCTGCTTCATCGCCTTCTACGGCCTGCAGGCCCCGCACGGCGCGCTGGTGCAGCTGATCCGCAACCGCCGCCGCATGCCGGTCGCCACGCGCAACGTGGACCTGAAGTCCCGCATCCGCATCCCGGACGCCCCGCCGCGCCGGCTGCTGCACCGCTCCGCCGAGAAGATGCTGCACCTCGACCTCGCGGCGGTCGTCGGCATCCTGCTCGCCGCGCAGCTGGAGTCCTCCCTGATCGGCTTCGCCGGCATCGGCGTCACGGTGGCCCTCGCCACCCTGTACGTCCTGGCGCTGGTGCCGTACGTGCGCGGCCGGAGGATCCCGCCGAACGCCGAGCGCGTGCTGGCCGCCGTCGACGACTGGCTGGGCGAGTACAAGCCCGAGACGGTGCTGTACTTCTCCGGTTCCAAGGACTCCGCGTACCAGGTCAACATGTGGCTGGACACGATGGAGAAGCTGGACTCCAGGCCGCTGATCATCCTGCGCGAGCGGGTCATCCTGAACAACCTGGCGCCCACCACGGTCCCGGTCATCTGCGTGCCCGGAGGGGTGCACCTGATGAACCTGGACCTGTCCACGGTGCGCGTCGCGCTGTACGCGGCCAACGTCGGCAAGAACATCCACCTGCTGCGCGTGCCCACCATGAAGCACGTCTTCATCGGCCACGGCGACAGCGACAAGCTCGCCAGCGTCAACCCGTTCAGCAAGGTCTACGACGAGGTGTGGACGGCCGGCCGCGCGGGCCGCGACCGCTACGCCATCGCCGACGTCGGTGTCCGCGACGACGACATCGTCGAGGTCGGCCGCCCGCAGCTCGCGCCCATCCAGACCTGGCAGGGCGTCCCCGAGGGCCGCATCCCCACGGTGCTGTACGCCCCCACCTGGGAGGGCTGGGACGGCAACCCGGGCAACACCTCGATCGTGCTGGCCGGCGAGAACATCGTGCGCAAGCTGGTCGCGGCGGATCCGCCCGTGCGCGTGCTG
>NZ_JAPSKN010000007.1:74938-77388 GCF_031181705.1 Streptomyces sp.
CCCCACGGTGCTGTACGCCCCCACCTGGGAGGGCTGGGACGGCAACCCGGGCAACACCTCGATCGTGCTGGCCGGCGAGAACATCGTGCGCAAGCTGGTCGCGGCGGATCCGCCCGTGCGCGTGCTGTACAAGCCGCACCCCTTCACCGGCACGGTCAGCAAGGAGGCCGGCGCCGCCCACCAGCGCATCACCGCCCTGGTCCGCAAGGCCGCCGCGCAGCGCGCCCTCGACCCGCGCTTCGTCGCCGACACCGCCGTCCAGGCGCAGGCCAAGGCCGAGCTGGACCGGATCGAGGCCCGGCTGGCGCAGCTGGCCGGCACCGGCGGCGACCGCGGCGACGAGGCCGAGGCCACCCGTGACGGCGTGCTCGACGTCGCCCGGCACGAGGAGGCCGCCCGGCTGCGCGCCGAGTGGAACGACGCCTACTGGCGTTCCTTCCCCAGCTGGGAGCACCGGGTCATCACCGGGCCCGAGCCGCGGCTGTACGACTGCTTCAACGTCTCCGACGCGATGGTCTCCGACATCTCCAGCGTGGTCTCCGACTTCATCGCGAGCGGCAAGCCGTACGCGGTGACGGACTCCGCCGAGGTGGGCGCCGAGGAGTTCAAGCGGAACAACACGGCGGTGCGCGCCGCGGTGATCCTCTCCAACAGCGCGAACGAGCTGGGCGAGCTGCTGAGCGCCGTGCGCGACCCGGCCGCCGACCCGCTGGCCGAGGACCGCAAGGAGCTCAAGCAGTACCTGCTGGGCCCGGACGAGCCGACCTCGCTTCAGCAGTTCAACACCGCCGTCGCGAACCTCGCGCTCAAGGCCGAGACGCGCAACGTCGGGCAGCAGTCACGGGACGCGGCCGCCCTGGCCCAGGCGGAGGCCGAGCTGGCGACCGCCCTGCCCGGGCAGCGGGTGTCCACGGCCGGTGACACGGACGGAGTAGGCACGGGCTGAACTGCCGCCCACCGCTGAGGCGTTCGGCCCCCGAGGAGTTCCTCGGGGGCCGAGCCCTTGTGGTCTCCCGTTCCCTGTCCGTTCACCATGTGACGTGTCCCACTAATACCTGTGTGCGAGGCAACCGCTTGCCTCGATCACCCGTCTACCAAGTAGCGAATGAGGCGATACGGGGGGAATATCCCATTGACTAGGGGGAAACGTGACCGTGACGCAGCCTGATGTGAGCGTGATCATCGGGGCGTACGAAGCGATGCCGTATCTGATCGAGTGCCTCTCGTCCGTCGAGGCGCAGACCATCGATCCGGACCGCGTCGAGGTCATCGCGGTGGACGACGGATCGACGGACGGCACGGGGGAGTACCTGGAGGAGTTCGCCGAGCGGGCGCCCATGCACGTGCTGGTGATCCGGCAGGAGAACTCGGGCGGCCCCAGCGGCCCGCGCAACGTCGGCCTGGGCAAGGCGAGCGGGCGCTACGTCTTCTTCCTGGACGCCGACGACCGGCTGGGCCCCGAGGCGCTGGAGCGGATGGTCGCCATGGCCGACCGGGCCGGCACCGACGTCGTCCTCGGCAAGGTCGAGGGCGTCAACCGCTCGGCCCCGAAGTCCATGTGGGGGAAGACGGTGGAGCGGACGGACGTCTACTCCTCCAACATCAAGTTCACCCTCAGCGCGCAGAAGCTGTTCCGCCGCGAGCTGCTGGACCGGCACGGCATGCGGTTCGACGAGTCGCTGTTCACCGGCGAGGACGCGCTGTTCACGATGGAGGCCTACCTCCGGGCGAACGGCGTCTCGGTGGTCGCCGACCACACCTGCTACTACCTGGTCGGGCGTGACGACGGCAAGCACGTGACCAAGAGCGGCAGTTACACGCTGCGCTTCGACTCCGCGCGGGCCCTGATGAACCTCATCGCCGACCTCGTCCCGGCGGGCAGCCGGCGCGATCTGCTGATGGTCCGGCCCTTCCTGGTCACGCTGCTGCCGCAGTTCGGTCCGAAGTTCGCCACCGACAGCGAGGAGGTCCGCCGGCACAAGCTGGAGCTGGCCAAGCCGCTGATGGACGCCCACTGGACCGAGGGCGTCGCCGAGCGTCTGAAGGTCCACGAGCGGCTGCGGCTGCACCTGGTCGCCGAGCAGCGCCCGGACCTGCTGCTGGACGTGGTGCGGTTCGTCAAGGCCAAGAAGCAGGCCGCGGCCCTCCTGGAGAAGAAGGGCCGCCGCGTCTACCTGGCCTATCCGCACTTCCGCGACCGCGCCGCGGGCATTCCCGACGCGGTCTACCTCGCCGGGCCCCGCGAGGCCCGCGCGTTCCCGGGCTATCGGGAGGGCGGCGTCGACACGTTCGTACGGCGGGCGGTGCGCAAGGCGCGGCGCGTGCTGACGTCCCGTGAGATGCGGCCGGCGGCGTGAACGGCGGCGGGGCCGGGGGGTTCCCCGGCCCCGCCGACGAGGTGCCGTCCCGTCCCGCCGACGAGGTGCCGTCCGGTCCCGCCGTCCGGTTCG
>NZ_JAPSKN010000240.1 GCF_031181705.1 Streptomyces sp.
AGCTCGTGGACCGTGGGGGAGCGGCCGTGCAGCTGCGACAGCTCGGCCGTCGCCGTGGTCAGCGACAGCCGCAGCTCCTGCAGCCGGCGCGGAACCCGCACCGCCCAGCCCTTGTCGCGGAAGTGCCGCTTGATCTCGCCGACGACCGTCGGGGTCGCGTACGTGGAGAACTCCACGCCGCGGTCCGGGTCGAAGCGGTCGACCGACTTGATCAGACCGATCGTGGCGACCTGGGTCAGGTCGTCCAGCGGCTCGCCGCGGTTGCGGAAGCGGCGCGCGAGGTGCTCGACGAGCGGCAGGTGCATGCGGACCAGCTGGTTGCGCAGCTCCGCGTACTCCGGGCTGCCGCTGTCCAGCGTGCGCAGCTTGAGGAACATCTCACGCGCGCCGCTGCGGTCCGGGGTGCCGTGCTGCGCACCGTGCGCGCGCTGTGCGCTCGGCGCCTCGTCCTCGGAGTGTCGCTCGTGCTCGCTCATCGTCCCGCCCGTCGCCCTTCCCCGAGCCCTCGCCTCCTCCGCCCCGCTCGACTTCGCGCGAGTGGGGGGAACCCCCTGGGCCGGGGAGGTGGTGATCCCCCCGCCCGGAGGCGCGCTCCGCACGGCACCGTCCTGGCCGTGTCGCCCGCCGCCCGGGAGGACGGCCCCCGCGGAGTCGTCCTCGGGATGCGGGCGGGCCTGCTCGGGGATGCCGTCGATGCCCTCCGCCATGCGCCGGGCTCCGGGCGGACCGCTCACGCCCGTGCCCTCGGCCGGCAGCTCTCGTGTGCCGCGCTCTTCGTCCCGCACCGGCCCGTCCTCGTTCCTCACGCCGGCCCGGGTCCCGCGCCGCGCTGTTTGTAGAGGCTGATCGAAACGGTTTTCTCCTTGTCCACGGCGGAGGAGACCTTGCCCGCGAGGGCGGACAGGACGGTCCAGGCGAAGGTGTCCCGCGAGGGGGCATGACCATCGGTGGTCGGTGCCGAGACGGTGACCTCGAGCGAGTCGTCGACGAGGCGGAAGACGCAACTGAGCACCGAGCCGGGCACGGCCTGCTGCAGCAGGATCGCGCAGGCCTCGTCCACCGCGATGCGCAGGTCCTCGATCTCGTCGAGGGTGAAGTCCAAACGGGCCGCGAGACCGGCCGTGGCCGTACGCAGCACCGACAGGTAGGCACCCGCGGCCGGCAGCCGGACTTCCACGAAGTCCTGCGTCGCGGGCTCGCCTGCGATCTGGGACACCCTCACCTCCATGGTGGTACAAGCGTTTCAGGGCCGAGGGTCGCCCCCCGGGGTAACGCGATACGTGGTTCAGCGGTGACGCTATCGCGCTCTCGACGATCCTGTCCCCGGGACCCCAACCCCTTGCCGTCACTCACAGTAAACCTGTGGACACGCTCCGTGTCTAGGGGTTGGGCGGGCCCAAATGGGAAGAGCGCGCGCCGCATTGACGTACCCAGACGTCAGACGCTCGAACCGTCCTGGTGGGACCGTCCTGCGCCGGGGTGGTGCCGTCTCACACGAGGACATGGTCGACGAAGCACCAACGCCAGGTCTCCCCGGGTTCGTGCGTCCGCATGACGGGATGACCGGACTCCTTGTGGTGCGCCGCCGCGTGCCGCCCGGGCGAGGAGTCGCAGCAGCCGACGTGACCGCAGCTGAGGCACAGCCGTAGCTGCACCGGGTCCGTGCCGTCCGCCAGGCACTCCGGACATGTCTCGCTGAGCGGGCCGGGTTCGGGGTGCGGCAGCGCGTCGGCGTGCGTGCACTGTTTCATGATTGCCAGGTTACGACGGTCGAGCGGAAGACCGCGTCGGAAAAAGAGGGCGGGCGAGAACGATGGACGTGATGCCACTGCTGTTGCTGGTGGCCGGCAGCGCCGCGATCGCCGCGGCCGCGCGGCGCACGCCGGTGCCGGCCCCGCTGCTGCTGGTCGCGGCCGGACTGGCGGTCAGCTACGTCCCCGGCGTGCCCGACTACACCCTCGACCCGCACATCGTCCTGCCGCTCATCCTGCCCCCGCTGCTGCACACGGCCGCCACCGACAGCTCGTACCTCGACCTGCGGGCGCAGCTGCGGCCGGTCGCGATGCTGTCCGTCGGGTACGTGCTGTTCGCGACCTTCGTGGTCGGCTGGGCGCTGTACGTGATCGTGCCGGGCATGCCGCTGACCGCCGCCCTGGTCTTCGGCGCGGTCGTGGCACCACCGGACGCGGTCGCGGCGACCGCCGTGGCCCGCCGGGTCGGGCTGCCGTCGCGCGTCACCACGATCCTGCAGGGCGAGTCGCTGCTGAACGACGCCACCGCGATCACCGCCTACCGGGTGGCCCTGGCCGCGGCCGTCGGGGAGGGCGCCACCTGGGCCGGGGGCGTCGGCGAGTTCCTGGTCGCCGCGATCGGCGGCGTCGTGGTCGGGCTGGTGCTGATGGCGCCGATCCACTGGCTGCGCACCCACGTGAAGGAAGCGCTGCCGCAGAACACGCTCTCCCTGCTGATCCCGTTCGTCGCGTACGCCGTCGCCGAGCAGGTGCACGCCTCCGGTGTCCTCGCGGTCGTCGTGGTCGCGCTCTACCTGGGACACCGCGCGTGGGAGGTCGACTTCGCCACGCGCCTGCAGGAGGAGGCGGTGTGGAAGATGGTCGCCTTCGTCCTGGAGTCCTCGGTGTTCGCGCTGATCGGACTGCAGCTGCCGGTGGTGCTCCGCGGCCTCGGCGAGTACGAGGGCGTCGAGGCCGCCTGGTACGCCGTCGCCGTCTTCCTGGTGGTGGTCGCGACCCGGTTCGTCTGGGTGTATCCGGCGACCTTCCTGCCATGGCTGATGTCGGCGCGCATCCGGGCGCGGGAGGGGGAGCTGACCTGGAAGGGGCCGTTCGTCATCGCGTGGGCCGGCATGCGGGGCGTGGTCTCGCTGGCGATCGCCTTCTCCATCCCGCTCACCATGCACGACGGTGAGGAACCGTTCCCGCAGCGCAACCTCATCCTCTTCCTGACCTTCACGACCGTCATCGGCACCCTGGTCGTGCAGGGCCTGACCCTGCCCCCGCTGATCCGCCTGCTGAAGTTCCCCGGGCGGGACACGCAGGCCGAGACGCTCGCCGAGGCCAACGCCCAGGCGCAGGCGTCCCGGGCCGCCGAGCGACGACTGGACGAACTGCTCCTTGACGAGCGCAACGCTTTGCCCGCCCCGCTGGCCGACCGGCTGCGCACCGTCCTCGAACGCCGTCGCAACGCCGTGTGGGAGCGGCTCGGGCAGGCCAACCCGGTCACCGGGGAGTCCGTCGACGACACCTACCGGCGGCTGTCACGGGAGATGATCAGCGCCGAGCGCGATGTGTTCGTCCGGCTCCGGGACGGCCGGTACATCGACGACGAGATGCTGCGCACGCTGCTGCGCCGGCTGGATCTGGAGGAGGCGGCGGCCTTCCGGGAGACGACGTAGCGGCGGGACCGGGCCCCCGGAGCCCTCGGGAGCGGCCCCGGCGTCGAGGCAGGGGGCGAGCCGTCAGGGAAAGGGGCGGCCCGTGATCACGGCCGCCACCGTCGTCCCGCGCGGGAAGGCGCCCTCGTCGGCCAGGGCGACGAGGGCGTACAACAGCTTGGCGACATACAGGCGTTCGACGGGCAGCCCGTGGCGCTGCTCGAAGTCCGCGGCGAAGGCGTCGAGCTCCACGGGCACGCGCGCGTAGCCGCCGAAATGGAAGCGGTCGTCCATGTCCCAGGCGCCGCGCCGGCCGCCGAAGGCCTCCCGCTGCAGGGCCTCCGTGTCAGCGGCCAGGAAACCGCCCTTGAGGACCGGCACGCCCAGCGCGCGCTGCCCGGGCGCCAGACCGGCGGCCAGCCCCGCCAGCGTGCCGCCGGTGCCGCAGGCCACGGCGACGACGCCGGCCAGGCCGCGCAGCTCGGCGCCCAGGTCCCGGCAGCCGCGGACCGCCTCGGCGTTGCTGCCGCCCTCGGGGACGACCAACGCGTCCTCGGCGTCCGCCGCCCGCAGCAGCCCGGCCAGGACCGGCGCCTCGGACTTGCGGCGGTAGGCCGCCCGGTCGGCGAAGTGCAGCCGCAT
>NZ_JAPSKN010000107.1:0-8545 GCF_031181705.1 Streptomyces sp.
GACGTGCTCGGGGACGTGCTCGGGGACGGCGAGGCGCCGGGCTGGTTCTCCTCGGGGAGGTGGCGGCTGACCTCGGCCGTCGTGAGGCCCAGGCCGCCCAGCTCGATCTCGTCCCAGGCCTGGAGATGGCGGGTGTCCCGGTCGAAGTAGAGGATCGACGCCTCGATGGGATCGGGGTGCCGGCCCTCGATGGCGCGCAGGCCGCTGCCGCCCGTGGAGCCCTCGATGCGCAGCCGTGTGCCGTACTTCAGGACCTCCATCTCGTCGTGGTGGAGGTGGCCCGCCAGGACCAGGGGGACCTCGCCGTCGACTCCGCGGGCCGCGGAGGGCTCGTGGGCGACGGCCACGTCCACCGGGGTGCCGGCGGCCCGCTGGTCGCGCAGGGCCGTGGCCAGGCGGGCCCCCGCGAGCTGCTGGGACTGCTCGGCGCCGACGCTCTTGGAGCGGTCGGGGGTGAACTGGGGATCGCCGATGCCCGCGAAACGCAGGCCCCTGATCGTCTCGGCCCGGCCGTCGTCCAGGACGTGGACGTTCTTCAGGCCCTCCAGGTACCGCTGGGTGATCATCGAGTCGTGGTTGCCGCGGACCCAGACGTAGGGGGCGCCGAGGTCCTCGACGGGGTCGAGGAAGCCGTTCTCGGCGGCCGTGCCGTGGTCCATCGTGTCGCCCGAGTCGACGATCACGTCGACCTTGTACTGCTCCACGAGCGAGGCGATGATCTTCCAGCTCGCCGGGTTGAGGTGGATGTCGGAGACGTGCAGGACCCGGATGGTGGAGGGGTCGGGCGCGTACGCGGGGAGCGTCGAGGTGGCGTCGTAGAGCTTGGTCACGTTGGTGACCAGGCGGGCCAACTCCTTCTGGTAGACGTCGAACTCCGTGACGATGCTGCGCGCGTTGCCGACCAGGGAGGGGGCGGAGGTCAGCAGGCCGGAGAACTTGGGCTCCAGGACCGAGTCGGGGCGCCAGGTGGCGTACGCCGTGCCGCCGGAGGCGGCGAGCAGGGCGAGGGCCAGGCCGCCGGCGGCCATCGCGCGGCGGGGGCGGCGGTAGACCGCCAGGCCCAGGGCGGTGGCGCCCACGACGACCGCGACGCCGGAGCGAGCGGCGAGGTCGAGGGTGCCGCGGCCGACGTCCTCGGCGACCTCGTCCTGGAGGCCCGAGAGCCGTTCGGGGTGGTCGACCAGGGCCTGGGAGCGGTCGGGGTCGAGCTGGTCGACGTTGACGTCCAGGCGGACGGGGGCGATGTGGCTGTTCAGCTCCAGGGCGCCCAGCGGCGAGATGTTGATCTTCGTCCCGCCGGTGAGGGACGGGCGCAGGGTCATCGTCGTGTTCATGGGACCGACCGGGACCCGGACGTTGCCCACGACCAGCAGGCCGAGCCAGGCGCCGACGAGGACGACGGTCACGAGTCCCACCGCACGGGTCCACGGGTGCGGCTGCGGTACGAGCGCGATCGTGGCGGGCGCCTGGCGGGAGCGGTAGTGGCGGGCCAGGGCGCGCGGGGCCCTGCGGATCGGGTTCAGGACACTCAGGACTGCGGCGGGGACGCGGGCCATTGGTCCCGTATGCCCAAGTCCGGGGCCGGATATGCGGCGCCGGGAGGCTCTCGTCCGGAGGTGTCGTGGCCGACAATGGGCCTGTGCTGGAGATGACGCGCGAGGAGTTCGAGGAACTGGTCGCCGAGGCGCTCGACCGGATCCCGCCGGAGCTGACGCGACTGATGGACAACGTCGCGGTGTTCGTCGAGGACGAACCGCCGGCGGACGATCCCGAGCTGCTCGGGCTGTACGAGGGGACTCCGCTGACCGACCGGGGTGAGTGGTACGCCGGTGTGCTGCCGGACCGGATCACCATCTACCGCAACCCGACCCTGCGGATGTGCGAGTCGCGGGAGGACGTCGTCGCCGAGACGGAGATCACGGTGGTGCACGAGATCGCCCACCACTTCGGCATCGACGACGAGCGCCTTCACGCCCTGGGCTACGGCTGAGCGGGTTGTGAATACGGGGCGCGTGTCCTCTTGTGGGCGGCGGGAGTTGGAGGTGTTGACTCCATCAGCCCTTCCGGAGGTGGCCCCGTGCGCCCCTTGTACGTACCCGTCCGCCTGGCCGCCACCGTCGTGGCCGTCGCCGCTGCCGCCGGCTGTATGAGCGTGGGCGACGACGACGCGGGCGGGCGTGCCAAGCCGTCGCACTCGGCGGGGCAGCGAGGTGGCGAGGCGTCCGGCGGCGGCTCGACGGTGTCGGGCGGCGCCGGCGGGTTCGGGGCCGCGGCGGCCGACGGGGAGCGCGGACGCGGCAAGGGCAAGAAGGGGAAGAAGGGCGAGCGCGGGCGGCCCGGGGAGTCGGCGCCGCCGCAGGTGTCGCCGACGCCGGACGCGAGCGCGTCCGCGCCCGGGGGCGGCAAGCCGGGGAAGACGTCCAAGCCGACGGCGAGGCCGCCGGCCCAGCCGACGCCCACCCGGACGACCGAGCCGGAGCCGACCCCGACGACCCAGGAGCCGACGACGTCCCCGGAGCCCACACCGGAACCGTCGTCCTCGGCCCACGAGCCGCCCGCCCCCCAGCTGGCCCAACGGGAACCGGCCCCGGAGGCGGGGGCGCCGGCGTAGTGACCGGCTTCAGCGGGGCGAGGCCGCCGGGCCGGATGGGTCGGGCGGGTGCTGTGAGGTGGCCGGTGCCGCTGGGCGACGGTGCCGGAGTGGGGTCCGGGTCGGGGGAACATTTCCGGGGGGTGGGTGGTTGACGGGTGCGGGAAGCGCTCCGCGTCGTCTGCGGCCGGGCGGTTTCCCGCTGTCTCCGCTCGGTCCGGTTTGCGCAACGCGGCCCGGACTGCGTATGGTGGCAGATCGTTTGATCCCATCTTGCCCGGCGCCACCGCAGAGCGCGCCGTGTGGCGCGTACTCTCCCTTGCCGTGGTGGACCGCATTGAGGCGGTCGTATTGCGAATCGCGAATCACGGAGTTGACGGGCGCGTGCCGACGAGACTCCGGAAGGTTTCGCATTCGCATGTCCATCACCAGTACTGATCACGTCGTCGTGCCCGAGAACGAGGCAGTCGACGCCACCCCCGAGGCCGGCCCCGACACCACCCCCGAGGCCACCTTCGCGGACCTCGGCCTGCCCGAGGGCGTCGTGCGCAAGCTCGCGCAGAACGGCGTGACCACCCCCTTCCCGATCCAGGCCGCGACCATCCCGGACGCCCTGGCCGGCAAGGACATCCTCGGCCGCGGCCGCACGGGCTCCGGCAAGACCCTCTCGTTCGGTCTGCCGACCCTGGCGCAGCTCGCCGGCGGCCGCACCGAGAAGCACAAGCCGCGTGCCGTCATCCTGACCCCCACGCGTGAGCTCGCCATGCAGGTCGCCGACGCGCTCCAGCCCTACGGCGACGTCCTCGGCCTGAAGATGAAGGTCGTCTGCGGCGGTACGTCCATGGGCAACCAGATCTACGCCCTGGAGAAGGGCGTCGACGTCCTGGTGGCCACCCCGGGCCGGCTGCGCGACATCATCAACCGCGGCGCCTGCTCCCTGGAGAACGTGGAGATCGCCGTTCTCGACGAGGCCGACCAGATGTCGGACCTGGGCTTCCTGCCCGAGGTCACCGAACTGCTCGACCAGGTCCCGGCCGGCGGCCAGCGCATGCTGTTCTCGGCCACGATGGAGAACGAGATCTCCACGCTGGTCAAGCGCTACCTGACCGACCCGGTCACGCACGAGGTCGACAGCGCCCAGGGCAACGTCACGACCATGTCCCACCACATCCTCATCGTGAAGCCCAAGGACAAGGCGCCGGTCACGGCCGCGATCGCCTCCCGCAAGGGCCGCACGATCATCTTCGTCCGCACCCAGCTGGGCGCCGACCGCATCGCCGAGCAGCTGTGCGACTCCGGTGTGAAGGCCGACGCGCTGCACGGCGGTATGACGCAGGGCGCGCGTACCCGCGTGCTGGAGGACTTCAAGAAGGGCTACGTCAACGCCCTCGTCGCCACCGACGTCGCCGCCCGCGGCATCCACGTCGACGGCATCGACCTGGTGCTGAACGTCGACCCGGCCGGCGACCACAAGGACTACCTGCACCGCGCGGGCCGCACCGCGCGGGCCGGCCGGACCGGTACGGTCGTCTCCCTCTCCCTGCCGCACCAGCGGCGCCAGATCTTCCGGCTGATGGAGGACGCGGGCGTCGACGCCACGCGCCACATCATCCAGAGCGCCGGCGCCTTCGACCCGGAGGTCGCCGAGATCACCGGTGCCCGGTCCATGACCGAGGTCCAGGCCGAGTCCGTGGGCAACGCCGCGCAGCAGGCCGAGCGCGAGGTCGCCCAGCTCACCAAGGAGCTGGAGCGGGCGCAGCGCCGTGCGAACGAGTTGCGCGAGGAGGCCGACCGGCTGCTCGCGCGGGTCGCGCGGGAGCGGGGCGAGGAGCCCGTGGCCGCGGACGCCGAGGCCGGGGACGCCCCCGTCGCCGTCGAGGTGTCGGTGCCCGAGCAGCCGACCGCCAAGGACGTCGAGCGTCCCGACCGCGCCGAGACCTCCGCGCCCTACGAGCGCCGGGAGCGGCGTGACGAGCGCGGCGGGGCCGGGCGCGACCGGTACGCCGACCGGGACCGGTCCTTCGACCGTGACCGTTCCTTCGAGCGCCGTGACGACCGGGGCGACCGTGGTGGCCGTTCGTTCGAGCGCCGTGACGACCGGGGTGACCGCGGCGGGCGTTCCTTCGAGCGCCGTGACGACCGCGGTGGCTTCAACCGCGACCGTCGTGACGACCGTGGCGGCCGTTCCTTCGAGCGCCGTGACGACCGTGGCGGCTTCCGCCGGGACGACCGGGCGGACCGGGGCGACCGCGGTGAGCGCGGCGGCTTCCGGCGCGACGACCGGGGCGACCGCGGTGGCCGTACGTTCGAGCGCCGTGACGACCGGGGTGACCGCGGCGGGCGTTCCTTCGAGCGCCGTGACGACCGCGGTGGCTTCAACCGCGACCGTGACCGCGGCGGCTTCCGCCGGGACGAGCGCGGTGGGCACCGGGGCAGCGACCGTCCCTTCAACCGCGACCGCCGGGACGACCGTCCGGGCTTCCGCTCCGGCGGCCACGACCGTCCGGGCCACGACCGTCCGGGCCACGACCGCCCCTACGGCCGTCGTGACGAGCACCGCGGCGGCGGGTCCTTCGGCCGCCGCGAGGACAAGCCGCGCTGGAAGCGCAACGGCTGATCCAGACGCGTGACGAGCGCCGTGGCCCCCCAGCGGGCCACGGCGCTCGGCCGTTCCGGCCCCGTTTCGCCCCCCGGCGCGGCCGGGACGCCGATACCCGATCGGAGACCCGGCGTCCTCCGGCTATGCTCGTGGGGGCAACATCGCCCGGGCCCTTAGCTCAATTGGCAGAGCAGTGGACTTTTAATCCATTGGTTGTGGGTTCGAGTCCCACAGGGCCTACCGTTCGGCCCCGGATCGGAGTGCTTCCGACCCGGGGCCGTGTGCGTGGTGCGGCGTTCCGTCCGAAGCACGAAGGGGGCACGTGCGCAGCGGCCAGTGCGCCCGGAGCCTCCCCGCGGGGACCCGCCGCCGACTGTGCCGGGCGGCCGGGGTTCGGTCGTCCCGGCCCACAGCTCGGAGCGTTTCTGCGCAGTCGTGGGCGAGCGCGGTCCCGGGTCGGGCGACTTCCGTCCGCAGGGCGGGAGTTGTCGGCTTTGGCCGTACTTTGCATATCATCCGACGGTCTCTCACGGTCTTGTCCTGAGCGCCGGTTGTGCAGATAGCTGGGTGCTGCGCCCGCGTAAGCGGTCGTGCAAGCGCCAGTGCAACCGCAACCGAGGAGAGACCATGAAGAAGGCATACGAAGCGCCGACCCTGATCCGGCTCGGGACCTTCCGCAAGAAGACGGGCCTCCTGCAGCGCTCCGGCAACGACCGTCTGATCCTCAGCAAGAACTGACGAGCCACGGTCACTGACCCGACGTCATGACGGAACTGCACTCACGTGCGGGGACGGGCCCCGGCGACGCGCACTTCACGGTCTTCACCGACCGGGAGGACGCGGCCGCCGTGGCCCGCTCCTTCGCCCGCCCCGGCACCCGCACCCTCCCGCACCCCTCGGGCCGGCCCTGGCTGGTCGGCCGGTGGGCCGACGAGGAGATCGTCACCGCGCAGGCCGGCCGCGTCGCCCTGGCCGTCATCGGCTGCTGTCCGCTCGACGCCGCCCGACTGCGCCGGCACGCCGAGCGGTTGCGTGACCTCGCCGACGCCGGCGCCCTGGCCCGCTCCCTGCCCGGCAGCTTCCACCTCGTCGCCGCCCTCGACGGCCGTGTCCGGGTGCAGGGCACCGCGTCCGGACTCCGGCTCGTCTTCCACGCCACCGTGGACGGCGTACGGGTGGCCGCCGACCGGGCCGACGTGCTCGCCCGCGCCCTCGGCGCCGAACCGGACCCGGAACGGATCGCGGTACGGCTGCTGTGGCCCGCTCCCTACCCGCTGTCCGAGACCTCGCTGTGGCGGAACGTCACCGCCGTACCGCCGCAGGAGGCGCTGTACGTCGGGGCGGACGGGCGCGGTGCCCGGCACGTGCGCTGGTGGACGCCGCCGGAGCCGGTCCGGCCGCTCGCCGACGGCGCCCCGTCGGTGCGGGAGGCCCTCACCGCGGCCGTCGACGCCCGGACCCGCGGCGGCGGGGTGGTCAGCTGCGACCTGTCCGGCGGCCTGGACTCGACCTCCCTGTGCTTCCTGGCCGACCGTTCCGCCGCCCGCGTGGTGGCCAGCACCTGGCCGGGGCGGGATCCGGCCGACACCGACCTGTACTGGGCCGAGCAGGCGGCCAAGCACCTGCCGGACGTGGAGCACGTGGTGTGGGACGCCGACGCCTCGCCGCTGGTGTACGAGGACCTGCTGGGCATCGACGACCTGCTGGACGAACCCACCATCGGCGTCATGGACCGCTCCCGGGTCCTGCGCCACCTGCCCGGCATGGCCGAGCGGGGCAGCAGGCTCCATCTCACCGGCATCGGCGGCGACCACGTGGCCTGGTGCTCCGAGGCCTATTACCACCGGCTGGCCCGCACCCGGCCGCTGTTCGCCCGGCGGCAGCTGCGCGGCTTCCGGGCCCTGTGGCAGTGGCCCCTCGGCGGCACGGTCAGGGCGCTGGCCGATTCCCGTCCGTACGGCAGGTGGCTCGCCGACGCGGCCGGGCAGCTGCGCGCCCCGATGCCGGCCAGTGTCACCACCAGCCTCGGCTGGGGCATGCCCCCACGCCTCTTCGACTGGATCACCCCCGACGCCGAACAGGCGGTGCGCCGGGCGCTGCGCGAGGCGGCCGCGACGGCCACGCCGCTCCACCCCGACCGCGGCCTGCACGCCGACCTGGAGCAGATCCGCTCCTGCACCCGCATCGTCCGCCAGTGGGACCGCATGGCCGCCCGGGCCGGGGTGCCGATGGCCTCGCCGTTCCTCGACGACCGCGTCATCGAGGCCTGCCTCGCCGTCCGGCCGAGTGAACGCGTCTCGCCCTGGCAGTACAAGCCCCTGCTCACCACCGCCCTGCGCGGCATCGTGCCCGAGACGTGTCTGCGGCGCACCAACAAGGCCGCCGCCTCGATGGACGCCGCCGAGGGGCTGCGCAGGCACCGGGGCGACCTGCTGGCGCTGTGGGAGGACTCCCGGCTCGAGGCGCTCGGCCTGGTCGACGGGGACGCGCTGCGCCGCCTCGCCCGGCGCCCCGCCACCCCCGGGCTGCGCGACGCCATCCTCTACTCGACCATCGCCGCCGAGGTCTGGCTGCGCGGACTGTCCCGCACGCCCACTTCCTGAGAACGCCACGCCGGAGAAAGGCAGTTCGCACCATGGCATTGCGGTTCGGCCCCGACGTCTCCACCGCTCAGACCGCGTACGGCACCGTCCTGCTGGACGAGCGCAGCGGCGACTACTGGGAGCTCAATCCCACCGCCACCCTGGTGGTCACCACCCTCCTGGAGGGCGGCGACGAGGCCGCGGCGGCGGACGCGCTCGTCGCGCGGTTCGACATCGACCGGGCCGGCGCGGAGCGCGATGTGGCCGCTCTGGTACGGGAGTTGCGGGAATCGGGGCTGGCCCGATGACCACCCCCAGCGCCCTGGAGCGCCCCACCGGTGTGCCGTTCACCCGGCGCGTGGCCGCGCGTCTGGTGCTCCTGCCCGCCCTCGCGCTGTCGCTGCTTCCCCCGCGCCGGATCCGCGCCGTCCTCGCGCTGCTGCGCCGCGGGGCCGCACCCGCCACCGCCGCGCAGGCCCGGGGCGCGCGGGACGCCCTGTGCGCGGTCAGCCTGCGCTGCGCCGGGCCGAAGGGCTGTCTGCCCCGGTCCCTGGGCGCCGTCCTGCTGTGCCGGCTCGGCGGCACCTGGCCCACCTGGTGCACCGGCGTGCGCGTCGTGCCTCCCTTCACGGCCCACGCCTGGATCGAGGCGGAGGGCCGTCCCGTGGGCGAGGGCGTGCCGGACGACTACTTCGCCCGGCTCATCACCGTCCCCGCCGCGAGCCGCACCGCCCGATGAGCGACTCAGCAACGGCGCGCGCGGACGAACGCGAG